>JAAYTY010000074.1 GCA_012523605.1 Candidatus Fermentibacterota bacterium
ACGCCGACCTCGGGTCCGTCTCGCAGATTCTCTCCCAGCTTCCCTACGGCGCCGAGGAGCAGACTCTCCCCCGCGTGGCCCTCGACGCACCCCCCGCCTTCGTCCCGCGCTACGAGTTCACGGGGAAGGAGCGCGACCGCGGCGTCGGCTTAGCGTACTTCGGCGCGAGGTCGCTGGATGCCAGGTTGGGGAGGTGGGTGAGCGCGGATCCCTTGGCGGTGCAGGGCCTCGTCGAGGCCGACAACGACACATACCGACCTTGTCACAACTCTCCTGTCCTTCTTGTCGACCCTGATGGCCAGCAGAGCGTCGATGCCGGAATCGTCTCTCCACCAGTGGAGGAGCCTGCCCCTGTTGCGGACGCCGGAACGGCCTGTGCGGGGGCAACCGAGGGTCCCGATCCTGCCGCCGATCCTGCGGACGCCTTCGCACCGGCACCAGCAGGCTATCCCCACGGCGTCCACGGAGGGGAACCGCTGCCCACCAACACCCCGGAGGGCTTGGTTGCCGGCGCAATCGGCGCGCTGGGAAGTCCGGAGACCGGCGAGGTCGTGAGCGACATCGTGGATCCCCTGGTCCGCGCCGGAACCGCAGTCAACGAGGCGTTGGATGCACCCGCCAGCGCGGTTGCCGATGTCGTCGAGTCGGTGGCTGAGTTCGTGGTCGAGGACGTGGTGGGCGCCGAGTTGTCGGACACCGCGCGGGAGTACATCCGGGCGGCTGCCAAGGGGGTGGTCTACGGCTTGGAGGCGACTGTCCTGAGTCGAATCTTTCGGGGCGCAGCCGAGCCGCCTTCTCCGAGAGTCGGCGAACCCAGAATCGTGTTCGATGAAACTGCGTGGCAGCACATTGCGGATCGCCACGTCCCTGGAGGCACCATGACTGAGGGACGGAGTGTTTTTCTGGATGCCGACACCGCGCGACAGGCGATACGACAGGCGGAGACTGCTCCCGCTGTTCGTCAAGCCAACGGCAACCTTGCTCGTACCCTCCAATCCACGACTGGCCCAGTAGGCATCGACCGGGCGACCGGAACCCTCACGCGGACGTACACCGTGATAACGACACCAGACGGCGTGCTGGTGACCGCCTTCCCCGGCGCCCCATAGATGCGGCGCACGGTTGTCAGGACGGGTAGGAGAAGATGGGGATAAACATTGAACTGCGGTCGGAATCAGGCGAAGTGCTCGCTCGCATTGCGGACCCGAAGGGCTTGGTTGCCAAAGTACTGGCTGGTGCTGACTGGACGCGCCTTCTGCGCTACATCGACCCCTACGGAGACACGATGTTCAATCGCCAGCAGGCCGCTCTCCTTGTGCAGGAACTCGGCGAAGTGCAACGCCAAGCCGACCCCGAAGCCGCAGCCATTCTCGGTTGCGTGGCGACCTTGGCCCAACGAGTAGAAGCTGAGCCGCATCTGTACCTGTGGTTTCTGGGCGACTGAGGCTTGGATTTCGCGGTGTCTGTCCTGTGCCACCGACCTTTCGGGCGGCGTTTTCGCCCGTCTTCCAGGTCGGCGCGGAGCGGGTCGCGATGTCTTGCGCCGGCTTTCCGCCCGGCCCTCTCGAGTATCGGGTATATGCTGATCCCTTCCGCAAGAAGGCTCACGCGAAGCGATGTAAGGATGAAACGGAAGACATCTCTCGTGGTTGCATCGCCGGGAAGCGCATCAGGAAAGAATCGATCGGCCCAGAGCAGTTCGGTATCATCCGTGTGAGCCCGGACAAGGACCCGCCCGTTCAGGGAGAATATCCGTTTCCTCGCATCCCTCGGATCGGGCCTGGTGGTGGTGATACCTGCAAGAGAGAGGGCTTTCATGTGGGCAGATATTGTCGATTTCGCCCTTCCGGACCTGGCGACAATCTCTTCAAAATCCATGTCCTTCTCCTGAAGCATCTCGAGGATCTTTCCCTTCAGCTGGCTGTCAATTGACGTGAGGCCTTGATCGGAGGCTACGATCTGTATATACCTCCCGGGACTGTCCTGATTGCGAAGGGGAGTGGACATGGCGTCAGTTCTCACATCTCAGTGGGGGCAAAAATATATATAATTATAGTTCGTATATAGTAGAATGTTCGTATACACCCGAACGAAGTGAGTGCCACCCGCCCATGACCCGGGCAACCGGCACGCATCCAGGGATTATATTCCCGCGAATAATGTGGGAAGACATCCCGGAGAGAACGACTATCGAACCTCTCATGAACACAGGAAAAAATTCATGACACTGGCATCAACCCCAGCCCAGGTGAATGGGCCGGACATCAGGGGGCCAGTCAACAGCATCGACTGCCTCCCCTCCTCTGCACAGGCAGTATTCAAGCTGCTCGGCGATGGAAAAGAGCGGACGTTGAACGAGATCATCGGCAGGGTGGCATTTTCACCACGGACCATACGCAATGCCTTAAACAAGCTCAGGCAGAGCGGACTGATTGTGGCAAAATTCAATTTCAAGGATGCACGAAAACCCCTCTATAAGTTAAAGACCGGGTGATCCGGCGGCTGCAGGAATATGCCTGTCCCCCCATCCGGGTGGGACCCTGTATCCGTCATCTTTTCTCCTCATCTTCATGAAAACACCGGAAGGTTTCTTTCCCGTCCCGCAAGAGAACTCTTCCCGATGAAGCACCAGTACCTGGGTGATACACGGGACCTCTTCAAGTACGACCTCATCGAGACGCTGCTTTCCTCTCTCCCATCCCTCACACAGGCTTTTTTCATTCCCATGCTCACCCCGGATGACGGGTCAGGGCACGGCCGGAGAACAGGATATTTTCGTACAAGAGCCGGGAATCTGAATGCCGGTCTTGCAGATTTCCTCTCGAAGCTTCGCATGCGCAAATCCCGGGACTGCTTCATGGTACGCGACTATTTTCAGGAGAAATCGTGCGAGGTCAGCTTTTACAGGGCGCGTTTCACTCACCGCGGCAGAGGGGCATATTTCTCGCGCATTGCCAAAAAAGTCCATGGACTCCCGCACACCCTCGTATTCCTGGATCCCGACACTGGCCTCGAGGTCGCCAGTCCGGGTGCCGGACACCTCCTCTATTCCGAAGTCAGTCTTATCGCCCGCTCCCTCGGACCGGGTTCCCTGCTGATGATTTACCAGCACATTCCAAGGACGCCCCGGATTGCCTATATCGAGCACAGGTGTGCATCGCTCTTCGAGCATACCGGGATTCTTCCCTCATGGATCTCGGATGGACAGGTCGTCTTCTTCTTCCTTTGTCCTGAACAGAACGTGGGATATGAGCTTGACCACTGCCTCGAGAGATACCGGATACGGTATCCATTGCTCCTTGCCCGGCAGGAGGAGGGAGCCGGCTTCATACATCGACGTTGAACAGCCCCCGTATCAGCAGGCCGATAAGGAACGATACTCCCGCAATACCAAGTGATATGGCAACCATCTCGAGAAATCTCCTCCAGAATGGGAGACCGCCTGCAACCGAAGTATAGAATGTGAAACAGACGATAATGGCAACCGCAGTGATCAAAGAGACGACGAGGGCGCTGAACGGGTTGCCCATCAGGAGGAACGGTACGACGAGGAGAAAGACCGTGAAAATATATGCGCCCCCCGTGTAGAGCGCAGCTTTTGCAGGCTCCCGGCCTGTCTGGTCCGCCTTCTGTGAGAGATACTCTGATGACGCCATGGAGAGTGCAGCTGCCA
>JAAYTY010000075.1 GCA_012523605.1 Candidatus Fermentibacterota bacterium
CGTGAAAAGGAGGCTGCCGCGGAAGTTCGTAGATCCCTCGAGAGGGCTCGGCAGGGACCTGCCCCTGGTGGGCAGGCGGAAGGAGATGGAACTCCTCCGGGAGGACATCGAAAAAACCGCTCCCGGGACGGTGAGGCGGGTGCTCGTGAGCGGAGAGCCCGGCATCGGAAAGTCGAGGCTTCTGCGGGAGATCGGAAGGCAGCTCCCGGACGGTGCCGTCATGGTGCGCGTCCGGGCGTATCCGGAGAGCGCCGGCAGCCCTTTCAGACTCGTGAGGGACATCCTGCTCGGCGCGGCCGGAATCACCCAGGACCAGGCGCCTGCCATCGCTCTCGAACGGCTCGGCTCGGCCGCCATGGGAAGGCTGGGCGACAGGGAGCTGCGCGAGGCGCTGTGCCTGGCGGGGCTGGACAGCCTTCCGGGCTTGGAGTGCGGATCTGGAGGAAGCCCGGGCCTCCGGATCGAGTTCCTGCGAAGGGTGGTCGCCTCCCTGGCGCCTCCGGGCAGGACCTCGGTGATGATGTTCGAGGACATTCACTGGGCCGACGAACCCTCCCTCGAAGTGCTCCTGGGCTTAACGGTGCCCTGGGCCGAGACCGGGCTTCTGATGCTCTTGACCGCCAGGCCCTGGCTCGACGAGAGGATCCCCGGGCTCTCCAGCTCGTCCTTCGACCGCCGCCTGGACCTGCAGCCGCTCTCGCAGGATGAAGCCGACAGGATGGCGGAGATGCTCGCGGGACAGTCGGTGCTTCCGGGCGAGCTGTCTGCCGTCACGGCCAGAGCCGGCGGGAATCCCTTCTTCATCGAGGAGATGGTCGGAGCGGTCAGCGAAGCCGCATCCAGGGGCGAGGTGTTCAGGATGGACGCGCAGGGAACGCCCGTCACCCTCAGGGGCGTCCTGCAGGCCCGCATCGACCGGATAGAACAGTCGCGCCTCCGGGTTCTCGGGATGGGTTCCGTCATGGGCGAGCTCTTCTGGGACTCGGCAGTCGCTGCGATGACCGGCGTTCCTGTGGAGGATGTCGGTGCATCCCTGGAGAAGCTCTGCTCGGAGGGTCTGCTGACTAGAAGCCCCGTCTCCTCGTTCTCCTCGGCGGGCGAGTACAGGTTCAGGCATGCGATCCTCCGGGATGCGGTGTACGAGAGCGTCAGGCTGATAGACAGGAGGAAGGCCCATTCGGCGGCTGCGGCCTGGCTCGAGAAGACCGTCGGAAGATCGCTGCCCGCATTCGCCGGTGTGATAGCCCACCACCACGAGGTGGCCAGGGAGAACGGCAGGGCGGCGGCGATGTACGCGACGGCAGGCGAGGAGGCGCTTTCGAGGAGCGCCTACCGCGAAGGTCTGAGTTTCTTCAGAAAGGGCCGGATTCTCGCACTCGAGGAGAAGGAGGCCCTGCGCGCGCGGCTGGCTCTTGGAGAGGGATACTGTCTGGAGAAACTGGCGATGTACAGGGAGTCCTTCGCGGTTCTGGAGGAATGCCTGGCCCTGGCCGAGTCCGCGGGAGACCTGGTGATCGCGTCCAGATGCACCGGTACTATGTCCTGGATCAAGGAGCTAACCGGCGATCTCGAGAACAATAGAATCCTGGCGGAGAGGGCTCTCGAACTGGCCAGGCGGTCCGGAGACCGGCTGACTGTCGCGAGAGCGCTTTCCCGAATGATCCAGCATGGAGGCGATGCTCCATTCGAGGAAAGAATGAAGCCCGGTCTCGAGGCCAGGGAGATCTTCAGGGAGACAGGAGATGTCGCCGGAGAGGCCTTATGCCTTCTGAATCTCGGGAATGCCGCGCTGGAAGAGAAGCTTATGGAGCAGGCCGGAGTGTTCTATCGGAGCAGCCTTGCGCTCTACCGCATGCTGGGGCACACCTGGGGGATCGCCAACTGCATCGCGAACCTGGGCCTTGTCTCGTTGAGAACCGGTGATGCGGAGAAGGCTCTTCCGATGTTCGGCGAATCGCTGGCTCTTTCGGAATCCATAGGCGACAGGGAGGGCATAGTCCTCTGCCATATCAACATCGCCAAAGCGATGCTGGAACTGGACCGGAGGCGGAAGGCGCTGGAGCACTTCACTCTGGCCTCGGCCGAGGGTCTGGAGATCGGCCTTCTTCCTCTTGTCGCCTTCGCTCTCGTCGAAATGGCCGACATCCATGTCGAGACAGGAAAGCCCGTGCGTGCCGCGAGAATCGCGGCTTCGGTCGCGTCAGCATCCGCGGCCGGTTCAGAGGCACGGAAGGAGGCGGAGAGGGTTCTGGAGAAGGCCATGGCGTCGGGAGCCGGGAACGACGTCGAGAACGCCGTGAAGTCCGGCCGTCAGGCGGACCTTGCGGAAACCGCGGCAAGGGAGACGGAGGGAGTGACGCCTCCCGGAAGGGCCGCCGGGCTGGGCGGGCCGAGGCAGGAGTCTCAGCCGAATCTGTAGTGCTTCCGGACGGCCTTCCGCACGTTCCAGGTGCAGTTCAGCCCCTTCGGGAACACTACGAGGTCCCCCTTCCCGAACGACACCTCACCGTCAGGCGTCGCGACCGTCACCTCGCCCTCCAGGATGTAGCAGGTCTCCCTGTCGTCGTAGCTCCAGTCGAACGATGACGGCGGGCAGGTCCATACCGGCCAGCCCGCGACTCCGAGCTCTTCCAGCTCGCCTTCGCGCGGTTTTCTGACTTCGACCGACATCCTGGCCTCCCTTCGGCCGGAGACCCTCCGGCTTCGTTCAGTCTCTCCTGCTGACCAGCTCCGCCGCTTCGGCGGAGATCCTTCTCTCCTCGTCCGTGGAAGGTTCCACCACGATCCCGTGAGGAGCCGGCCTGGTGGCCGAATCAACGTGCACGAAGCTCACGAAGCCTTCAACAACGGTATCGGCTTCATCCATGATGCAGACCCTCACTTGGGACACGAGGCTGGTGCGTCCGGCATGGACCACTCTGCTCGTGAAGCAGACCGTATCGCCGGACTTCACGGGCTTCTTGAACCTCATTCCATGGATCTTCACGCACACCAGGAATCTCGGATCTACGAGGCTCGACGCCGCTATGAACCCCGACTCCACGAACCATTCCGCACCCCTGCCGGCGAACAGCGTCTGGTGGTGGTTCAGGTCCTCGCTCTTTACGAGCCTGAGCGTAGTGAACTCCCTCATCCCCATGCGCGACCTCCCTCCCCGAAGCCCCAATATGCAGTCCGCGGGGGGCGGCGGTGGAAGCGCGGTCCCGGGCGCTCGTTGACCCGGCTCCCGCACTCTCGTACACTCGGTGATCCGGGTCGGTGCAACCCCTGCCGGGGAGAGTGAATGGATACCGCATTCCTGATCGCGGCAGCCCTGTCGTCCATGGCCGCCGTTGCGATGCTGGCCGTGCTGATCGTCCGGTCCCGATCCCGGAGCGATCCGGAACTCGAAAGCAGGCTCCGGGAAGAGCTGAGGCAGGCAAGGAAGGATGCCGCCGAATCGGCCGCGTCTCTCCGCACCGAACTCGCGGGGCTCCTGGCCGCGAGCGCCTCGTCGGCCTCGTCGGCCATCGGTGAGATAGGGAAGGCCCAGGCCGAGAAGATCGAGTCCCTCCGGGCCAGCACCGACGCCCTCGTTGCGAACGCAAGGCGCGATGCCGAGAGCGGCAGACAGCTCATTGAGGCGCGCATGAAGGCGCTCGAGGAAGCCAACGGCAGACAGATGGAAGAGATCAGGAAGGTCGTCGAGGAAAAGTTGAACGCGTCGCTGGAGACCGGGTTCGCCAGATCTTTCGCCTCGGTCAGGGAGAGCCTCGAGGCTGTGCAGAAGGGCCTGGGGGAGATGCAGGTGATGGCGGCCGGCGTGGGCGACATCAAGAAGGTGCTCACCAATGTCAAGGCAAGGGGAACATGGGGGGAGATGCAGATAGGCGCCCTGCTGGAGGAGGCATTGGCGCCCGAGCAGTACTCAAGGAACGTGAAGGTCCGCCGCGACAGCGACGCAATGGTCGAGTACGCCGTGAAGCTCCCCGGAAGAGGCGAGGGAGCCGATTCATGCGTGTGGCTGCCGATAGACTCGAAGTTCCCGACCGAGGACTATCAGAGGCTCATGGAGGCACTGGATGCGGGAGACCAGGTCGCGGCTGAAGCCCACTCCGCAGGTCTGGCCCGGAAGATCGAGGCCAGCGCCCGGGAGATCCAGGAGAAGTATGTCAGCCCCCCCGAAACCACGGACTTCGCGATCATGTTCCTCCCCACCGAGGGCCTCTATGCAGAGGTCCTCAGGAGGCCCGGAACGGTGGAGCGCCTGCAGAACTCCTACCGGATACTCGTCGCCGGGCCGGTGACCCTCCTGGCCATGCTGACCAGCCTTCGCCTGGGTTTCAGGACTCTCGCGATCGAGAAGAGATCCAGCGAGGCATGGAAGGTTCTTGCCGGCGTTAAGCATGAGTTCGAGAAGTTCGAGGATGCCCTGGACAGGGCGTCGAAGCATCTCGCGACGGCGAAGAACTCGCTGGATACGACCAGCCGGAGGAGCCGGGTGCTCGTCAGGCGCCTGAGATCGGTCGAGTCCCTGGAGGGATCCTTCGAGGAGCCGGGAGCGTCTCGGCTCTCTTCTCCCGATGACGATGACCTGATCGAGGAGGAGCCCTCCGAAGGGGAGGACGAGGCTACTCCAGCACCCTGATCGCGGTGGCCTTGAAGGCGGCGTACAGCTCCAGCCCGGGGCTCATCCGCATCTCCTCGAACGACTCTGATGTGATCTGCGCGCAGAGAGCCGCACCCCCGAGGTCGAGATGGACCATGCAGGTCGAGCCGGTCCGCTCGACCTCGATCACCCGCGCCGGGAAGACGTTCCTCTGGCTCGACTCCGGTTTCGAAACAGCCACCGTGACTGCCTCCGGAGGAACCACCAGATAGCCGGAGACAAGGCTCGCAGGTTCGGGAAGCCTTATCTCGAGAGCGCCGCACCATGCCGTCCGCCCCTCGAACCGGGCATGGAGGATGTTCCTCATCCCCACGAAGCGGGCCACCGCGGGAGAAGACGGCTTCCGGAAGATGTCGTCCATGGAGCCCTGCTGGGCGGTCGAACCGTCGAGTATCACGGCTCCTCCCGTTCCGAGCGCGAGGGCGTCCGCGAAGTCGTGCGTGGCCATGACCACCGTCATCCCGGTGTCGCGATGCAGGCGCCGGAGAAGCGATCTGATCTCCGGCCTTGCCCCTGGATCCACCGAGCTCATCGGTTCGTCGAGGAGAAGGATCTCGGGTCTCGTGACTATCGCCCTGGCGATGGCGGCCTTCTGTACTTCGCCGCCCGAGAGCGTGCGCGCCTCCCTGTGTTCGAAACCGGCCAGCCCCATCGACTCCAGAGCTCCTCTGAAAGCTCCCTCGTCCCGGCCGGAGCGCCTCATCGAAAGGCCCATGACGACGTTTCTCTCCACCGTGCCCGCGAACATGTAGGGCCTCTGCATCACCATGGCCATCCGCTTTCTGCAGGCGGACCTCGCGCGTCCGGAAGCCCTTTCCATGTCCGCGCCGTCTATCTCCAGGAGGCCGCGGTCGGGCCTCTGCAGGAGGTCCACCAGCTTCAGCACCGTGGTCTTGCCGCAACCGGTGGGCCCAATCAGAACGAAGAAGCCCCCCTCCTCCACGTCGAGCGAGATTCCCCGGAGGACGCCGCGCCGTCCGAAGGACTTCTCCACTCCTGACAGCCTGATTCTCACGGCTTCCTCTGCCCGGTCCAGTGCACGGCGGTGCTGACGATGAGCGCGAGAGCCAGCAGGATGATCCCGAGTGCGATGGAGAGCGAAGTCTCGCCCCTGCCGACCTCCAGCGAGATGGCTGTCGTGAGTGTTCGTGTGCGTCCCGCGATGTTGCCGCCCACCATCATCGCGGCACCCACCTCGGAGATCGCCCTGCCGAACGCGAGGAATACCGCGGACAGCACGGAGAAACGGGCCTCGCGAAGGATGACCAGCGCCGACATGAGCCTGCCTGCGCCGAGCGAGCGTATCGTGTCGAGCGCGTCGGGCGGCACGCCCTTCAGGGAAGCCACCACCTGTCCGATGAGCACGGGGGCGATCAGGAGCAATTCGGCCGCTGCGATCGCCTGCGGGGTGAAGAGGAGCGACAGCGAACCCAGCGGCCCCGTGCGGGAGAAGACGAGGAATACGATCAGACCTATCGAGACCGTCGGCACTCCGTAGAGAGCCTGGATGAAGCAGAGGAGGACGCCCTTGCCGGGGAATGAGGAGAAGTGGAGGAGGCAGGCCAGGGGCATGAAGAGCAGCACGCCCGCCAGTGTGGCGCCGGCGGAGATTGCGAGAGTCCTGAATGTGATCTCCGCAACGGTCGGATCGGCCGTGAGGATGAGCCTCAGAGCAATCGAAAAGGATTCCGCCAGCCGTTCCATCGGATTCTACAGGACCTGCCCGGCCCCCGCGTAGAAGAGGTGGCACCCGTACTGCTCAAGGCAGTAGCCGTCGATGACGGCCTGGATGTCGGGGGACGTCAGGAAGGTCACCATGTTGGCCGCCATCAGCGAATCGCTTGCCGCGGCGACCGGGATCACGGCGTAGTCGTTCCGGGTTGCAGGGCTCTGCTCGATGAGGATGTCGAGGTCTATGTCGCCCCGGTAGGCAAGGAAAGTGCCGATGTCGCTGAGGGTGTAGCCGCGCATCTCGTTCGCCATGTTCAGGGTCTGGCCCATGCCGGCGCCTGCCTCCACGTACCAGTCACCTGATGTCCTCACTGTCTCGTAGTCGAGTCCGGCCGCCGCCCAGAGCCTCTGCTCCATGGCGTGGGTGCCGGATTCGTCACCGCGGGAGATGAAGGGAACGGTCCCGTTCTCGTACAGGGTCACGAAGGCGGACTCGGGAGCCATGCCGGCGATCCCGGCAGGATCGTCTGCAGGGCCGACGACCACGAAGTAGTTGTAGGCGAAGACGGTGCGCGACAGGCCGTAACCGTCGGCAATGAACTGGTCCTCGCTGGCGCGGTCGTGCACCACCACGACGTCCACATCGCCGCCCATGCCCCATTCCAGAGCTTTGCCGGTGCCGGCATAGAGGATGTCCAGCTCCACGCCGCAGCGATCCTCGAACATGGGCTCAAGGACGGTCCAGAGGCCCGTGTCGTAGAGGCTGGTGGTGGTCGCCAGCAGGAGCCTCTCGACGGGCTCACGCCGGCCCGGAGAGACAGACGGATTGTCCAGGGCGTCGCCCGCCGTCGAATCGGCCTCTATGCCTTGGTCGGTTTCGGGCCGCTCTCCGCATCCGGCGGTCAGCAGGCTCTGGGCGAGAATGGAGAGAAAGAGGAACCTCGGAAGACGGGCCATGTCCCCACCTTTCGGATCGTTCGCCCCGGCTCTGTTCTTTCCCGCTCTGGAGAAGTCGCGCACGAACAGCACCGGTGGACTGGCCACCGTGTGCGGTCATCGAGCGCATCCCTTTCCAAACACGGGAGGCGCCGCTGTTTCCGGCGGCACCCTTTCGCCCCCGGGCCATGGCGGGGTGCTACAGGCCCTTCGGGTCGGGTTCGCTCGAGGGGAAAACTACATTGATGCGATGCTCGCGTGCAACCCGTGCTGTTCCAGGGTGCCCCGCCAGCGCATATTCCCGCAACCGACGGGAAGGCAATGAACGACCGAATCAGGAACTTCTGCATCATCGCGCACATAGACCACGGCAAGTCCACTCTTGCAGACAGGCTTCTCCAGGCCACCCACACGGTGAGCGAGCGCGAATTCCACGACCAGATGCTCGACACCATGGACATCGAGCGCGAGCGGGGCATCACGATAAAGAGCACCGCCGTCACGATGAGGTACGCCGCATCGGACGGTCGCGAGTACGAACTCAACCTCATCGATACGCCGGGGCACGTTGACTTCTCCTACGAGGTCTCGCGCGCGCTGGCTTCCTGCGAAGCCGCGCTGCTGGTAATCGACGCCGCGCAGGGAGTCGAGGCGCAGACACTGGCGAATCTTTACAAGGCCATGGAGCAGAACCTGGCAATCATCCCGGTCATCAACAAGATAGATCTGCCCTCGGCGAACATCGACGAAGTGAGGGACGAACTCGACCACGAGCTGGGCCTCGACCCCGACGATGCGATCCTCGTGTCCGCCAAAACCGGGCAGAACGTCGATCTTCTCCTGGAAGCCATCGTGAAGCGGGTTCCCGCGCCTGCCGGCGACCCCGGATCGCCGCTCCGGGCCAGGGTGTTCGACAGCTTCTTCGATCCCTATCGGGGGGTGGTGGTCTACATCAGGGTGGTTGACGGCACGATCCGGCAAGGCTCGACCGTTCGCCTCCTGGCCGCCGGCTCCGACTACAGGGTTGAGGAGATCGGGCGCCTCCGCATCAGACGCGAGCCCTGCCAGGCCCTCGAGGCGGGCGAGGTGGGCTATCTAATCGCCGGAATCAAGTCGGTCAGCGACGTGCGCTCGGGCGACACCGTCACCGATGCGGCAAGGCCCTCTGCCGAGCCCCTCGCAGGCTACAAGGAGGCGAAGCCCGTCGTATTCTCTTCGATATTCCCCATTTCCACCGAGGACTACGGAGACCTCGCCTCCTCGATAGAGAAGCTGAAGCTGAACGACGCCTCACTGGTATTCGAGAAGGTGAGCTCCGCCGGCCTCGGGTTCGGCTTCAGATGCGGCTTTCTCGGTCTTCTGCATCTCGAGGTCGTCCAGGAGAGGCTGGAGAGGGAGTTCGGCCTCTCGCTGGTGCTCACCGCGCCGACAGTCCTGTACCGCGTGACGATGACTTCGGGAGAGGTGCTGTGGGTGGACAACCCGCTGCACTACCCCGATGCATCGGGGATCGAGACGGCGGAGGAACCTTTCATCAGGGCTTCGATTATCATGCCCGACAGATACATCGGCCCCGTCACCCAGCTTCTCAAGGACCGCAAGTCCGAGAACTACAAGTGCATGTTCGTGGGCAGGCAGAGGGTGGAGATCACTGCCGAACTGCCGCTTTCCGAGGTCGTGTACGACTTCTACGACAGGCTGAAGTCGGTGACGCAGGGCTACGGCTCGTTCGACTACGAGCCTTCCGACTACAGGCCCGTGGACCTCGTCAGGCTGGACATTCTTGTGAACCACGAGAAGGTGGACGCCCTGTCCATGCTCGTGCACCGCGACAGAGCGAGGGAATGGGCCGTCCGTGCCTGCGAGAACCTCGCGAAGGAGATACCGAGGCAGCAGTTCAAGATCCCCGTCCAGGGCGCCATCGGCGGCACCATCATCGCGAGGGAGACCATCCAGCCCTTCCGGAAGGATGTCACGGCCAAGTGCTACGGGGGCGACATCACCCGCAAGCGCAAGCTGCTGGAGAAGCAGAAGGAGGGCAAGCGGAAGATGAAGATGGTCGGCTCGGTGGCCATACCCCAGAAAGCCTTCCTCGCCGTTCTCCGGAGGAATGACGAGTAGGAGCGTCCCTTGACTTGGGGGCGGGGCTCCGTTTCAATATCGAGCGGGTGCCGAAGCCGGCGCTGGTGCCGCTTGGAAAGGAGATGAAATGAGCCGCGGAATGGACAGGGGCGAGTCCACGAAGAAGGACATGAAGAAGTCCGGGAAGTCTCTGAAGGAGAAGAGGGCCGAGAAGAAAGCCAAGAAGGAGGCCAGGAAGGGCTCCTGACGATGCCCGCTTCAGGGGCCGGACGAGCCCGGTCGCCGGTTCTCCTGCCGGGAGGCGGTCCGTTCCTCGATGGCCGGACGGTATGACTTGACCAACGAGATCGTCGAATCCCCCGACTACAAGGTGACCGAGACCGCCCTCGGCACCTGGAGGCGGTATCTCTACCCCTCCGGGGCCGACTTCGCCGAGTTCAGATCCCATTCCGAGTTCATGGGCCTGCCGCTCGTTCACTACACCCGGGGCATCTGTCCGGAAACCGGCAGGAGGATCACCGCGAAAGGCGTCATAGCCGTGGGAAGAAAAGCCGTCGGCATCATCGCCATCGGGCAGGTTTCCGCCGGGCTCATGGCATTCGGCCAGGCCTGCATCGGCATTCTTGCGCTTGGGCAGGCCGCCGCAGGCTTCATTGCCGTAGGCCAGGCGGCGATTGCGTATCACTTCGGGCTGGGCCAGCTCGCCACGGGCAGGACCGCCATCGGCCAGCTCGCCCTCGGCGGGCATGTGCTGGCGCAGGCCGGGTTCGGCAGGCATGTCTGGAGCGGTTCTGTCCGCGATCCCGAGGCTGTGAACCATTTCAGGGCACTCCTCAAGTCCCTTCTCTCGGTTTTCGGGGGCTGACCGTGGGCTATCCCGGCGCGCCCGAATTGCATATCGACAAGGCGATCGCCCTGCGCAACATCAGGGCCATGTCTGCCAGGGCCGCATCCGCCGGAGTGTCTCTCCGCCCGCATTTCAAGACCCATCATTCCCGTGCCGTGGGTGAATGGTTCAGAGCCTCGGGAGTGACCTCGATCACCGTCTCGTCCTTCGAGATGGCCTCTTACTTCGCCGAAGCCGGCTGGACCGATATCCTGGTTGCATTCACCGCGTCGCCGGGCGATGTTGAAGCGATAAGGCGGCTGTCCTCCAGGGTGCGCCTCGGGATTCTCGCGGAAAGGCCGGAAGCCGCGGTCTGCATAGAGGGCCTGGTGGACTCTCCGGTGGATCTCTGGCTGGAGATCGACTGCGGCAGCGGCCGCACGGGCATTCCATGGAACGACACGGAAGCGATTTCGTCCTTCGTGAGAGGAACGAGCGGTCTGCACAGGCTCGGATTCAGGGGCATACTGACCCATGCTGGAGACAGCTACTCGGTGCGCGGGCCTCACGAAGTCATGGAGGTCCATAAAAGAACCCTGGAGAGGATGGCCGCCGCAAGGGGCGCGACGCTTTCGGCCGGCGCCGCCGGGTGTTTGGCGAGCTGCGGCGACACTCCCACCTGCTCGCTGGCGGACAGCTTTCCGGGCATTGACGAGATCAGGCCAGGCAATTTCGTCTTCTACGATCTGATGCAGGTTCTCATAGGATCCTGCAGAATCGGGGACGTCGCCGCGAGAGTGAGCTGTACCGTTGCGGCGGTGTACCCCGACCGCATCGTAGTGCGCTGCGGCGCCGTCCACCTCTCGAAGGAGTCGGTGGTGATGCTGGGGAAGCCCACGTACGGGCTGGTAGTCCGCCCAGGCGCACTGCCGGAGGGCCCCGGAACCTACGCCTCGCTTTTCCGGCTTTCGCAGGAGCATGGAGTGGCTTCAGCGCCGCCGGAGTTCGCGGCGGACCTGCGGCCCGGGGAGCGACTCGAAGTCATTCCGGTACACTCCTGCCTCACTTGCTGGCAGTTCCCCGTATATCACTGCGGCAAGGCTGTTCTCCCGAAGATGCGATACGGGGAATGACGGTCTGCATCCCCCTGCTCGCCGCTGCCGCAACGGGGCTGGACCTCTCTCTTCCGGCCGACAACTGCGAGGCCTTCCTCAGGACGCGCTGTTCCCTCGACTGCACTGAGGTCTTCTTCCACTGGAGAGGCGACATATACTCCATCGTGCCGGGCGAGCCCTCGGAGCTTCTTTTCCTGGGCGAGGGATTCAATGTCGCCAGACTCGAGCCTGTCGAGAACGGCTACATGATGCTTTCGCGGGAGGTGTTCCTCTACCGCGACCCCGACACCGGAGAGATACTCGACTCGTGGGAGAACCCCTTCACGGGTGAAACCGTGAGGGTGGTCCATGTTCTCAACGATCCGGTCAACTCGGTCATTCCCAGAACCCTGGGCGACCGCGGGTTCAGCGTGCCTTGCACGATTCTCGAAGACGGCACCGTAGCCTGGGACCTGGACATCCTCCTCTTCTATCCCTCGCCTCTGCCCCGGGACAGTTTTCCGCTCTACTCGGGCTCCGACATGTACCAGGGATGCGAGATGTTCCAGTTCTTCACTACGCTCGACGCCCTGGAAGACACATCCTCGGCCAGCGTTCCCTGTCACATCTCATGGACTCGCGCAGGACCCTGGCTCCCCTGGATGAGGATGGCCGACAGGCCGGGCTGGCTTCTCTACCACTGCACAGGAGGCAAGATCGCCTCCTGGGAGGCGATGCCGCCGGAGATAAGGCAGTGGGTGGAAAGCGGCCATCCCGAGTTTGCACACGCCCCCTCGGAGTACACCCGGCCCAACAGCACGAGCTGGTCGTATTTCCGGGAACTCCTGGAGAGCGGGGAGCTGGAGCGCTGAACGAGGCCGGCGGCGGATCGGCGGGCCTCTACATCCACGTGCCGTTCTGCACGGGGAAGTGCCCCTACTGCGGCTTCTACAGCGGCATCGAGCCTTCACGCGTAAGGATCGGATCGTTCACCGCCGCCCTTCTCGCGGAGATCGACATGCGTCTCTCGCCGGGAACTCCCGCAGGAACGATCTACGCCGGCGGCGGAACGCCGAGCCTTCTGCCCGCGGCGGACTGGCGCTCGATCATGGGTGCCGTTCGAGGGCGATGCTCCGTCGCACCCGGGGTCGAGGCCACGGTCGAGGTGAATCCCGGATCGTGCGGCGCCGGGGTTTTCGAGGGGCTTCTCGATGCCGGGTTCAACCGGGTGAGCATCGGCGTGCAGTCGTTCGAACCGAGCGTGCTCGAAGCGCTCGGCCGAAGGCACTCCGCCGTCGAAGCCGTCCGCGCCGTGGAGACTGCTCGCGGCACGGGGTTCCGCAATGTTTCGATAGACCTCATCTTCGGGGCGCCCGGCCAGAATGCCGATGCCTGGGAACGGGACCTCGAGAGGGCTGTGGATCTTCGGCCCGAGCATGTCTCCTGCTATTCACTGGGATTCGAGAAGGGCACCGAATTCGAGAGGGCTCTGGATGACGGGCGGTTGGAGAAGCCCTCCGACGACCTGCTCGCCGACCTCTACTTCCTCGCGCATTCGATCCTCACCGAAGCAGGATACGAGCACTACGAGGTATCGAACTACGCCCTCGGACGGGAGTTTCGTTCCAGGCATAACGTGGGTTACTGGAACGGGACTCAGTACTTCGGGTTCGGCCCTTCCGCGCACGGCTACGACGGCGGGGGCAGGCGCTCGTGGAATGTGGCCGACCTGGAGGCTTACGTGTCTCTTGTCTCGGAAGGCAGGTCCCCCGAGGCGGGGCACGAGTGCCTCAAGCCCGCCCAGAGGCTCCTCGAGCGCCTGATGCTGGGGCTCAGGACGTCTGACGGGATGGATCTGGACGCGCCGACCCCGGATGCGGAGCGTCTGGTGTCGTGCTGGATTGCCGAAGGTCTGTGCGGCAGGGAGGGCAGTCGCCTGAAACCGACGCCCCGGGGGATGCTGATGGCCGACGGGATGGCGGAAAACATGGCAGCAGCTTTGGAACCGCACTGATCCTTGTTGACGCACTAAAATATTTATTCATATTAACAATATTGTTAGTCGAAAGGTGGGGCATGCTCGACAGGCTCTTCGGCAACCGCACTGCATCACGGGTGCTCCTATACCTCCGGAGGTACGGGGAGGGTTACCCGTCGGGAATCGCCTCGACCTTCGGGCTCGGTCTGAGGTCCGTACAGCTCCAGCTCGAGAAACTCGAGGCCGAGGGCATAATCGCGAGCCGGATGAAGGGGCGGACCAGGGTTTTCTCGTGGAACCCCTCCTGGCCGCTCCTCGACGAGTTGAAGGGCCTGCTCGACAGAGCCTTCGACTACATGGACCCGGAGGAGATCGAGAAGCACTACATGCAGCGAACCAGGCCCCGCAGGAGGGGCAAGCCGGTTGATGATCAGCGCTGAGACGACCCTGGAGGATCTGGCCGGAATCGTATGTTCCCACCTGCTGGGGCACGGCATCAGGGCCGTGCTGTCAGGCGGCGGCGCCGTGGCACTTTATGCCGACAACAGGTTCACCACCTGTGATCTCGATTTCGTGACCGACGCGGATCCGCGAAGGGTGGAGCGGGTGATGGCCGCTCTGGGATTCGCTAGGAAGGCAAGCCGTCATTTCGAACACCCCGCCACATGCTTCCTGGTCGAGTTCCCGGCAGGGCCTCTCGCAATCGGAGACAGGCCGGTGACGAAGGTTGCCGAGATCGAAACGCGTGGTGGAAGGTTGCTCGTCCTCACGCCCACTCAGTGCGTAATGGACCGCCTTGCGGCATGGTACCACTGGAGCGATCCCCAGGCACTCCAGCAGGCGATCCTCGTCTCGCTGGCGCACGGAGTGGACCAGGACGTGATCGAGGAATGGTCCGGAGGCGAGGGGAAGCTCAGGGAGTATCGAAACTATCTCCGCAGGCTGGAGGCCGGGCGCATGGGGGGAGATCCCTCCGGTACTGGACGAACTGGTTCACCGAAGCCATAATGCGACACCTTCGGTGCCCCAGTAGCTCAGAGGATAGAGCGTCGGTTTCCTAAACCGCAGGTCGCCCGTTCGAGTCGGGCCTGGGGCACCACGCTCATCTCCGCGGGACGCGGAGATGAGCAACCCGACAGCACAATCGCCTGCGAATGTGCGAGAGGGTGGGCACATATCCTTTGAAGAAAGACCGAACGGGCTGTGCATCGACGCTCTATCCTCCAGCGTCGGTTTCTCTCCGCTCCTGCCGGTGCTCGAGGC
>JAAYTY010000007.1 GCA_012523605.1 Candidatus Fermentibacterota bacterium
AATCAGTACTCGAACCATGACTCCTCCGTTCGTTTGACGGCCTACGGAACGACATTCTAAGGCTCCCCGGCCTCCTGTCAAGGAGCCGCCTCTTCACCGGAATGACGAATCGGTGGACCGCGGTTTCGCCTGGGGTCTCTTGATTCTCCCGTCTGATCGCAACGGCGCCAGCGGACAGGATCTTCGAGCACTGAACCCGGAAGGCCGTCCCGTTCCCCGCCACGACCGATTGAAGGGAGATGTTTTCCGCAGAAAGCACACCCCGCCTGCCTGTACCAGGGCTCTGCGGGAAGCCTTCCGCCCATGCCCCCGCCGAAGCAGTAGCTCGGCCGTCCCTTACCTTACACGATTGTTCGGATCCTGCGGACAGATTCCACACGGGCACCCGGCGGTCCCGTCATACACGACCACCGGTTCTGCGGCAGGATCGTGCACACTCCACCTGCTTTTGAATAGTCAATCCTCCCGACCGGGCCGGCCGGGGCCTGACGGAAAAGGAGGAGACCGAGACAACGGGGAGCCCTGCTGGAACCTGAATAATGCACATCCTCGCGACAGGGCAAAGGTGCCGCTGTGAAAGGGACGAGCTTGTTATCTTCGGACACAGGTGACGATGTATATTGGCCGGGAAGGGATGGTGGCTTGAAGGTCTTCTATGCCTCGACCGCCGGTGGAGTGCGCCGCGCGGTCTTCGACGTCATGGACGCGATGGATTGGGACGTGCTGCTGCCCCCCTCCGGCGACGTTCTGATCAAGGTCAATCTCACCTGGGACTTTCTGAGGCCCGGCGTGTGCACGGGGCCGTGGGTGCTGGAAGCCGTTGCAGAAAGGCTTTCAGGGCGGTTCTCCAGGATCTTCGTGGGAGAGTCGAGCCAGATCCTCGTGGATGCGAACAGGGCACTCGAAACCAGCGGAGTGGGCGCGGTCGTCGAGCGCAGGGGGCTCGTCTGGCACAACTTCTCCGGGAACGAGTGGCAGACCGTCGAGCGAGACGGGCTTTCATTCTCGATACCCGCGATCTGCACCCGCATGCCGGTAGTCTCCGTGCCGGTCGTGAAGACCCACTATCGAACCACGATCTCGGCCGCGCTCAAGAACCTCTACGGCTGTCTCGACGACGGGCGGCACAACTACCACCACCGTCTTGCCGACTACCTGACCGCGGTTAACGAATGCATCCCCGTCGCATTCACGTTGGCGGACGGCACCGTGTCGCTCGAGGGCGACGGGCCCAAGCCCGGCATTCCCGTCTTCACCGGATTCGTGGCCGGCTCCTCAGACAGGGTGGCGCTCGACACCTCCCTGGCTCGCACAATGGGCTTCGATCCAGCGGGAATTGAGACGATCGTCCGGGCCGAGGGACGTGCAGGAACTTCCTCCGGACTGGAGGAGATCCCCGTTCCCCCGCTGGAAGCGGTTCCACGCTTCCGCCTGAAGCCGGCGGGGCCGAACTTCGTGGCGAGAGTCGAGAAGGCGCTCCGCGGCGGCAGAGGCGGCGGGCGTTCGGACGGCCCGTTCATGAAGCCCCTGAGGCTCGGAGCCCGGTACTGGTACAGGATCGCCTACCATCTCAGGGGCCAGCGCAGGGAGGCATTGCGCTTCATCTCCCGCATACCCTGCGGGGACCAGTGGCTGGGCCGGGAGGAGCCCAGATGAAGCTCGCAGGACAGATAGCCATGGGTTTCGACGCCCTTCTCGGAATGCTCGGAAGGCGCAGGCCCGTGAACGTCATGGCATCGGTCACCGACAGGTGCCCCAGCAGATGCGCCTATTGCCGTATTCCCGAGAGGAACAGACCCGACCTCTCGACGAACCAGTGGAAGCGCCTTTTCGACGAGATGGCCGCCGCCGGAACCAGGCGGATAGGCATCTGGGGGGGCGAACCGCTGGTGCGTGACGACATCGTCGAGATCTGCAGGCACGCCCGCTCTCTGGGGATCTACGTCAGCCTCGACTCCAACGGCTATCTCCTCCCGGACAGGCTGGAGATCCTGGATGCAATCGACCATCTGGTGCTCGCATACGACGGACCGCGGGAGGCCCACGACGCCAACCGTCAGCCCGGCAGCCATGACAGGGTGGTGGCGGCCATGGAGTCGGCCTCGGGCAGGGTCCGCCTCTGGACCATCACGGTCCTCACGAGGAACAACATAGATGCCGTGGACGACATCCTCGAAACAGCGAAGGAATACGGCTTTCTCGCAACATTCCAGACACTCCACCATAACGAGGAGCTCGGCCGGAACCCGGAGGGCATGATGCCTTCCAGCTCGGAGTATTCGAGGGTTTTCGCCAGGCTGGCGGAGCTCAGGCGCGGGGGAGCGCCCATCGCGAATTCGACCAGGTATCTGGAGAGCCTGGCGAAGTGGCCGGATCACCGCAGGACCACATCCCCCGGTAAGTTCCACGGGGTACCCTGCAGAGCGGGCTCCATGTACTGCAACATAGACGTCGATGGCACGGTTTTTCCCTGCTCGCTCCTGATCGGGCTCTATCCCGGAGCGCTCAACGCGCTCGAGGTCGGCTTCAGGAAGGCGTTCGAGGCGGCCTCCTCCCTGCCCTGCCAAGCCTGCGTAGCCGGCTGCTATACCGAGTACAACTTTCTCTACAATCTGGATGTCGGTACGGCCTTCCAGTGGTTCGGCTCCGTTCGAGCCACCGACAGGGCGATGCGGGAAGCGGCCGCAAGGCGCGGCCTGTAGCCGGCCCTTCGGCCAGGAATATCCCCACGACGCAGCGGACCTGCATCCTCCTCGCATGCCGCAGACACGGACAAAACTTCGGCCACGGCCTCTCGCCATGCTGCCTGCGCCACCCGGGCGGCCACCGGATGGAAGTCCCTCACGGCGATGGAGTGGAGGAACTGCCCGTCGGAGAGACGGCACTGCTCCGCCTCCGGCGAAGGTTCCTCTACCGGGCCTGCACGACGGTCTCCTGGACTGAGTTCAGGGCATGCGTATAATAAGACAATCGCAATGTTCGGTATTCCGCCGAGCCCCTCGGGGGCTTGAAGTTGTCCAGTCTGCACCGGAAGGGATCAGGATGGAAGATCTGATCTATCTCGACAATTCTGCGACATCGTTTCCGAAGCCGCAGGTGGTGTACGACTACATGAAGGAGTTCTACCAGTCCCACGGTGTCAGCCCCGGCAGGTCGGGCTTCGACAGGGCCCTGGAGGCAGAAGAGGTCGTCCACTCTACGCGGAGGCTTCTTACGACGCTGTTCAATGGCACGGATCCCAACCGCCTCACATTCAACTACAACGCCACCGAGGCCCTCAACCGAATCATCATGGGCATGGTCGCATCGGGAGACCACGTGGTCTCTACGAATCTCGAGCACAACTCCGTCATCCGCCCCCTCAACCACCTTTCCCGCGACGGAGGCGTCGAGGTCACCTTCGTTCCTTTCGACTCCCACGGATACGTCGATCCCGAAGACATCCGGAAGGCGTTCAGGAAGAACACGAAGCTCGTCGTGGTCAACCATTCTTCCAACATCATCGGTACCGTCCAGCCGATCCGCGAGATCGGCCGGGTGTGCAGAGAGGCAGGCGTGTACTTCGCCGTCGACGCCAGCCAGAGCGCGGGAGTGGTTCCGATCGACATCCAGGCCATGAACATAGACCTGCTGGCATTCACCGGGCACAAGTGCCTCATGGGTCCGACCGGCACGGGAGGCTCCTATGTCGCCGAGAACGTACCGATCAGGTGCACCATGTTCGGAGGAACGGGAGTAAGGTCGGCCCATCCCTACCACCTCGACGAGTTCCCCTACAGAATGGAGTCCGGAACCATGAACACCGTCGGCGTAGCGGGACTCAACGCCGGAGTCGGATGGGTCGTAGAACAGGGGATCGACAGGATCCACGGGCGCGAGATAGAGCTCTGGGAAAGACTGCGCAGGGGGCTCCAGGCGATAGACGGCGTGATCACCTACTGCGCCGAGGACACGGAGAACCAGAACCCGGTCCTCAGCATGAACATCGAGGGCATCGAGGCGGGGGACGTTGGCACGATGCTCGACGTCGATCACGGCATCGCCACGCGCACCGGTCTGCAGTGCGCCCCGCTCGTCCACGCACAGCTCGGAACGGACAGAATCCACGGAACCGTTCGCTTCAGCGTGGGTCCGTTCAACACGGAGGAGCACATAGACAAGGCCGTCGAGGCCGTCCGGGAGATAGCGTCGCTCGGGCGGCAGCGCCCTGTCGGCGCGGCGAAGACACGCCGGGGAGAGAGGTAATGGAAGTCATCCTGGTTGACGGAATGGAGCTCCACATCGATGGAGACGGATTCCTGCAGGATCCGCAGCTCTGGAACGAGAGGGTCGCAGAGGAGTTCGCACGCATCGACGGAATAGATGAGCTGGGTCCGAAGCACTGGGAGATGATCAGGTACATCCGCGGATTCTGGGAGCAATCCGACATGGCCCCGACCGTGCGGAACCTCTGCAGGCACACCGGGCTCAGGCTTCAGGAGATATACGCACTCTTCCCCAGGGGTCCCGCGAGAGGAGCATGCAGGATAGCCGGTCTCCCCAAGCCCGACGGCTGCGTCTAGCCCGGCCGAGCCCGCCTTATCCTGGACACCAGGCCGTCCCTGGGTATGGCTGAAATGGATGCGACCTCCGCCGGGTCGAATCCCATGCATACAGCCAGCAGCTGGCAGTAGTCGAAGACGGGAATCCCCCTCTCCAGACCTTCCTTCTTCTCCAGTTCGACCTGCATCCTGTCGAGATGTTCGAGGCAAGTGACGCACGATACCACGAAGGCCTCCGCGTCGGTCTCTCCCAGAACGGCCCTCAGTTTCCTGAAGGCGAACCCGGAGGCGCCCGCGAAGCTGCCCTTCACGAACCCCCCCGCCCCGCCGCAGCACTGCATCTCCCTGCTGTAGGTGCGAACCGAAGCCCCGAGCGCCTCCACGAGTTCACGGAGCATCCGTGGTCTCCCTGCAGGGTTGTCGAAACCGACAGTCTCGCTGGGATACAGCGTATGGCACGGGTACTGCACGACCGCCCCGATGCCGTCCATCCTGAAGTCCAGTGACGCGGCTATCCTGTCGGTACCGACGTCGCTGTACAGGACGTCAATGACATGGCGCACCTCCACGGTGCCGCGGAAGGTCCTGCCCGCCTTTGCCAGGAGATGTTCGACCGCCTCCCTCCTGACGGAGTCCTCCAGGAGCTTCCTCCTCGCCAGCCTCAGCGAACTGTAGCACGAGCCGCATTCGGTGAGCATGGGGACGCCGAGCTCCTCCGCAATCGAAAAGTTCCAGGCGCTCACGGCGAGAGCCGCGTTCTCGTCGGCCGACGGGAATGTGCCGAAGGCCGGACAGCATGCACTGCCCTCCAGATCTACCAGCTCGACTCCCAGGCGGGGCAGAGTGAGCCTCATCGCCCTTTCGACGTCCGGACGCACCGCCGGAACGTTGCAGCCGAGGAAAAGCCCGAACCTCATGCTTCAGCCCCCGAACATGTATTCGTTGTTCCGCACCAGTTCGGTCTCGCGCAGCATTTCCCTGAACCTCTCGAGGAGCCCGGGGAACCTCGCGATCGTGGGCGGGACCTCCTCGAGCCCGAGCGCCCTCCTCTTGTCCCCCACGCTGTCCAGCGCCTGCGTATGCCCCCTCTCGAAGATCTCGGCGACTGCAGCGGGGATGTAGGAGTCGTCTTTGGAGACCTGCCACCTGCGGATCGCGAGGCAGATCTCGAACGGATGCACTCCCATCGGGCACATCTCCTCGCAGGCGGAGCACGTGACGCAAAGCCACGGCGTCTCGTCTTCCAGGAGGCTCTCCTCGAGACCCAGCAGGATCTTGGTGACCAGGTTTCGGACGAACAGAGGCGGCGAACCCTCGGCGGCCGGGCAGCCGGAAACGCACGTGCTGCAGCTGAAGCAACGGCGGATGTCTCCGCAGCGTTCCGTCACCTCGCGCCAGAGATCTCCATTCACCTCGGTGAGGTTCTGCATCACCGGAACTCCCCGGGCAGGTTCTCGAGATCGGCCAGTCTGAAGACCGGGCCGTCCGTGCACACGTACCTGCCGCCGATGCTGCACCTCCCGCACTTGCCTATTCCGCACTTCATCTTCATCTCGAGGGACACGTGCGTCCGTTCGGGCGCCACCCCGAGTCCGGCCAGCACAGGTATGGTGTGTCTGATCATCGCGGGCGGCCCGCAGACCAGGGCGGTCGTCCGCCCGGCGTCGATATCAAGGCGACGGAGTGCGTCCGGAACTGTCCCGGTAAGCCCTGTCCAGCTTCCATCTCCGCGATCCACAGTGACTGCGAGACGCACGTCTCGCCTTTCTCCCCACTCCTCCAGATCGTCCCGGTAGAGGAGGAGACCGGGGCTCCTCGCTCCGAAGACCACCGTGATGTCGCCGAAGCGGCTGCGGTTGGATTGCTTCAGAACGAATCTGGCGAGGGCGCGCAGGGTGGAGAATCCGAACCCGCCCCCCGCGAGAAGCAGATCCCCGCCTTCCAGCTCGCTCATGGGATAGCCGTTCCCGAGAGGCCCCCTCAGGCCTACGGACTCTCCGGGCTCGAGGTGGTGCAGCGCCGTCGTGACGCGTCCGACCCTGCTGATCGTGAAGTCCAGAAGGCCGCCTTCGGCAGGCGAGGAGGCTATTCCGAACGGAGCTTCTCCCACGCCCAGGATGGAGAGTTCGGCGAACTGGCCCGGGACGAAATCGAAGGCGCCTCTGTCTGCATCCGCCGGAAAGGAGAGGGTGAGAGTCCTTATTCCTCCGTCCACGGTCTCGACTCTGTTCCTTTCGACGGTCATGGGGATGGGCACGAAGGGATTCCTCACGGTTCCCCTCCATCTCCAAGGAACGAGGCCGTCACTGTTCGGATGTCGAGGTTGACCGGACAGCGGGAAACGCACCTGCCGCATCCCACGCAGCCGGGCATCCCGTATCGCTCGATGCAGTAGCTGAACTTGTGCATGACGCGCTGCCGGAACCTCTCGGCCGCCGAAGGCCTGGGGTTGTAGCCCGAGGCCTGCTCCGTGAATGCCGGGAACTGGCAGGAGTCCCATATCCTGCTCCTGACGCGGACGCCTGCTGTTTCCTCGTCTATGACGTCGAAACAGTGGCAGGCGGGGCAGAGGAAGGTGCAGACTCCGCATCCGATGCACTTCAATGCGATATCGCGCCAGCATTGATCTTCGAACGAGCGGTCGAGGCGCTTCTTCAATTCCGCCAGGTCCGCCGCCGGCCCTGCCGGGGGCGCAGGTCCGCGCGGCGTCCGGGCTCCAGCCGGATCGTGTTCAAGTCCGATCTGCCCGGCCAGCCATACCCCCTTTTCGGTGATTATGCTGGCTTCGCAGCGGTCGCCGAGATCCTCCAGCAGGATATCCGAGCCCTCGGTGGAGCGAGGTCCGCCACCCGTGGTTTCGCAGAAGCAGGTTTCGAGAGATTCGGTGCAGCCTATGGAAATGACGACGAGGGATTCGCGCCTCCGGATGTAGTAGGAGTCAGTCTTCTCACCGCCGCCCAGGATTCTGTCGAGGAGAGCGATTGCTCGGGCGTCACAAGGACGCACCCCGAACAGCACACGGGGACCGCCCGGGCCCGGGTCAGGGGCTCGGCCGCTCTCGTCTCCGCGAGTGCTCGATGAAAGAAGCATCTCGCACCGAGGGAAGACCAGGTTCTTCGGAGACAGTGCTGCAGGGCCGCGGTCAATCGCCGCTTCCCGGGCCGACTCGATGCGGTCGAACACGACTGACTGATCGCGTTCCACGGGGGCGTACACCTCCGCAACGGTCAGCAGCCTCTCGACGAGATCCGTGATTCCTCGCCCGGGCGGCCTTCTCACGTCATCCCCCGCACCCGCAGCTCCGCCCGCGGTCGGGCTCGAGCATGAAGTCCTCGGGATCGCCCGGAGAGAATGTCGAAAGCGGCGAGGGAATCTCCGGGGCCATCCCGGGCCTGTATCCGAAATGCCTGTACACGTCGGCCGACATCCTGCGGTTCAGAATGCCCAGGTCGACTCCTGTCGGACAGGCCCTCTCGCATGCGCCGCACTCCACGCACCTGCCCGCGAGGTGCAGAGCGCGAACGAGGTGGAAAGACATCACGCTCCCCGGATCGCCTCCCCTACCCACCCACTGGGGGAAGGCGTCATCGGCGAAGCATCGGACGCAGTAGCACATCGGACAGACGTTCCTGCAGGCATTGCAGCGGATGCAGCGCTTCATCTCCGCCTCGATCCTGGTGCGCCTCTCCTCCGACGGAAGGGCCGCGAACTGGTCCACGTCGAGGAATCCCGGGATCTCGGGCTCCGGCGCCCTTTCACCCACGGCGATGTCGCAGATCACGGGATTCCTCGTGCTGCAGCGCCGGCAGCTCCGGCAGAGAACATCCTCCCGCGGAAGCGACACCGGGCTCCCGCCCGCAGTCAGCAGAAGCCTCCCGTCCGCCTCTTCCACACCCGTGATCCCGGCGTGACCGGTGATCTCTTCGACCGCCGCGGAATCGACCATTCCCGCGCAGGGCACTCCGATTACCACCATGTCGGTCCGGCAGAGCTGGTTCTCTTTGATCAGCTCGACGAGCGCCCGGGTGTCGCAGGCCTTGGCCACGACGGCGATCCTGCCGTGCCTCCCCCGCAGAAACCTGGCGAGGTTGACACCGCAGAACGAGTTCCACACCAGCCTGTCGGTCCCGTCTGCATCGCTCACGAAGCATGGAGCGGCTCGCATGGGCATCGAGCCCTGCTCGAATCCTATGACGAGATCCACCCTGCCCGAGGCCAGCAGTTCGGCGGCCCTTTCCCGGACGGTTCGCACGATCGCGGAGGCTTCCACTAGATGAACCTCCTGCGCAGGCACGAGGCGGGCCCCAGAGCGCGTACCCGTTTGGTCACGGTGTCCACGACAGCGGCGAATCTCCCGCCCTCCGACGCGGAAACCCATGTGAACCAGAGCCGCCCCTCCTCGACACCCGCGTGCTCGAGCAGGCTCTTGAGCAGAATGAACCTTCTGCGGGCTATAAGATTGCCGCTCGTGTAGTGGCAGTCTCCGGGATGGCAGCCGCTCACCAGAACGCCGTCGGCACCCTCCAGAAAGGCGGAGATGATGAAGAAGGGGCTTATCCTCCCCGCGCAGGGGACGCGTATGATGCGAACCGAGGATGGATACTGGTGCCTTCCCACTCCGGCCGAATCGGCTCCGGCGTAGCTGCACCAGTTGCACAAGAAGGCCACTATCCCGGGCTCCCAGCCTGCCGTGGAGGGGTTCTCGCCGGTGGTCATCTTCCTGCATTCCCGGAAGTGAACGAGCCTATCATCGCATGAATCTCGGCATCGGTGAAGCCGCCAAGGTCGGCGGCCCCGGATCGGCAGGACGCGACGCACAGGCCGCAGCCCTTGCAGAGCGCCTCGTTGACGATCGCCCTGTGTTCCTCCGCGTCTATCTCGACGGCCCTGAACGGACACACAAGTGCGCATATCCCGCATCCGCTGCACTTCGCAGAGTCGATCACACAGACGGTTCCGCCGGCCTCTATCGAATCCCTGCAGAGGACCAGCGATGCCCTCGCCGCGGCGGCCCCGGCCTGTACGATGCTCTCGTCGATGGTCTTCGGGCCGTGGGCGAGGCCGCACACGAACACACCGTCGGTGGGAAAGTCCACCGGGCGGAGCTTCGCGTGGGCCTCCATGAAGAATCCGTCCTCGTCGAGGGGAACCTTGAAGAGGCCGGCAAGCCTCCTGCTCGAACCGGAGGGGACGACAGCCACCGCCAGGCCGACCAGGTCGGCATCTATCGTGAACCTCTCCCCCAGCACGGTGTCGGTCGCAGTCACCCTGAGCCCTGCTCCACCCTCGCGATCCCCGCGCTCGATCACCGGCGGATCGTCCGGATCATACCTCAGGAAACGCACGCCACGCTCTCTGGCTTCGAGGTAGTACTTCTCGCGAAGACCGTATGTCCTTATATCGCGGTAAAGAATGTAGATGCGGATGCCGGGGTTCCTGTCGAGCATCTCCAGGGCCAGCTTCAGCGATTCGCTGCAGCAGACCCTGCTGCACCACGGCCTGCCGGGCTCGCGCGAGCCTGCGCACTGGATCAGGACGACATTCCGGCAGGAGGCGGCGACGGGGTCGCCCGCGGAAATCCGCTCCTCGAGCTGGGGGAGTGTGAGCACTCCGGGGTCGAGGCCGTAGAGGAACCCGGATGGAGTGTGGGGCTCGGCTCCGGTGGCGATCACGGCTGCGCCGTGGACTATCTCCACCCTCCTCCCGTCGGCTTCCTCGACTGTCGACCTGAAGCTGCCTACGAATCCGGCCACGTCTGTGACCTGAGCACCCAGGTGGAGGTCGATCGAGGGATCGTTCGAGACCCTCTCCGAAAGGCCTTTCACGAATGACGCGACATCCGAGCCATCGAGCGTCGAGCGGAGTCTCAGAGCGTTGCCTCCCAGTCTGCCGGAGCTCTCGACGAGGTGAACGCCGAACCCCTGGTCGGCCAGCGCGGATGCAGAGACCATTCCGGCGACGCCGCCGCCGATAACGAGTGCCGACCTCTCGACGCCGACGGATGTCTGCGCCAGCGGCTTCATCAGCCTTGCCCTGGCCGCGGACATCCGAACGAGGTCCATGGCTTTGGCCGTCGCATTGCCGGGCTCGGCCTGGTGAACCCAGGAGCACTGGTCGCGGATGTTGGCCATCTCGAACAGGTGCTTGTTCAACCCGGCCTCCCTCAGCGTCTCCTGGAAGAGGGGCTCGTGTGTCCTGGGCGTGCAGGCGGCTACGACTACCCTGTTCAGCCCGTGCTCCGAGACAGCCTCCCTTATCATCCTCTGGCTGTCCTGCGAGCAGGCGAAGAGAGTATCCACGGCGTACACGACATTCGGGAGGCCGGCGGCATGATCCCGTACCGCTTCCACGTCGACGACGCCCGCGATGTTGATGCCGCAGCGGCACACGAACACGCCGATCCTCGGCCGGCTGCCACCGAAAGGCTTCTCAGGGGGGTACTTCCTGCTGCGCGTTGAACTGTGTCTGGCTCTCGAGAGAAGTTCGGCCGCCCTTGAGGCTGCCGCGCTGGCTCCCATGACCGTCTCCGGAATGTCCCTGGGGCCGGTGAAGGCACCGGCCGCGAACACCCCGGGCACGGAGGTGTCCACCGGGGAGAGGGTGTCTGTCACGCAGAAGCCGTGCTCGTCGAGCTCGATGCCCAGCCTTGCCGCCAGCTCGCGATTCGCTGCGCTCTGCACCATTCCGGTCGAGAGGACCACCAGGTCGAACACCTCCTCGCGGACTGCGCCGCCCTCGGGATATCTGAGGATCAGGTCGCCCGAGGCGTCCTGGAAGACCCGGTGGATCTCCGACCTTGCGAACCGCACGCCGTGCTCGTTCCGCGCGCGGTCGAAGTATCTCTCGAATCCCTTGCCGTGCGTCCTGATGTCTATGTGGAAGACAGTCGCCTCGAGGTCCGGGCAGCCGTGTTCCCTGGCCACCACCGCCTCCTTGATCGCGCTGGTGCAGCAGACGGAGGAGCAGTATCCGTTGTTCACGCGGTGGATGTCACGCGAGCCTACGCACTGTATCCAGGCGATCCTGCGGGGCATTCTTCCGTCGGAGGGCCGCCTGAGGTTCCCGCGAGTCGGGCCGGAAGCGCTCAGGATCCTCTCGAACTCGATGCCAGTTATGACGTTCGGGAACAGCCCATAGCCGTAGTTCGCGATGCGGGCGGCATCGAAGGTCTCGAACCCCGGACAGGCCACTACGGCTCCGACCTCCAGACGGTGTGTGACGGGCTCCATCGAGAGGTCCACGGCCCAGGCGGCGCAGGTCCTGGCGCAGAGACCGCATCTCCTGCAGGCGTTCATGTCGATCTGGTAGGCCGGCGGATGAGCCTGCTCGTACAGGCGGTAGATGGCCTTTCTCGTGGAGAAGCCCCGGTTGAACGCATCCGGAAGCCTTACCGGACACACCCCGGCGCATTCGCCGCAGCCCGTGCACTTCTCGATGTCCACATATCTGGGCTTCTGCTCGACGGTAGCGATGAAGGCTCCTGGAACGCCCTCGAGAGCCAGGAGCTCGGAGTTAGTCAGAAGCTCGATGTTCAGGTGTCTGCCGCACTCCACGAGCTTCGGCGAGAGGATGCACATGGAGCAGTCGTTGGTCGGGAACGTCTTGTCGAGCGCGGCCATTGCGCCGCCTATGGCACCCAGCCGTTCGAGAAGGTACACCCTGAAACCGGAATTCGCGAGGTCCAGAGAGGCCTGTATGCCCCCTATGCCCCCGCCGATGACGAGTACCGCACCGGTCGGTTCAGCAGGCTTCATCGTCACCGATCGCTCTCCGATCGAACGTGGCATGGAGACTTCCGGGCACGAGCGGCTGGAGCCCGCGACCGGATGTCCGGTCACCGGGTCACGGATGCGCGTCGTTCCAGCCTCTCCGCCTCCCCCGCAGACGGATGCGAGCATATTCCCCGGAGTCGTCGACGGTCAATGAATCTAAAGCATGACGGGGGTTTTCAGGTGCCGGATCCGGTGCCGACCGAATCGCGGGTCCGCTTCATTCCCGACGGAAGCCCGTTCGGATCTCCATGTAGCCCCGGCTCGGCTGCGGCTTCGATAGCTCCGGAACACGGGGACGGTGCAGCATCCCGCGCCGGTCGAGCCCGCCATGCGGCTCCGGGGGAACGGCAGCTCCCTGATGCGGGCGGCCTGTCCGATGGAGGAGAGGGCTCCCGGGAACGTGGCCCGCGGGAGCCCCTTCAGTGCCTGTCTTGCGATCAGCCCTTGCCGTTGAACGAGATGCAGGTGACGGTCTTGTTGATGCCGGGGATGGCCCTGATGGCATAGACGGCCTTCTTCAGATCGTCCACGGTTTCGGTTTCAACGAAGCAGATGACGTCGTGGAGGCCGGTGACGATGCTGCAGTGGCTGACGAACTTCTTCTTCGCGATCCCGGCCATCACCGACTGCTCCTTGCCCGTGTCGACGTTGATAAGCAGATAGGCTCCGTGCTTCATCTCGGTCCCTCCTGTTGGAATCCCCTGCGCTCCGCAGGCAGTGAGCGAATCAATGCCCGGGCGGAGGCGGTGTCAATGACCGCCGGGAGTAATCGCCGCTTCCGGGATGCATGTGCGGGCTTCCTCCCCGCGGGGCGCAGGCGCCTGCGCGCGGATCCTTCCCTGATCGTACGGAACGGCCCCCGGGGGCGGGGGCCGATGACTGGTACCGGGGACGGGAGTTGAACCCGTACAGGCTATTCGCCCACCAGGCCCTCAACCTGGCGTGTCTGCCAATTCCACCACCCCGGCATCCAATTCTAGATGACGGCGAGCAGGAACGATGTCGCCATGAAGACGCAGGCCAGGACGGTTGTGAGCTTCGACAGCAGGGTTGCGGCCCCCCTCGTGCCGAACGAGGCGGTCAGCGCACCTCCGCCGCCGAAGGCTCCCGAGAGCCCGTCACCCTTCGCCTTCTGCATCAGAACCACTGCGATCAGCATGACGCATGTCAGCACGTGCAGGAACGTCAGGACGGCACTCATTTCGACAATCCTTCCGGAAACGAACGCGGGCTTATATACATGCCGTTCCGTTCCCGTGGCAACCCTCGGCAAGGTCTTGACATGCAGCCGCCCGAGGCTCTTCTTATTCCTCGGCAAACCCGGTGGAGGGAGGATTTCGATGATCCCGATTCTAGTGGCGCTGATCACCCTCGGGAGTGCGTTCCCGGGGATCAGAACCGAAACGGCCGAGATGGCCGACGGCAGTCTCGGAGCCGTCTCGTTCACCGAACTGGACGGTGTATCCGATATCGCAGCGGTACCCACCGCCCCGCCTCCGGATCATACGCCCCGCAGCACCGGCTACAGGGCAGAGCAGCTTTGGGTGGACAGAGCGCACCAGAACGCCATCGCCAACGAGACCGCCATCTCCGGCACCGGCCAGGGCATCTTCGCCGGCTGGTATCTCAACAACAAACGGGTCTCGAAGTACAACACCTTCGGCTCGGGCACCCCGCAGTGGACCTACCCGTGCCCGGAGGCCGGCTACCAGTTCGACGTGGCCTCGACTTTCAGCGGCATGCTCTCCGCCTCCTGCTCGCTCATGCAGACGCATGTCTGGCAGAGCACCGGATCCCAGCCTTCCGCGAGCTTCGAGACCGCGGTGGCCCAGGACATGATAGAGGTCGCCGGGTCCGACGTGCTCGTCTATGTGGATGCCGGCTACAATCTCGTCTGCATCGACGAATCCACCGGCTGGACCGTTCGCTGGGAGGTCCCTCTGCAGACCGTGGGCAA
>JAAYTY010000076.1 GCA_012523605.1 Candidatus Fermentibacterota bacterium
CACGGCCTCCATGCCCGAAAGCGACATCCCCCTTCTGCAGATAGCCAGGCGCTTCAATCTCGACAGGAACGAACAGCTCATACTCGCCGCGGCTGTCGGACTAGATGCAGACCCCGACCTCATGGAGCTGATAGGGCGTCTCGGCCAGCCCCGCCGGGTGACCGTCAGGGCAGTGCAGAGGATGCTGGCCCCCTGCGGCGTTGACTTCACAGCAACCCGCGCTCTCTTCAAACCGGATGCACCACTGCTTTCTTCCGGGCTGCTGAGATTCGCCGTCCATCCGGACACGGAAGAGGAAGCCCTCACGACGGCGTTGCTGGTGAGTCAGGACTGCGCCGAGACCGTACTGGGAACCTCCGGCCGGGAGGGGCAGGAGGAGTCGATGCGGGACGACTCGACCGGGCAGGAGCCGCCGGCCATCAAGGAGCGCCCGGGCTTCATGACCGCAGGGCCGGGAAACATACCGCCCGCGGTGTCGAGGGGCCGGAGCCGCACGCACAGACCCGCCGGGGCGAGTGCCGAGGTGAAGCCCGGCAACATGAAGCTGGCCGAACTGGTCCTTCCCGGCGAAGTGATGAACGCCCTGAACCAGTTCGTGCAGAACCCGCGAGCCCTGGATGCCACGCTTGCCTCGTGGGGATGCACCGAGATGATGACTCCCGGCCCGTTCAGTCTCGCTGTCTTCTGGGGCGAGAAGGGCAGCGGCAGAAAAACGGCTGCGGAGGCCGTGGCGGGCGAGCTGGGCATCCCGCTGGTGTGCGTGAACCCCATGGAGAAGGCCCGTGGCCCCGAGGACAGTGTGAAGCTCGTGGTCTCGGGCCTCGAAACGGCCTGCGCGGTCGGTGGCATCCTGATGATCCACCCGGCCGATCCGCTCTTCTCGCAGGAGTACGAGGACGATCTGTGCCCGGGCATTCTGGAGGGGCTGTCCCGCCACAGCGGGCGAGTCATCATGGTGACCAGGCATGCGCCCCCCGCTTCACACCCGCTGGGCGCGGCCTGCAGTTTCCCGATACACTTTCCCCGGCCCGACCGCGACACCCGCGAACGCCTGTGGAGGAGGCTCATGCCTCCCGGCGTGCCTGTGGACGACGAAATCGACTTCGGCAGGCTGGCCTCCGCCTTCCCGTGGAACGCAGGCCGCATACACGAAGCGATAAGGCGGGGTGTGAGGAGGGCCGCAGGACGGCCGGGCAGCGGGAACGTGCTGAGACTGAAGGATATCCAGTTCGACGAGGGGCCGGGTACCGCAGGCGCAAGCGGCTCGAGCATCCCCTCGGAAATCATCGCCCCCTCGGTAAGGCTCGATAGCGTGGCGCTTCCGGACGATCTGCTAGCTAAAGTTCACGAGATCCTTGCCGCGGCCGAGCACAGGGCGCTGGTGCTCGAGAAGTGGGGCTTCGGTGAGAAGTATCGAACCGGACACGGCATCTCGGCGCTCTTCTACGGCCCCAGCGGAACGGGAAAGACACTCACGGCCGAAGCCGTAGCCGGTGAGCTGGGCCTGCCGCTTCGCGTTGTAAGCGCCGCGAACATCCTGGACAAGTGGGTGGGCGAAACCGAAAAGAACACCACCCAGCTCTTCCGCACCGCCTCGGAGGCGGGAGAGGTGCTGCTGCTCGACGAGGCCGACGGGCTGTTCGGCCGCAGGGTCTCCAACAGTTCCAACAACAGCTACTACATCAACAACCACATCAACTGCCTGCTCTCGGAGATGGATTCGTTCAGGGGCATCGTGATCCTCTCCAGCAACCGCGCCTTCGCGATGGACAGGGCGTTCGACAGGCGCATACGCTGGAAACTGCGCTTCCCCATGCCGGGCCCTGAAGCCCGGGAGGCCATCTGGCGCCTGTCTCTGCCTGCCGGTGCGCCTCTCGATCCTGACATCGACTATGCCGATCTGGCACGGAGGTACGAGTTCAGCGGAGGGCTCATACGCAGTGCGGTTCTGAAGGCCGCCTACGCCGCCGCCGCCGAGGGCTGTGCGATTGCCATGAGACATCTGGTTGCCGCGGCGGAGACCGAGACCGTTTCTCGCAGGGCGCGCCGGGCGATGGGTTTCGCCCCGCTCGCCGAGTGAGGCCCCCGCCTACCGTCAGGAATTGCCGCTGACCGTCAAACTGTGTAGGATCACGGCATAGTCAGCAGGAGGTGCCGCATGTCTCCCAGGGAAGCCGTGATCATAGACAACAGCCTCGACGGAGCGTGCGCCGGCGCCGCATACCTCCTCGAGCATCCTGGAGCCCGGGTGTTCGTCTCCAGCGCATACACACTGCCAGTGCGCCTCATCAACCTCCCGTCGCTCGATTCCGCAGTGAGTTCTGTAGCCATCTGCGGCATCGGCTGCACCCGCCCGCCTCTCGAGCTGGCCACCGCGATGAAGTGCCTGACCGAGCAGGGCAGGAAGATCACGTGGTTCCTCGCTGGCGTCTCCTGCACCGATGCGGAGAGCGCCGTGGCCAGGCTTTGCAGGGTGAGAAGAGTCGAGAAGGCCGACACATTGACAGGCGCGGTGCTGTCGTCCCTCAGGCTCTCCGGCCATCCCCGGGCGGCCATGCTGCAGAGCATCGCCGGCGCGGGGCGCGCCGAGAAGCTGAAGGATGCCGGAGCGAAAACGGTCGCCGAGCTCGTGGTGGCCTCGATCTATCGCTACTTCCAGCTTGGCGACGGCGAGGTCTATCCGGCCGCGGTGCGCAAGCTGGCAGGGCTCTCGGATATCACCGAGGCCGATCTGAAGATGGTTGCCCGCTACCGTGCGATGGGCCATCTGCCCGGGCCCGACGGCGCCTCACCCTGCATCCGCGAGGTGCGCCGGCTCATCCGCCTCTATGGCCCGCTCGACTCGCTGAACGTGCTCATCCTGGGCGAGACGGGAACGGGCAAGGAGCGCGTGGCGCGCCTCCTTCACCAGGAGGACCATACCAGCAGGAGCTTCATGGCGGTGAACTGCGCCGTCCTGAGCAGCAGCGACATGCTCGATTCGAGGCTGTTCGGCCATGTGAAGGGCGCTTTCACCGGCGCGATATCAGACCACGACGGCGTGATGGGCGCGGTTGACCACGGCACGCTCTTCCTCGACAAGATCGGCGAGATGCCTGCCGAGACGCAGGCGAAGCTCCTGCGCGTGATCGAGGACGGCACCTTCACGCGCCTGGGCTCCAATGTGGAGCAGAAGGTGGACGTGCGGGTGATAGCCGCCACCAACAGCGACCTCGCGGAGATGGTTCGCAACGGCAGGTTCAGGATCGACCTCTACTACAGGCTGCGCGAGCTGGTGATCCGCATACCGCCTCTGCGCGACAGGCTGGACGACCTGGGGCATATAGTCGGCAGCATCCGGCGCTCACTTGTCGAGGAATACGGCGACAAGCGCCGCTTCAAGGACCTTTCGAAGGAGCAGTACGCCCTCTTGAAGTCGTACTCGTGGCCCGGCAACATCCGCCAGCTCCACAGCGTCCTTCGCCGGGCGTACCTGCTGGGAGTGGACGAGTATCTGGAAGCGGCCGTTCGCGAGGAGATGGCCGAGGGGCTGGACGAGCTGATCAACAGACCGTCCGCCCCGCCTGCCGAAACCCGCTACGACTTCGCGGGAACTCCGAGGGAAAGCATGCTTGACCTTCGCGGAGACGCCCCCGGCAGGATGTACACCCTGCGCCAGGTGCAGATACGAAGTGCCATGAAGGCACTGGAGATGCACAAGGGCAACCTCACCGCAACCGCGAAGGCGCTGGGGATAAGCGTGAACACGCTGAAGAAGCTGCGCAACGAGGCGAGGGAGGAGGGCCTGCATGTCGAGTGAGGCGCCGGAGCCTCCGGATCACACCTGGCGGCACGACTTCGGCGACCTGGGCGACAAAGGCCCGCGTGCCGCGGCCGAGCTGGTGGATCTGCTCGACGGCACCGGGCACTTTCTGCCCGACGGCGGGAGCTTCAGAGTGTGGGCCCGGCAGTCGGAAGAGCGACCCGGGGTGGTGGAGCTGGGGTGCTTCGACCTCGCGGGCGTGGAACCCGCCGAAGCCGCCGGGCTGGGAAGCGATAACAGCGGCATGGTGGCCTGCGACATCCGCGCGTGGATCCTGTCGGGCGACCCGGTCGCACCGTGGCGGAATCCGGCCCTGGCCGCACATCCCCCTGCGCTGGAGCTGTCGCGTGAATGGCGCGAGCGGAACCGGGAACTGAAGAAGAGACGGAAGGGGGAGGGCGATGAACAGGCCGGTCGGTGAGCCGCGGAGCTGGTCGTTCGACTTCTCCGAAACCTCTGATCCGAAGGCGGCGGCGAGGGAGTTCGTGTCGCTTGCGGACCACTATGCGGAATGGATCATGGACGGCAGGAAGCGTTTCTATGGGATGGATGCGGGTTTCCACCCGGAGGACGATTCGTACGTGGTGGTGACCCTGGTGGAGTACGACGGCATCTCGCTGGCCGAGGCGGTGGCGATGTGCGAGGAGGACCTGCGCGAGGCCGAGTCCTTCGTCCGCCGGAAGTACTCGGTGGACGGGTAGAGCTTCAAACAGATAGGGGGAGAAGATGCCTTTCGAGGGAATCAAAGTCACTGCTCTCGTCGGCAGCCCGAGGAGGCAGAACACCCTGCATCTTGTACAGGTGATAGAGGACGAGCTGAAGAGACTGGGTTCCGTGGAAGTCGAGTATGTCTTCCTCGGCGAGCGCAATATCGAGTTCTGCAGGGGTTGCATGCAGCTGTCGACGGTATCAGGTTGAAGAAACTTGAGAAACCCCGCCAATACCCTGTCCGGTATCGAGATCGAGAGTTTCATCGCACAGTGTGATCGCAGCAATCTACTGGCATGCTTGCAGATGGAGGTTTCTCAAGTTTCTTCAACCTGATACCGTAGTGCGGTTGCCGAATCCGGGCGTCACATCCATATTTCATTTCGCATCGCCAAGTCATTCGGCTCCCCGCGACAGGGCCGGAACCTTTTTCGAGGAGGAACATTCCATGAGGCGCCGCATCGCATCCATGCTCCTGCTCGCACTCGTCTGGGCCATCCAGGGTTGCGGCGAAAAGCCCGCCGAGGAGACTCCCGCCGATATGGAAGCCACCGCCGAGGAAACTCCCGCAGAGACCACCCCTGCCCTCAGCGAGACCATCACCCTTCCAGCCGGATGGGAGATCAACGATGCCCTGACTCCCGCCGAGGTCGAGGCCGTGATGGGAAGAACCGGATTCCAGACATGGTTCGAAACCCTCAGCGACGCGGCCGCCGGCAAGCCGCAGGGAAGCTTCTACGACGGCAGCATGGCCGCATCCAAGGTGAACTTCCTCGTCTATTGCTCCGACGGCCAGGCCAACTACGGCCGTGTCATGGGCTTCATAAACAACCCGGTCGAGATTGCGAACACCGACGCAGCCAACCCGCTCTGGGATCATGCCGTCATCGGTCAGATGATCGACATGGCCGACACACTCGCGGTCATGCTCACGCTCAGGGGAGATGTCTGCATGAGGATCCGCTACATGCCGTCGCTCTATCCCGAGCTCGACACCAACCCGACTCTGGTGAAGCTCACGGAGATGCTGATCAACAAGCTCTACCGCGTCTGAGACTGCGGGATTCTGCGGAGAGGGCCGCGGGCGGGAGTCTGCGGCCTTCTCGACTCGAATGCAGAGGTTCACGAGAGCTACCGGAGCCTGCCGGAAGGCTTTTCCAGAGAAATGATCAAACGATTGGTGATCTGCCACCTGCGCAGATTTCTCAAGTTTCTTTAACCTGATACTGTATCGCTTTGACAGGCGGAGGCGCGCTCCGTATCGTCTTATGGAAGCATGTTCGGCGCGAGGTCTCCGGCCCGGCGTCCTGGTCTTGATGGAGGTGGTCATGTTCAGGCTACTGCTACTGGCTGCGGCAGTCTCCACCGGCTTCGCCGCTGGCGTAGGACCTGAAGCCTCCCTGCGGGCCGTGGAGGCGCGGCTCGACAGGGACGGGACGAATTCCGAGTACTCGATCGGGAGCTTCATACCGGTGACCGACGGCGACGGAACCCTGCTCGCTAGGGCATTCGAGCTTCTTCCGTCGGGCTATGTGATCGTCACCGCCGATGACGCGCTGCCGCCGGTCATAGCCTATTCCTACGAGGGCAGCCTGACCGGCCCGGAGGGCGGCTTCGGCATTATCGACCTCGCGAGACTGGACCTCGGGCGGAGAATGGATCTCCTGGAATCGACCCCGGAGGAGACCATAGAGCGGAACCGCGCCCTCTGGTCGGCCTGCACCGGCGGGCGGCCCTTCACGCTCGAACCGCTCACCCAGTGGCCCCCCGAGGGCACCACGCCGACGGGCGGATGGCTTTGGGAGAACTGGACCCAGGGTTCTCCGTATAACGCATACTGCCCCATGGACAACATCGCCGGCGCGAGGAGCGTGGCGGGATGCCCCGCGGTGGCGATGGGCATGATCGTGGACAACCTCGAAACCGCCATGAGCGTGTATTTCACGGACGCGGACGACTACTACCACAA
>JAAYTY010000008.1 GCA_012523605.1 Candidatus Fermentibacterota bacterium
CGACAGAAGGGCTTCGCCGCCCGCACCGACCCGCGTCTCTATCTCCAGTCCCGGCAGATCCGGCCACTTGAGCGCCCTGACCTGTCCCCCCACGGTGGATACGACGATCTCCACCAGATTGTCGCCCACGGAAAGGGCCTCTACGGGCGCACAGTAGGCCTTGTTCCAGTCCTCGTCCGCCCAGCCGGCGAGGTGCGTCTCGGGCACGAAGCATCCTGTGTCGTAGAAGACGGACCAGGAAACCGACGGATCGAGCATGGCGGCCGTCTCGACAGCGGCCCTGGCTATCTCCCCCGTCTGCACAAGCGGGGCTCCCGTTCCGACGATGAAAACGGAGTGCGCGGCCGTGTCGGCCAGAATCTGGGTCCTGTACACGTGGGAAGGCCCCAGGACCTCCAGCGCGAACAGGGTGGTGACCAGCTTCATAGTCGAGGCGGGCCTGAAGTACTGGTCGGAGCCGATCTCGGCCACGACTCTTCCGTCAGACATGTCCAGCACCATCATCCCGGTGCGCCAGGACTGCCTCGGAGCAGGGAGCTCCAGGGCGGCCAGGAATGCCAAGAGCATAGTGCAGGCCATGGTTGTGCAGCACCTCCGACGGCCTCAGTTGACAGGCGGACGGGTGAACCTACATTTGGAGAGTCGCTTCGCGCAACGGCAACCCATCCGGAGATGGAGCAATGAGAAGGATCACGGTGATGCTGGCCGCAGCCATCTGCGCCATGTCGTGCGGCGGCGAACCCCCCGCCGCGAAGGTCGGGGACTCCGTCTTCGCACGTTCGGACATGCTTCCCCTTCTCGAGGGCTTCCAGGGCGACTCCGCCGATATGGAATCCTTCATGTCAGCCTTCCTGGACCGCCAGCTCGTGCTGGCCGACGCGCGGGCAAGGGGGCTGGACACCCTGCCCGAGGTCGAGGCCGCCATCTACGAGAGGCGCCGGGAGAGGCTGCAGTACGCGTATCTGACCGCGAAGCTGTCGAGGATCGTCATTCCCGAGGACAGCGTGATGTCGTTCTACGATCGAATGGGCACACAGGTTGTCTATACAGTCGTGAACACGGAGGACAGCGCCCTGGCAGAGAGTCTGAGGACACTCGTCCTCCGGGGGGCTGACATGGTGGCGCTGGCCTCGGCCTACTCGACATTCTCTTCGAGATCCGGCAGGAGGAACGGACGGGAGGGGCCGGTCGATCTCATGATGCTCCAGCGGGACGACAGCCTTCTTCTCGCCGGACTGTCCCCCGGAGAGGTCTCCGAGGTCATGGCCTTCGGTTCAGGATGGAGGTTCGCGCGGCTCGACAGTCTTACGGAGGTTTCGGAGGACAGCTACGAGGTCGAGCGCCAGCGCATCTACGACTTCATATGGGCCCACGTCTCCGAGCAGTACAAGAGGGGGCTGGAGGACAGTCTTCGCTCGGCCTTCGAACTCACCGCCCTCCCAGGTGTTCCCGAACTGATCGCCGCCCATTCGCTCGACGCCCGTGGCAGCTTCGCCGCCTACTCCGACTCCGAGGCGTCCCGGCCGGCATATACGTGGAGGGGCGGCGAGAGGACCGTCCTCTCGCTCGCGACCAACATCAGGGAGATACCCCCGTTCATGCCCCGCGACGCCAGAGACCCCGAATGGGTCAGAGGCTACATCGAGATCATCGGTCTCTACGACATAATGGCCGGCCGGGCCCTGGAGATGGGTCTGGACAGTGAACCGGCTCTGGCTGCCGCCCTCGTGGCCGCGGCCGAGGAACCGGTCCTGCAGGCCTGGTTCGAATCGGTCCTGAAGCCCAGGATAGTCCCTGCCGAGGAGGAGGTGGTTAAAGCATGGGAGGCGAACAGAGCCCTGCTGATCGTTCCTGAGAAGAGGCGCTTCGAGGCGGTCGCCGCCGTCGGAGCGGAGCAGGCCGCAGCTCTCGCCTCGATGCTCTCCTCGGGTGTCGATCCCGCCGGTCATGTCGGGCTCCTGTCACCCGTGACCGCTCTGCTGGAGCCCGGCGATTCGTCGCTCACGAGGCTGCTGGCGAGGACGGACTTCCCGGAGGAGGTTGCCGGGGTCGCATTCTCCCTCGAGCCGGGTGAGGCGGCTGCCTGCACTCTGCAGGGAGGCTCGATCCTGTGGCTGCGGCTCGTCGAGGTGGCGCCCTCAAGGGAGGCAGGGCTCGAGGAGACCAGGCGCCAGATCACGGAAATGCTGGAGCAGTCGGCGATGGACAGTGTTCTGGGGGCACTTGTAGAAAGCCTCCGCGTTGAGTATCCTTGCGAAGTCGATTCGGAGTTCTTCTTCAGGTTCGTCAGGGGTTCCTCGGGCGGCTTGCCCGCGGGCTCCACGCAGGCCGGGGGTTGATCCGATGTTCTGCCGTGTGTGCGGCCATGACAATGGTGACAGGGGCACCGGAAAATGCTCCAACTGCGGATTCGACCTGGAATACATGACGAGGCCCATGTCCGAGCAGCGTTCGGCTCTCAGGAGCAGGTCGGACAGGCCGCTCGAACTGGGAGATACCACATTCCGCACGCACCATCCGTCGCGCACCGGGCTCCTGGGAGTCGGGCTGGGCATACTGGGCACCCTGACGGCCGCCTACATCATACTGAACTTCGAGAGGGCGCAGGTTCTTGACACCCCGCCCGACGTCGTGGCCTTCGACTCCATGGAGACCGACCTGCCCGTGGACTCCATATCGATACGCATCGGTTCGGACATCGTGTATGTCCTGAACGAGACCGGGACCAGTGCCGAACCCCACACAAACCTGAATCTGAGCCTCATCCCGGAGGGCA
>JAAYTY010000077.1 GCA_012523605.1 Candidatus Fermentibacterota bacterium
TATGCTTCCTCGGCGGCTCTGGAAGGCAGCTCACCCTGTTCACGGACGGACAGGGGGTGGATGTGGGGGACTGGTTCTCGTACGACCAGGGAAGCACCACCAGGGGCAGTCTGGAGTACCCGCTCGGAACCCTCCAGCCGGGCCAGCACTCGCTAATCCTATGGAGCTTCGACGGGATGGGCAACAGCTCGCGCGACACCCTGCTGATCGAGTCCGTGGCATCCTCGGGGATGAGCCTGTCCGAGGCCCTTGTGTATCCCAACCCCGGAGACGGAATGCGCTGCTTCAGCTTCAGGGTCTCCGAGGACGCCTCGGTCACACTGAGCATCTACTCGATCTCGGGAAGGTGCATCCGCCGGATCGGAAGACCCTGCAGCCAGGGATACAACCAGATCGTCTGGGACGGCCTCGACGCGGACGGTGACCGGCCCGCCTCCGGCGCTTACATTTACCGTCTCGAAGCCGTTTCGATGGGTTCCTCGATCTTCGAGAACGAGGCGGAGCATTCAGGCGTGCTCGCGATCGTGAGGGAGTGATGGCGCAGGGGGGGGAGAGAGAGGGGCGGTCGCCCACCGGCAAGATCGCCTGGCTCTGGAAGCAGGTCGAGAAGGCCCGCGAGTCATCCGACCATGCCGCGGAGAGGGAGTGTCTGGAGCGTTTGATGGAGGATCCGGCCGTCAGAGGCTCTTCTGACGAGGACCTGGCGCTTCTCGGACTGTGCCGGCTCGATCTCTCCGAAGGCAGGTCGGCGGATGTCGCCCGGAGGCTGTCCTCGTTCGAGTGGCACGGCATTCCAGGTCCCGCGGCCCTGCTCCTCGCCGCGGACATCTTCCTCCGGCTCGACTGGTTCTCGAAGGCCCTCGAGAACCTGGAGGAGTACCTGGCCGCCATTCCCGAGGATCTGGATGCGAGGAGGAAGGCAGGTCTGGTGCTCCTGATGCTGGATCGCGACGCCGAGGCCGAGAGGATGCTGGTCTCCACCGCGAGGAGGGAGCAGCACAGGGTGCCCGCCACGCTCGCCTACCTCGCCATGCTCGAAGCGAAGCGGGGCAGGCTCGAGGAGAGCCTGCATCTCCTCCTGCAGGCCCGCGACCTGGCGCCCTTCGACGAACGCATCGAACACACCCTCCTCCAGATAGAGGCTCTCAGGGTAAGGCTGAAGCGGGGCACGATGGCCAGGGACGACCTCCCCTTCTCGGATCTCGTGCCTGCCATGGCTGCAGGGATGCTCCGGCTTCACGGATACGGCAGGGAGAGAGCTGCAGCCGCGGAGGCGGTCTGGAAGAAGTTCTGCGCCTCCCGGGAAAAACCCGGTGGAAGGAAACCCGCCATCTGGGCCGCTGCGCTCGAATACCTCGTCACGCGCTCGGGGCCCCACCACACTCAGGACAGGATCGCCCTCGACTACGGAGTATCGGTCACCCAGCTCAGGGAGCATCTGCAGGAAATGGAGACGGCCCTCGGAGAGGAGGCCATGCCCGGCACCGATCTGCTGTCCTCCACGGCCCGGGATGGCTCGGAGCTTGCCGAGGCGGTCCGGCAGAGCAGAATGGTCGACGCCCTTTCCGACCTCACGGGCAGGCTGGCAGCGTTCGAAACCCCCGCGGAGGCAGTGGAGTGGGCCGTCGGCAGAGTGTCGCCCGTCTCCGAGGAGGAGCGTCGTCTCCTCGAGGATTTCATAGCCTGGATCTGGGAAAGGCGGGATACGGCGCCCGTCTAGCTTGATCGAGAAGCCTTCCGGGCATATATTATACGGTTATTCTATCCGCAGGCGGCCGTGCCGTCCTGCCAGTCGGTCAACTCATCAACCAGGCGGGTGGATTGTGAAATACGTGTACTTCTTCGGAGCCGGCAGGACAGAGGGAGACAAGGACCAGAAGATGCTCCTCGGGGGCAAGGGCGCGAACCTCGCGGAGATGTCGAGGATCGGCCTCCCCGTTCCTCCCGGCTTCACGATCGCCACGACCGCCTGCGAAGCCTTCTACGGCGCCGGAGGAAGATGGCCGGATGGCCTGGAGCAGGAGGTCAGGGAGAAGCTGTCCGAACTGGAGGCCGTGACGGGCAAGGTTTTCGGAGGGTCGGACAACCCTCTCCTCGTATCTGTGAGGAGCGGTGCGGCGGTATCCATGCCCGGGATGATGGACACCGTTCTGAACCTCGGGATCAACCCCGGCAGCCTGCAGGCCCTCGTGAAGCGAACAAGGAACGAGAGATTCGCCTGGGACTCGTACCGGCGCTTCATGCAGATGTTCGGCGACGTTGTGATGGGGGTTCCCCACGAGGATTTCGAGCACGCTCTGCAGTCGGTGAAGGACGAGAGGAAGGCGAAGCTCGACACGGAGCTCGGTGTGGACGACCTGAGGAGGGTTGTGGAACTCTATTCCGGACTCTACCGGAGGCACACCGGATCCGAGTTCCCGACAGACCCGTGGGACCAGCTGAAGCACGCAATCGATGCGGTCTTCGGCTCCTGGAACAACCCAAGGGCAGTCAGATATCGGCAGCTCAACGACATCCGCGGTCTCAACGGAACGGCAGTCAACGTCCAGATGATGGTCTTCGGCAACATGGGCGACGACAGCGGGACCGGTGTCTGCTTCACCCGCGACCCGGCGAACGGCGACAACGTCTTCTACGGCGA
>JAAYTY010000078.1 GCA_012523605.1 Candidatus Fermentibacterota bacterium
AGCTGTTCCGCGGCTACGAGCACTGCGAGGACGAGGTGGTGGTGTACCACAGGCTGCCTGCCTGGGCGGGAGCCGCCGTCATCCGCGCGGCGGGATTCGGACTTGGCCGCCTTCGCGCGATCAGCCTGTCCTGCTCTCTTCTCCTTGCCGCACTCATGTGCCTCCCCTCCAGGGGCGGAAGGGCTTCGGCTGGGCCGGCCGCCGTTCTGCTCCTGATGCCGGTGTTCTTCAGATTCGCCCGCATCTACCGCCCCGAAGCCATGCTGGCGCTCCTGGGCTGGACATGCTGGATGACCGTTGACCTTTCCGTGCGGAGGAGGTCCGCCGCCGCCGCGGCCGCCGGCGGAGCCATCTCCGGGTTGTGCATCCTCTCGCACCTCGACGGGGCGGCTTTCGCGGCCGCCGGGGTTGTCACGCTGGCATGGCGGCGGAAGTGGCTCCATTCAGCGGTCTTCGCGGCATGCTCGCTGCTGGTGCTGACACCGTCTATCGCGCATGTGGCATCGAGAACCGCCCTGTTCGCGGCGCAGTTCTCAGGGGAGCTGGCGGCGACCAAGACCTCCTTCGGACCCTTCACACCGCTTCTGAACATCCTCTCGGAACACGAGAGGCTGTTCAGGGAGCCCGGGATGATCCTGACGACGCTGGCCGCCGCATCCTCTACGGCGTTCGGGGGCTGGAGGATTCGGTGGCGGGATTGCTCCTGGTTCTATGCGTTCGCGGGTGCGGCGGCTGTCTCGCTGGCAGCGCTGTCGGCCGCGAAGGGGGTTAAGTACGGCATGCCCATACTGCCTTTCGCGGCCTCGGAAATATGGATGGCGGTGCGGAGGATGGACCGCGGGGTTTCCGGCCCGAAAAGACGCGCCGTGCTTCTGCCCGTGGCGATGCTGGCCGCCTGGGGGCTCTTCACCGACGCGAGGGAGACATTCGGCCCGCGGGAGCACATCCAGCCCGACAACGCGCTCGCCGGAGACATGATCCCTGACGGGGAGCCCTGCGCGGCTCCGTTCGGCTTCGTTTTCGACGAGATCGAAGAGCGGACCATCCATGCGCTTTACCTCGCACGGCTGGAGGGCGGCGGCGCGCTGGATTCGGAGGGGCTGGCGCGCTTCGTACGGGCGCGGAACACTGAGTACGCGGTGATCGACGGATACTGGAAAAGACAGATCGGGGGCGCTCCGGACACCGCCCTCTGGGATCTCGTCGGCTCCACTCCCGGCGGCCTGGAAGTCTACCACCTCCGTCAATAGGGGTCGGAGTTAACTTCGTTAACTTCGAGCCCGCCGGGATGGCGCAAGTCTCTTTCCCGCTTGAACTCCAGAGAGATGTCATTCCGAACCGGCTAATATGGGCCGGAGCCGACTCTATACGAGCAGGGAGGCCAGTTTCAGGAGGATGGGGTCGAGCTCCTTGCGGCGCTCCCAGGCGCAGGGCAGAGGGTGCCGGACGATTCGGCCGCCCGTTTCTCCGACCATGCAGGGCGCACTGCCCTCCAGCAGGGCTTCCACGGCGGCCCATCCAAGCTTGGTCGCGAGAACCCTGTCGGAGGTCGTGGGAGAGCCGCCTCTCTGGACGTGGCCGAGAACGGTGACATGGCAGTCGAGACCCTCGCGCGACTTGAGTTCCGCGGCGATCCCGAGGGCATTGCCGGCGTCGTCTCCCTCCGCCACCACCATTATGCTCGAAAGCCTGCCCTCGGCCTTCCGCCTTCTGATGGTCTCGGCGATGGAGTGGATGTCGGTTCTCGTCTCGGGGAGCAGGATGGCCTCCGCGCCCGAGCCGATGCCCGCCTCCAGCGCGATGTAACCGGCCCGCCTGCCCATGACCTCTACGATGAAGAGCCGCTCGTGCGCCGCGGCGGTGTCTCTTATGCGATCCAGCGCCTCGAGGGCGGTATTGACCGCGGTGTCGTATCCGATCGTGAAATCGGTGCCCCATATGTCGTTGTCGATCGTGCCCGGCACTCCCACGACAGCCACGCCATGCTCGCGGGCAAGCGCATCCGCCCCATGGAAGGTGCCTTCCCCCCCGATGGCCACAAGGCCGCCGACGCCCCTCCTGGCGCGGTTCGCGGCCGCGGCGGCGCGTCCTTCAGGCGACAGGACTCTGTCGCTGCGCGCGGCGTGGAGGATAGTTCCACCCCGCTGCAGGATGTTGCTCACGTCGTTCTTGCCGAGGGTCGTGAACCTGTCGTCCATGAGGCCCTCGAAGCCGTGAAGCGAGCCGAGAACGGAAAGGCCGTGAGCGAGCGCCGATCTCGTCACGGCCCTGATGCAGGCATTCATCCCCGGGGCGTCGCCTCCGCTGGTGAGGACGGCGATCGTTCCCGGAGCATTCATCGCGCTAGAACTTCCCGGCCTTCCGGCCCCTCCCCGCGGAGCTCTGCTTCTTCTCGCGCTCCTCGCGTTCGGCCTTCCTGTCCTTCTTCGCCTTCTTCTCCTTCTCCTCGGGCTTGAAGGCGACAGGTGAATCGACCAGCTCGAGCATGCATGCCTCGGCGGCGTCGCCCACGCGAGGACCCAGCTTCAGAATCCTGGTGTAGCCGCCGGGACGGGCGGCGTACCGGGGGCCCAGGTCGTTGAAGACCTTTCTGACGGCTTCGGCACCGTACACCGACGCCGCGACTATCCTCCGGGCGTGGAGGGTGTCCGTCTTGCCGCGGGTGATGATCTTCTCGACCATGCTCCGGGCGGCCCTGGCCTTTGCCGGACTCGTCGTGACCCGCTCCTTGAGGATGATAGAGGTGACGAGGTTCCTGAGCATCCTCACCCTGTCGTCACGCCTTAGTCCCAGCTTGGGTGTGTTCTTCCTGTGGCGCATAAGGGGATCTCCTTGCTGTTCCTAGTCCTCGCCGAGCTCCATGCCGTACTGCTCGAGAAACTCGCTGATGAGCTTCAGCGACGCCTGCCCGAGATTCGGCAGCGAGAGCAGATCCGAGGGGGTTTTCGCGGCCAGATCCTCCAGCGTCTCGATGCCCCCCGCCTCGAGGACGTTGACTATCCTGGGCGAAAGCGCGGTGTCGCGCAGGGAAGTGTCGCCCGAGACCTCCTCCTGCTCATCCTCCGAGCCGGGCTCCTTGCCGAGTATGAGCTCGAAGTGCTTCACGAGAATGTCGCAGGCTCTTGAGAGTGCGTCCTGGGGAGTGATGCTCCCGTCGGTCTCGATATCCATCGTCAGGCTGTCGAAGTCGGTCCGGTCGCCTACGCGGGCGGGGTCGACCGAGTAGTTGACCTTGCGCACGGGGCCGAACCAGGAATCGAGGAGGATCTCTCCTATCTCCTTGCCCCGGCCCGCATCGTACCACTCCTCCGCCGTGACGTAGCCCTTGCCTTTCTCGACGGTTATCTCGAGCTTCAAGCGGCTTCCGGGGCGGATCTCCGCGATCACCTGGTCGGGGTCCAGGATCTCGACGCAGGAGTCGCCCTTCAGGTCGGCGCTACGGGCCGTCGCGGGGCCCTTCATGTCCAGCCTGAGCCTTGCGGAACCCGTCCCCTCGTGCTTCAGGTCGAGGGATTTGATGTTGAGGATGATGTCGGGCACATCCTGGAAGACCCCGGGAATCGTCGTGAACTCGTGGCTCGCGCCCTCGATCTTCACCGAGACCGGTGCGGCGCCCTCGAGCGACGAGAGCAGCACCCTCCTCAGCGCGTTCCCCAGGGTTCGGCCGAATCCGCGCTCAAGGGGCTTGATCACTATCCTGCCGCGCTTGTCGGTCGACTCCTCGTCATCCCAGGCGATTCGATCCGGCAGATGAAGGCTCCTGTATTCCATCTGGTACCCCCGACCGGAAGCTGAGGAATCGGCCCGTCCCGGGCCTGCCGGGCCAGGAACGGGTCGTTACTACTACCTGTCCTACATCCTGCGCCGCTTGGGCGGACGGCAGCCGTTGTGAGGGATCTTCGTGATGTCCTTTACGCCGGTGACCTCGAGCGAGGTGGACTGGAGAGCCCTGACGGCGGACTCGCGACCGCTTCCCGGCCCCCGGACCCAGACCTCGACTCGCTTCAGACCGGCCTCGAGAGCCCTCTCGGCGGCCTGAACCGCGGCCTGGCTGGCCGCGAAGGCCGTTCCCTTCCGGGTGCCCTTTACGCCGGTCGTCCCGCCGCTCGACCACGTGATGACATTCCCCTTCAGGTCGGTGATCGTGATCATGGTGTTGTTGAAAGAAGACTTCACGTGGGCGATGCCGTTCGTGTCGGTGACCCTGGCAATCTTCCTGGCCGCTGTCCTGGCCCTGGCCGCCTGTGGCTTCGGCAAGGCTTCCTCCTGTTCTTCTTAGCGCTTCTTCATGTGCCCGACGCGCGGTCCCTTGCGGGTGCGGGCATTAGTGTGGGTTCGCTGGCCGCGAACGGGCAGGCCGCGCCTGTGCCTGAGCCCGCGATAAGAGCTGATGTCCATGAGCCTCTTGCGATTCATGGCTATCTCGGCCCTGAGCGCGCCCTCCACCTTGTACTCTGCGTCTATGATGTGCCTCAGCGCGGCGACCTCGTCCTCGGTGAGGTCGTCCGTCTTCTTTTCCGGCGGAATGTCGGTCTTCGAGAGGATTTCCTTCGAGACGGACAGCCCTATGCCGAAGATGTACGGCAGCGCATAGACGATCTGCTTGTTCCTGGGGAGATCGATACCCGAAATCCTCGCCACTCTGGTCTACCTCCAGCCCTGCCGGCGTCAGCCCTGACGCTGCTTGTGCTTGGGGTTGCGGGGGCATATGACCAGCACCTTGCCCTCGCGCCGGATGATCCTGCAGTACTCGCATATCTTCTTGACGGACGAGCGGACCTTCATAGCAGTTCCCCTACTTGTAGCGGTAGGTTATCCGGCCGCGCGTGAGGTCGTACGGCGACAGCTCCACGGTTACCCGGTCTCCCACCAGGATCCTGATGTAATTCATCCTCATCTTGCCCGATACATGACAGAGCACTATGTGCCCCTCGGGCTTGTCGAGCCTCACCCTGCACATGTTGTTGGGCAGAGTCTCGGCTACCGTGCCGTCGACTACCACCCCCTGGTCCTTAGCCACCGACACCTCTTTCTGGGAGCTTTGCAGAATTCATAATATCTTTGTTCCCAGCCTATGCCGTCAACACTACGGGATCGCTTCCCGAGACCATTATCGTGTGCTCGGCGTGCGCCGAAAGCCTTCCGTCGGCGGTCACCACCGTCCATCCGTCATCCAGCACCCGCACTTGCCATGTTCCCGCGTTCACCATCGGCTCTATGGCCAGGGCCATGCCGTCGGTGAGCTTCTCCCCGCGCCCCGGCGTGCCGAAGTTCGGCACCTGCGGAGGCTCGTGGAGCTTCCGGCCTATGCCGTGTCCTACGAGATCGCGGACGACCGCGAACCCCCTGCTCTCCACGTAGTCCTGGACGGCGCTGCCAACGTCGCCCAGCCTGTTCCCGCACACCGCGGCGCAGATGCCCCTGCGCCTTGCTTCATAGGTGACCTCCACCAGCTCGTCGGCGCTCCTGCTCGGCGCGGCCCCCACGAAGAAGCTGTCGGCGGCGTCGCCGTGGTAGCCGTCCTTGAAGACGCCCACGTCGATGCTCACAAGCGAGCCCTCCTTCAGCCTTCTGCCACTCGGTATCCCGTGCACCACTTCCGAATCGATGGAGATGCACACCGCCGCCGGATAGCCGTGGTATCCCAGAAAGGAGGGTCTGCCCTTCTCCGAAGAGATGATCGCCCTCGCAAGCGAATCCATCTCCGCGGTGGTGACGCCAGGGGCGGCGAAGGCCCTGAGCTCGTCGAGCACCTTCCGCACGATCCTGCCCGACTCGCGCATCTTCGCGAGCCTGGCCCCGCCCGTCATTCCAATCCCCGAAGCAGGTTCTCCATCCTGACCCAGACCTCCTGCTCCGTCCCCGTACCGTCTATCCTGTGCAAGCGGTCCCCGTAGAAGGCCGCGAGCGGAGCCGTGCTGGAGCGGTACTCGGCCAGTCTCCTGCGCACGACCTCCTCGCCGTCATCCGGTCTCGCGGAAAGCGGGCCGCCGCACGACGGGCACACGCCCCCGTGGGACACCGATCCCGTGAATCCGCAGGCGCTGCAGAACGCCCTCGAGGAGAGCCTCCGAACGACCTCCGCGTCGGGCACCTCCAGAAGAAGGGCGCTGCTCAGGCGCCTTCGGGGGCCGAGGTACTCGTCCAGCCGGCGCGCCTGCATCAGGTTCCTCGGATAGCCGTCGAGCAGGAAGCCTTCGGCCGAGTCCAGGCGCGAGAAGACCAGCTCGTTCACTATCCCGTCGCTCACCAGGGCTCCGCTTCGCACTATCCCGCCGACCCTGAGACCCAGCTCGGTTCCCGCGGATATCTCCTCCCGGAGGATGTTTCCGGTGGAGAGGTGGACCAGCCCGAACCTCGAGCAGATCCTTGCCGCCTGAGTGCCCTTGCCGGAGCCCGGAGGCCCGAACAGGACCAGTCTCATCGCCTTCCTCTGATCCTGCCCTTCGCGAGGAATCCATCGTAGTGACGCATCAGCAGATGGGTCTCGATCTGCCGCAGCGTCTCGAGAGCCACTCCGACGACGATCAGGAGGCTCGTTCCACCGAAACGGAAATTGATATGCGCGTTCCGGAGGAGGATCATCGGAAGGATGGCGATGATCGCCAGAAAGATCGAGCCCGGCAGAGTGACCCTGATCAGAACCTTCTCGATGTAGTCCGCCGTGCTCTTGCCCGGCTTGCGGCCGGGGATGAAGCCGCCGTACTTCTTCATGTTCTCGGCAAGGTCCTGCGGGTTGAACACGATAGCCGTATAGACGAAGGTGAATAGGATGATGAGGGCCGAGTACACGAACATGTAGAGGAAGCTGGAGGGGGAGAAGAATCTGTGCACCGTGTCCACGATGCCCGAATTGGGGAAGAACATCGCGATGCTCGACGGGAACATGAGGAATGACTGCGCGAAGATGATCGGGATGACGCCCGCGGTGTTCAGCCGGAGCGGGATGTGGGTGCTCTGCCCGCCGAAGACCTTCCTGCCCCTCACCTGCTTCGCGTAGGTCACCGGGATCTTCCGCTGGGCCTCGGTCATCAGCACCACGAAGGCAACCACGGCGAACATGAAAACAGAGATGAAGATGGCCGAGACGAAGGAAGTCTGCTGGAGGACGAACACGTCCCTGTAGAACGAGAATACGGCGGAGGGGATGTCGCCCACTATGCCGGCGAAGATGATGAGGCTTATGCCGTTTCCGATTCCCCTCTCGGTTATCCTCTCGCCCAGCCACATGACGAAGATCGTGCCCGTGATCAGCGTCATCACCGTCTGGAGGGTGAAGCCGATGCCGGGATAGGGCACTACGCCCGGGATCTGCGAGTTGAGGCTCACGATGTACTGGGTGATACCGAGACCCTGGATGAGACCCAGCCCCACCGTCGAATACCTCGTTATCTCCGTCATCTTCTGGCGTCCGGCCTCGCCCTCCTTCTTCAGCCTCTCGAAGTAGGGCATCACCGAAGTGAGGAGCTGTATGATGATCGAGGCCGAGATGTAGGGCATTATGCCCAGAGAGAAGATGCTCGCCCTGCTCAGGGCTCCGCCCACGAACAGGTTGTACACATCCATCAGGTTGCCCGTGCCGCTCATGGCCGACTGCAGGAGCTGGAGGTTCACTCCGGGTACGGTGATGAACCCTCCCAGCCGGTAGACCGCCAGCAGGAGGAGCGTGTAGAAGATCTTCTTCCTCAGCTCGGGAATCCTGAAGATGTTCTCGAAACCGCGCATCAGCCCAGCACCTCGACTGCTCCACCGGCGCCGGTGATGGCGTCTGCGGCAGTCTTCGTGAAGGCGTGCGCACACACCGTCAGCCTCACCGACAGCGTGCCGTGCCCCAGGATCTTCACGGGCTTCAGCCTGCTGGATATCAGGCCGGCGTCCTTGAGCTCGTCGGGGGTGACGACTGTGTCGGGCGCGAACCTGTCGAGCATCCCGATGTTGACGACCTGGTAGACGGAGGCGAACCGGGCGTTGTTGAACCCCTTGTGCGTCATGCGCCGCTGTATCGGCTGCTGCCCGCCTTCGAACCAGGGATGCACCTTCCCTCTGGCCTTCTGGCCCTTGTGGCCCTTGCCGGCGGTTCCGCCGACCCCGGTGCCGTCGCCGCAGCCGCGCCGGAGAGGCTCCCTCACGGCGCCCTTGGCAGGGCGCAGATGCTGAAGACGTCTCACTCCTGGACCTCCTCGACGTTCACGAGGTGGCGCACTCTCCAGATCATGCCCCTCACCGAAGGTCCGTCGTCGTGAACGACCACCTGGTTCATCCGCCTGAGGCCCAGAGCATCGAGCGTCCTCTTCTGGACTTCCGGGCAGTGGATCCGGCTCCTGATCTGCCTGATGTGCAGCTTCTTCTTCCTAGCCATTGGACTGGCGCCTCCGCTCGGCGTCGGACCTCCGCCAGGAGTTCACCTGGTCGATCAGCCTGAGGTCCCTGAGCCCGGCCATCGTGGCCTTGACGATGTTGTGCGGATTGTTGGTGCCCTGGGACTTGCTAAGCACGTCCTTCACCCCGGCGCACTCCATGATCGCGCGGACGGCGGCGCCGGCGATGACCCCTGTTCCGGGGCTCGCAGGACGCAGGAGAACCCTGCCCGCTCCGAACTCGCCGATCACATCGTGCGGAAGCGTCCTGGAGTCGACCAGTGGGACGCTCATCATGCTCTTCTTCGCCGCTTCGGTGGCCTTGCGGATGGCCTCCGGCAGCTCGGCGGCCTTGCCGTGGCCGACCCCGACGCTGCCGCGCCCGTCCCCGACCGCCACCAGTGCGTTGAATCCGAACCTGCGGCCTCCCTTTATGACCTTCGCGACTCTGTTGACCGCGATCAGGCGGTCGAGGAGCTGTTCCTCCTCGCCGTCGGCGGTCTGGAGCCTGGATGCCCTGTCCTCGGTCTGATCTGTCTTCCTGTCCACCCCATACCCCCGTCAGAAGACAAGGCCGCTCTCGCGGGCCTTCTCCGCGAGCGCCCTGACCCTTCCATGATACGGATGGCCGCCGCGGTCGAAGACGACGCTCCGGACGCCCATTTCGATGGCCTTCTTCGCCACGATCTCTCCCAGCCTGGCCGCGGCGGCTGTCTTCGTCTCCTTCTCCACGGCGCCGAAGGCGTTCGCCGTGGTGGTGACGCAGAGCAGGGTTCTGCCGGAGATGTCGTCAACCAGGCTTGCGATCATGTGCCGGTTCGTGCGGTGAACGCACAGCCTGGGCCGCCCGGGAGTTCCCGACAGGCGCTTTCGTATGCGGATGTGCCTCCTCCGCAGCCTTTCCCTCTTGTCGGCAGTTGCCATATGACCCTTTCCTTAGGCCTTGGTCGTCTTCGTTGCCTTGCGGCGCACCTGCTGGTCGGAGTACCTGAAGCCGTTGAGGTTGTAGGGCTCGACCGGCTTTATCCTGTAGAGCATCGCGGCGAAGGCCCCAACGAGATCCCTGCTCGTGCCGCTGATGCCGATCGTGAAGGTGTTCTGGCCCGGTGTGACCTGGACCGAGAGCCCCTTCGGGATCTCGAAAAGAAGCCTGTGAGAGAAACCGACCTGCATCTCGAGTATGCGGCCCTTCACCTCTCCCTGGTATCCCTTCCCGTTGACGATCAGGCTCAGGGAGTGCCCCGTGTCGACCCCTCTGACCTTGTTCGCGACATGCGCCCTGGAGACTCCGTGCAGCCTCTTCATCTCGGCGGTGTCGTCGGCGCGTTCGAGCCTGAGCACATCGCCCTCCATGACGGCGGTGATTCCGCCGGGCAGCCGGTGCTCGGCCTCTCCGATCGGGCCCTTGATCCTCAGCAGGTTCCCCTCGATCCTGACTTCCACCTTCGGGGGAAGCTTGACCGGGAGTCTTCCGATGCGCGACATCTCAACCTCCTACCAGACGTGCAGGAGGACCTCGCCGCCGACCCGCTGCTCGCGGGCCTCGGTGTCGGTCATCACGCCACGCGGTGTAGTCAGGACGGCCACTCCCCGGCCGGCCATGACCCTCGGGATCTCGGAGGCGCCTGCATAGACCCTGCAGCCGGGTCTGGACACCCTCTTGAGCCCGACGATCATCGGCTTTCCGCTTCGATAGGCGAGGTAGACCCTCAGGATGCCCTGTCTGCCGTCGTCGATCCTGCGGAAGCCCCTGATGAATCCCTTGCGGTAGAGGACCTCCGCTATGGATGCCTTGATGCTGGATGCCGGTATGTCGACCATCTTGTGGCCGACAGCCGTGGCGTTCCTGATCCGGGTGAGCATGTCGGCTATGGGATCTGTCATAGACATGGCCTGCCCCCCCTACCAGCTTGCCTTGCGGACGCCCGGGATCAGGCCCCTGTTGGCCATGTCCCTGAAACAGATACGACAGATGCCGAATCTCCGCAGAAACCCCCTGGGGCGTCCGCAGAGAGCGCAGCGGTTGTAGTGTCTCACGCCGAACTTCGGCTTGCGCTTCTGCTTCGCGATCAGGCACTTCTTAGCCAACTCCAGCCCCCTACCTGGCCGCGCCGGGCCTGCGGAACGGAAGTCCGAGCAGCCTGAGCAGCTCGAGACCCTCCTCGTCGGTGCCGGCCGTCGTTACCATTGTTATGTTCATTCCTCTGAACTTGTCGATCTTGTCGACATCTATCTCCGGAAAGATCGCCTGCTCCTCGACCCCGAAGTTGAAGTTGCCCCTGCCGTCGAACCCCCGGGGGTTCAGCCCCCTGAAGTCCCTCACCTGGGGCAGGGCGAAGCTCGAGAGCCTGTCGAGGAACTCCCACATCGTGTCTCCGCGGAGAGTCACGAAAACGCCTATCTGCATGCCCTCACGCAGGCGGAAGGCCGCTATCGAGTTCCGGGCCTTGGCGATCACGGGCTTCTGCCCGGTGATCCTTCCCAGCTGCTCCTGCGCGTTTGTGACGTTGTTGGCGTTCTCGATGGCCTCCTTGCCGAGCCCCATGTTGACCACGATTTTGACCATTTTCGGGATCTCGTTGACGTTCCGGTAGTCGAATCGCTTCCGGAGGGCCGGGGCGACTTCATCCCTGTACAGCTTCTTGAGCCTGGGCATTTCCTTCATGTCGCTGTCACCCGGCCTTCCTAGAAGCTCTCGCCGCAGGAGCGGCAGACGCGCTTCAGCCGTCCCTCGTCGTCACGGGAGCGCCTGAAGCCCTTGGCCTCGCCGCAGCCGGGGCATACGACCCTGAGATTGGAGGCGTTCAGCGGGGCCTCCTTCTCGACGATTCCGCCCTGGGGGTTGGTTCGGTTCGGCCTGGTATGGCGCTTTACGAAGTTGACACCCTCGACGAGAGCCCTGCCCTTGCCGGGGAGCACCTTCAGCACCTTCCCCTTCTTTCCCTTGTCGTCACCGGTGCCGACGAGCACCTTGTCGCCCTTCCGCACGTGCATCAGATCACCTCCGGGGCGAGGGAGACGATCTTCATGAAGCCCGCCCGGAGCTCCCGGCCCACAGGGCCGAAGATCCTCGTCGCCACGGGCTGGAAGGCATCGTCAACTATCACCGCCGCGTTGTCGTCGAACCTGACGGAGGAGCCGTCCGGCCTGTTGATCTCCTTGCGAACCCTGACCACCACGGCCTTGCGCACCTCGCCCTTCTTCACTGTCCCGTTGGGCGCGGCTTCCTTGACCGTCACTACTATCACGTCACCGATGCTCGCATAGCGCCTGCGGGTTCCGCCCAGCACCTTGATGCAGAGCACCTCCCTGGCGCCGGAGTTGTCGGCGACGGTGAGCCTGGTCTCCTGCTGGATCATCGCCTGCAGCCCTCCTAGCGAGCTTTCTGAAGGATCTCGAGGAGCCGCCAGCGCTTCTTCGCGGACAGGGGGCGGGTCTCGGCGATCCGCACCACGTCACCCTCGCCGCACTGGTTGCCCTCGTCGTGCGCGTAGAAGCGGCTGGTCTGCCTGAACCGCTTCTTGTAGACAGGATGGGGCTTCAGGGCTACGACCTCCACGACTACGGTCTTGTCCATCTTGCCGGCGGAGACGACCGTGCCCTTGAGCACCTGCCTGTTCCTTGTCCGGGTCTCGGCCATATGCCTCTCCTCACTGTCCGGACGGGCCGGGCGAGATGCCCAGAGCCCTCTCGCGCTTAATCGTGAGCGCCCGGGCGAGCTCGTGCCTCGCCTCGCGGATCCGCACGGGATTGTCAACCTGCTGGGCGGACTTCCGGAAGCGCAGGTTGAAGATCTCCTGTCTGAGCTCACGGATGTGGCTCTCGAGCTCCTCCCCGCTCATCGAACGCATCTCGCCGCTCTTCATGCGTTCGCCTCCCTGCTCCGTACTACGAATCTGGTCAGCACGGGGAGCTTGTGGCTTGCGAGCCTCATGGCCTCGCGGGCCACGCCGATGTCCACGCCCTCTATCTCGAACATGATGCGGCCGGGTTTCACGACGGCGACCCAGTGGTCCACCGCTCCCTTGCCCTTGCCCATCCTGGTCTCGGCCGGCAGGCTGGTTATCGGCTTGTCGGGGAATATCCTTATCCAGATCTTGCCGCCGCGCTTCACATGTCTCGTCATGGCCACCCTCGCCGCCTCGATCTGAGCGCTGGTCACCCAGGCCGGCTCGACGGCCTGAAGGCCGTACTCGCCGAACGCCACGGAGGCCCCGCCCTTGGCGCGGCCAGTCAGGCGGCCTTTCTGACACTTGCGGTACTTGGTCCTCTTAGGCATCAGCATGTTGCATCACCCGCTACTCGGAGGGGCCGGTCTGGCCCTGGTCCCCGTGGATCTCGCCGTTGTAGATCCACACCTTTACGCCGATCATCCCGTATGTCGTGCGGGCCTAAGCCCTGGCGAAGTCCACGTCGGCACGGAGCGTGTGCAGGGGCACCCGGCCTTCGTGATACGTGTTCCGGCGCTTCATCTCCGCGCCCCCGAGCCTGCCGGCGCAGCTGACCTTTACTCCCTCGGCGCCGGCGCGGATCGCGTCGGAGATGGCCCGCTTCATGGCGCGCCTTACGGAGACTCGGCTCTCGATCTGCCTCGCGATGCTGTCAGCGACGAGGCTCGCATCCCTCTCGGGCTGGCGGATCTCCTCGACCTTCATCTTGACGGACTTGCCGGTGAAGTGCTTGAGCTCCTTCGTCAGCAGGTCGATCGTGCCACCCCTGGCACCGATGACGAGGCCCGCCCTGGCCGTCCAGATGGTCACCTGGACCTCCTGGGGCTTGCGCTCGATCTCGACTCGGGAGATCTGTGCCTTCTCGAGCTTCTTGTTCTTCAGCAGATATTTGCGCAGCCGCGCATCCTCGCGGATGTACTCGGCATACCTGCCGCCGCGGGCGAACCACACGGAACTCCATCCCCTCACGATCCCGAGTCTGAGCCCCACCGGATTGGTCTTCTGCCCCATGTCATCCCTCCCTGACCGCGCCGCCGGCAGGTGCGGTGCTGACCGTGACGGTGATGTGGCTCGAGCGGTGACGCACCCTCGTGGCCCTGCCGCGCGCGCGGTGGCGGAACCTCTTCAGGGTCGGTCCGTTGTCGATGACGACATGGGATACGGTGAGTTCGTCTATGTCGAGCTTTACACCCTCCGATTTCTGAACGGCGTTCGCGACAGCCGAATCCAGCGTCTTTTCGATCTCCCGGGAGGAGATCCGGGGAACGTTGAGCAGGATAGATAGCGCCTGGTTCACCGTCTTCCCCCGGATGAGATCCGCGACCTGACGGGCCTTGCGCGGCGTCATCCTGACGAATCTGGCCCTTGCGGTAGCTTCCATCGTCATCACCCGCCTACTTCTTCTTCTCGCGGTGGCCGCGGAAGGTTCTCGTAGGGGCGAACTCCCCCAGCTTGTGCCCGACCATGTTCTCCACGACATATACGGGCACCATCTTGCGGCCGTTGTGTACGGCGAACGTGTGCCCCACGAACTCGGGCGGTATGGTCGAGCGTCGCGCCCAAGTTCTGATAACCTTCTTCTCGGGGTCGGAGCCGGCGGCAACGACCTTTTCGAGAAGCTTCCCGTCGACGTACGGGCCTTTCCTGAGCGAGCGGGACATCCCTACTTCCTCCTCTTGCCCGTGGGCCTGCGTCTCGTGATCAGCTTGTCGGAGAGCTTGGGGGAGCGGGTCTTGAGGCCCTTGGCCAGCTGTCCCCACGGCGAGCAGGGATGGCGGCCTCCGCTGGACTTGCCCTCGCCGCCGCCCATGGGGTGGTCGATCGGATTCATGGCGACGCCCCTGACGCTGGGCCTCCGGCCCAGCCAGCGCGACCTGCCCGCCTTGCCGATGCTGATATTGGAATGGTCGGCGTTTCCGACGACCCCCAGAGTCGCCATGCATGCCAGCGGGACCATCCTCATCTCCCTGGAGGGCATGCGAAGGGTCGCATAGCCGCCCTCCCGGGCCAGGAGCTGGACCGAGACACCCGCGCTGCGGGCTATCTGGCCGCCTTTCCCGGGCCTGAGCTCGACGTTGTGTATCATCGAGCCCAGGGGAATCCTCTCGAGGGGGAGATGGTTGCCGACCTCCGGGGCCGCGTCGCGGCCGGACACGATCGTCTGTCCGACTCTGAGGCCCTCGGGCGCCAGGATGTACCGCTTCTCGCCATCAGGATAGACAACCAGCGCGATCCTGGCGGAGCGGTTGGGATCGTACTCGATGGCATCTATGCGGCCGGGGATGTCGAACTTGTTTCTCTTGAAGTCGATGATGCGGTACTGCCGCTTGTGCCCGCCGCCCTTGTGCCTGCAGGTGATGCGGCCGTAGCTGTTGCGGCCCGCCTTCCTGTTCAGCGGCTCCATGAGGGACTTCTCGCCGCGTGACCGCGTGATCTCGGAGAAGTCGGGGAGCACCGCCCATCTGGTTCCCGGCGTGACCGGCTTCAGCCTTCTCGTAGGCATGGATCACACCCCCTCGAAGAAATCGACCTTCTGGCCTTCGGCCAGGGTCACAACGGCCTTCTTCCAGGAGGGCCTTCTGCCGATGTTGCGTCCCAGGCGCTTCTCCTTGCCCTGCATGCTGATCGTATGCACGGCCGTCACCTTGACGCTGAAGATCTCCTCCACGGCTCTCGCTATCTGGACCTTCGTCACGTTCCTCGGCACGCGGAAGCTGTACCTGTTGTGGGCCTCCCGCGCGGCAGTGGATTTCTCCGTGACGAGGGGCGTAAGGATCACCTGTCTTGCGTCCATCACTGCACCCTCTCCTTCAGGATGTCGACGGCCTTCTCGGAGAGGAGGACCACTTCCGATCCCACCAGGGCTCTCACGCTGACGTGGCGGGCCTGCACCGCCACCGTGCGCGGGATGTTGCGGGTCGCCCTGATGGTCATCTCGTCGCTGTCGTCAACGAGTATGACGGTCCTGCGGCCGTCGCAGCCCTGGTTGCGGACGAACTCGGCGACCTCGGCAGTCCTCCCGGTGCAGGCCAGGTCGCGGATGAGCCTGAGGTTTCCCTCGGCCAGGCGCTCGCTGAGGATGCCTGCCACCGCCTTGCGGCGCACCTTGCGGTTCACCTTGAGGGACCAGGTCCGCGGATGCGGCCCGTGCGCCACTCCTCCTCCCACCCAGACGGGCGAGCGGAAGCTGCCTGCGCGGGCGTGCCCGGTGTGCTTCTGCCTCCAGGGCTTGGCCCCCGAGAGGTTCACGTCGCTCCTGTCCCGGGAATCCGCGGTGCCGCTCCTGGAATTGAGATCCTCCGCGCGCACGACCTCCCAGAGAACGTGAGTGGAGACCCCGGTGCCGAATATCTCCTCGGGCAGATCGGCTGTTCCGACCTCTTCGCCCTTCATGTTGTAGACCCTCGCCTCGGCCATGCTACCTTCCACCCCCCGCCTTGCTGACCAGGAGGTAGCCGTTCCTCGAACCGGGCACGGCGCCCTTCAGCAGGATGAGGTTGCGCTCGGCGTCGATCCTCACGATCTCGAGGTTGCGGACGGTTATCTTCGAACAGCCGTCCCTGCCGGGCATGCCCTTGCCCTTCCAGACCTCAGCCGGCGTAGTATGCTGGCCTATCGCCCCGGGAACCCGCTTCGACTTGCAGCCGTGCGCCTCGTCGCCGCCCGAGAAGCCGTGACGCTTCACCACGCCCTGGAAGCCCTTGCCCTTGGAGAGTCCCGTGACATCCACCTTCTCGCCCGGGACGAACATCGAGACCTCCAGGAAGTCCCCGGGCTTCACATCCCTGTCGGCGGGCTTCGGAACCTCGACGAGCCGGGCCACGGGGGGGGCGCCGGCCTTCTCCAGGTGGCCCAGGGCCGGCCTGGACAGCCTGGACTTCTTCTGCGGCCTGTAACCGATCTGGACTGCCTCGTAGCCGTCCCGCTCGACGGTCCTCACCTGGACCACCGGGCATGGACGGGCCTCCAGAACGGTTACGGGCACGACCCTTCCGTCCTCACGGAACACGCGGGTCATGCCCACTTTTCGAGCCATCAGTGCGCTCATCTGCTACTCCCGTCGCTGAAGTCCCCTCGGGGCGGTGGGACGAGCGTTTCTGTAACAGGGCGGAGCCTTCCGGCCCTCGCCCTCGAGGACCCTTCCGGGGCCCGCCTGCCCCCGATGGGTCCGCGCCCTCTTAGCCCGGCTACTGCGCCGGGCCAGTCAGGATGGCGACTCTATCGGACCTCGACGTCCACGCCTGCGGGGACGTCGAGCTGTCTCAGTACCTCCGTCGTCTGCTCGCCGGGGTCTCGTATCTCGATGAGGCGCGAGTGCACGCACATCTCGAACTGCTCCCTGGACTTCTTGTCGATGTGGGGGCTCCGCAGGACGGTCACCAGGCTTCTCTTCGTAGGGAGGGGAATCGGTCCCGCCACGGTAGCCCCGGTCTGCTTCACGCCCCTGACAATGCTCTGGGCCGAGCGGTCGAGGAGCCTGTGGTCATAGGCCCTGAGCCTTATCCTGAGCCTGGGTTCGTTCACTTCCATCCTCCGCAGAACGGGGCTTTCAGCCCCTGCCCGCCGCATCGGCGGGATTGCACGCGATTCCCATCCTCTGCTTGAGCGCCAGGGCCGCTGCAGGCGGCACCTCGGCGAACTCGAGGAACTGCATTGTGTAGCTTGCGCGTCCCTGTGTCAAGGAGCGCAGAGAGGTAGTATAGCCAAAAAGCTCGGCAAGGGGTACCCTGGCGTCGACGAGGCTCACCTCTCCCCTGGGCTCCATGGAGCTGACTCTGCCGCGCCTCGCCGAGATGTCGCCGATCACGTCTCCCACATACTCCCCGGGACACACGACATCTACCTTCATGACAGGCTCCTTGAGGATCGGGCATGCAGAGGACACCGCGTTTCTGAGGGCCATGGCCGCGGCCGTCGAATAGCCGATTTCGCTGCTGTCGGACTCGTGAAGGCGCGCCTCGACCAGCTCGATCCGGATGCCGTCCAGAGGGAAACCGGCTATCGGACCCGCTCCGACGGCGCCCATGACGCCCGTGCGGACGGCTTCGACTATGCCGGCGGGCAGCTCGGCGGCGCGTGATCCGGCGACGAACTCGATGCCGGACCGGATCGGGGAGACGGCCAGTCTGGCATGTCCGAAATTGCGCCTGCCGCCGATCTCCCGCTCGAACTCCGACTCGGCCTCGGCCCTGTCCGAAACGCCCTCCCGGTAGGAGACCTGCGGCCTGCCTGTCCTCACCTTTATGCGCTTCTCCCTTTTGAGCCTGTCGGCGACGATCTCGAGGTGGAGCTCTCCCATTCCCCTGATCAGAAGCTGCCCCGAATCCTCGTCGATCCCCGTGCGCAGGGTGGGATCCTCCCCGGTGAGGTCGGCCAGCGCCTCCTCCAGCGCCTTTTCGTCACGGGTGCTCTCGGGCTCTATCGCCATCTGCATCACGGGGTCTGGAAATACGATGGGCTCCAGCGCGATCGGATGATCCATGTCCGTCAGCGTATCGCCCGTCGCGGCACCCCTGAGACCCACGGCGGCGATGTCCCCCGCAGCGATTTCCTCTATGTGCGTGCGCTTGTCGGCGTGCATGCGGAGCAGCCTGGCGAGGCGGTCCTTCCTTCCCGTCCTGTTGTTGAGCACGGTGTCGCCGTCGGCGGCCACACCGGAATAGACCCTCATGTAGGCCAGTCTGCCCAGATGATCGTCGCTCTGGATCTTGAATACGAGGGCGGTGAACGGTTCGTCCTCCGTGCGCTGGCGCATGGCCGCCCGGCCGTCGGGGGCGGTTCCGGTCACGGCGGGGAGTTCGGACGGAGAGGGGAGCCAATCCACCACCGCATCCAGAAGAGGCTGTATGCCGGCGTTCCGGAGGGCGGATCCGCAGAGCACCGGAACGAAGCGCCCCTCTATCGTGCCCCTGCGGATGAGGGAGCGCACCTCCTCCCTGCCGAGCTCTCCCGCGAAGTAGCGCTCCATGGCTCGATCGTCCAGCAGTGCCGCCGCCTCCCACATCTCGTCGCGGGCGGCCTCGTAGCGCTCCTTCATCCCGGCAGGGACGGGTTCCGTATGAATCTCGACGCCCAGCGACTCCTGGTCGAACCGCATGGCGACTCCGTCGAGGACGTGCACGATCCCCGAGAAGTCGCTTCCGGACCCTATGGGAATGCATACCGGGAGGGGCTTCGCGCCCAGGCGCTCCCTCATCATCCCGAGGACCATGTCGAAGTCGGAGCCCTGCCGGTCGAGCTTGTTCACGAACGCCAGCCTGGGCACGCCGTATCTGTCGGCCTGGTGCCATACGGTCTCGGACTGGGGTTCAACTCCTCCCACTCCGCAGAAGACCGCCACGGCGCCGTCGAGAACCCTGAGGCTGCGCTCCACCTCGACAGTGAAGTCCACATGGCCGGGAGTGTCTATGATGTTTATACGGTGATCCCGCCAGGTGCACGTCGTGGCGGCCGCCGTTATGGTGATGCCCCTCTCGCGCTCCTGGGGCATCCAGTCCATCGCCGCGGTCCCGTGATCGACGTCGCCCATGCGGTGGAGGCGTCCGGTGTAGAACAGGATCCTCTCCGTTACGGTAGTCTTGCCGGCATCTATATGGGCCATGATGCCGATGTTGCGGATGCTTTCCTGTCCCGGCCTTCCCATCAGGCGATCCTCCGGGGCCCGGTCTGGGGATCCACGGTGAACGGGGCCGCCCGGGGAAACGCCCCCGGACCTACCAGCGGTAGTGGGCGAAGGCCTTGTTGGCCTCGGCCATCTTGTGCGTTTCCTCGCGTTTCTTTACGCTTCCCGCGCCTTCGCCCTTCGCGGCGTCCATGATCTCCGCAGCGAGCCTGTCGGCCAGGGATCTTCCCTTGCGCTGGCGGGAGTACTGGATGATCCAGCGTATCGCCAGGGCGTCGCGCTCGGATTGTCTGACCTCCATGGGGACCTGGTAGGTGGAGCCTCCCACCCTGCGCGACTTGACCTTGAGTACGGGCCTCACGTTGTTCATGGCCCTGTTGAAGACGCTGAGGCCGTCCTGGCCGGTCTTCTCCTCGATGATATCCATCGCGCCGTAGAAGATCCTCTCGGCTACGGGCTTCTTCCCGCGCTCCATGATGCTGTTGATGAACCTCGTGACGAGCGTGTTCCCGAATCTCCTGTCGGGGGGCAGCTCGCGCTTGCGTGGTGTTGCTCGCCTCGACATTCCCTGCTAGGCTTCCTCTCTGCCGCGACCCTCGTGCTACGAGGGCTTCTTGGCCCCGTACTTTGACCTGCTCTGACGCCTTCCCTCGACGCCCGAGGCGTCCTCCACACCCCTGATGATGTGGTACCTGACACCGGGGAGGTCCTTGACCCTGCCGCCCCTGACGAGGACAACCGAGTGCTCGTTGAGGTTGTGGCCCTCGCCCGGGATGTAGCAGGTGACCTCGTAGCCGTTCCTCAGCCTGACCCTGGCCACCTTGCGAAGCGCGGAGTTCGGCTTCTTCGGCGTCGATGTATAGACGCGGGTGCAGATGCCTTTCTTCTGCGGACACCCCGTCAGAGCGGGGGCTTTCGTCTTCGTCGTCTTCTGGCTGCGTCCGAAACGCACCAGCTGGTTTATGGTCGGCAACTCAGCTCCTTTCTGCGCCCGCGGAAACTCCGAGCGCCGCGGGTTTAGCTTTTCATCCTAGATATCGGCTTCGTCCTCGTCAATGCTCTCGTTCTCCGGCGGGCCCGGGGGCTCGGTGCCGTCGGGCAGCTCCAGCCGGACGTCCCTGTACATCCTGAGTCCGGTGCCGGCGGGTATCAGGTGCCCCGCGATCACGTTCTCCTTGAGGCCGTTGAGATTGTCGATCTTGCCCTCCACTGCGGCATCGGCCAGCACCGTGTTGGTCTCCTGGAACGAGGCTGCGGAGAGGAAGCTGTCAGTGGCCAGCGAGGCCCTGGTGATGCCGAGGAGCTGCACGTCGCTCGTGGCCGGGCGGCGCCCCTCGCGCATCATCGCGTCGTTCTCCCGGTTGAGCACCAGCCTGTCGATCTGGGAGCCTTCGAGGAATCTGGTGTCACCCGGATCCTCAATGCGGGCCTTCGATATCATCTGCCTGATGACTATGCCGATGTGCTTGTCGTTGATCTTCACTCCCTGGAGCCTGTAGACCTCCTGGATCTCGTTCAGGAGGTACTCCTCCACCGCCTCGGTCCCCTTGATCTTCAGGATGTCGTGCGGATCGAGAGGTCCCTCGGTCAGCTTGTCGCCGGCCTCGACCCGGTCACCCTCGCGGACCCTGATGTGTCTCGTGGCGGGAATCTTGGCTGTGGCTTCCTGCCCCTGGTCCCCGCGGATCGTGATGGTGCGTATGCCTGCCTTTATCGGGCTCAGGGAGACCACGCCGCTGATCTCCGCGATGGCCGCCGCGTCTCCCGGCCTCCTGGCCTCGAACAGCTCGTCCACTCTGGGAAGGCCGCCCGTGATGTCCCGCTGCTGGGTGAGCTTCTTCTCTATCCTCGCGAGATGCATTCCCAGAGTCACACGGCTCGCGTCGTGGACCCTCAGATGAGCGCCTGTGGGAATCGCGTACATGCCGATCACCTGGTCGCGGATGAACTCGTCCACCGGATCCGATGCGCTCTCGCGCTGCCTGCCCCTGGCGGAACCCACAGTCCTCGTGGTTCTGTGGCTGAAGCCTGCGAGGATGACCATCCGGCTCTCCTCGACGGAGTCCATGAGCTTCTGAAGCAGCCTCTTCGTGGCCTGGGCGGCCCTGTCTACGCCGCCGATGGCCAGGATGAAGGGGGCCGTCCTCGAGATCTCGACCAGCAGGTCCACGACCTCGGACTCGAGCTGGTCGTTCCTCTTGGAAGCGCTGGCCGCGAGTGCCTCGATGGTCTTGCCGAGCTTCTTCCTGTTCTTCTCCAGCAGGTCGAGCTGCTCGGCCTCCTTCCTGGTCTCCTTCGCCTTTCTCCTGGGCTTCATCGCGGGATGCGCCGCGAGGGCCTCGGCGGCCGCCGCGAAAAGCCCGTACTGGCCGGAGGGCGCTTTTCTGGGGTCGATCCTCACGAAGGCCATGTCGAACTCCGAGGAGTGGCCTTCCAGCTCCTCCAGGATGCTGTCCACCCTCGTCGCGCTGACGTCCGAGTAGGTGAACACCACGCGCCCGTGCCCGCTCTCCCTGGCCTCGGCGGCGAACTCGGCGAAGCGTCTGATCTCCTCGTCGCGCCTTCTCGGCCTTCCGGAGAGGACCGCGATGTGCCCGGGCAGGATGTACACGTGGGGATGGAGCGTCTTGCTCCTGTCCTCGACTATGACCATCTGCTTCCGCTGCTCGCTGTCGATCTCCTCCTGGAGTGTGATCTCCTCCTCGATGTCCACGTAATAGGCGGTGCCCTCCTGCTCGGCGACGATAGGGATGATGAACGGGTCGCTCCGGCAGATGATCCTGTCCTTTTCGAGCTTCTGGCCGTCCTTGACGTAGATGATCGAGCCCACGACGATATCGTAGGACGACAGGACGTCCCCGGTGGGATCCACGATGTCTATCTGGGCGTTCCTCGTGGCCACGTTTATCGCCTTGCCGCTCTCGTCGACGCCCTTCACAACGTGCATGTTCCTGAAAACGACCGTGCCGGCGTGCCTGGCCCTGACCTCAGCCTCCTTGGTCTCGCGCCCTGCAACGCCTCCCGTATGGAAGGTCCGCAGGGTGAGCTGGGTGCCGGGTTCGCCGATGCTCTGGGCGGCGATCACTCCGACAGCCTCGCCCACCGTGACCATCCGGTTCCTGGAGAGGTCCCAGCCGTAGCACTTGGCGCAGAGCCCGCGCGGAGCCTCGCATGTGAGCGTGCTTCGGATCCTGACGGCCTCGATGCCGTGTTCTTCGATGGTCCTCGCGAGTTCGGCCGAGATCTCCTCTCCGGCCTCGCAGATCACCTCGTCGGTCACTGGGTCGAAGACATCCTCGGCCGTGACCCTGCCGATGATCCTGTCGCGCAGGGGCTCGATGATCTCCTCCCCCTCCTTGAGGGGCGTTATGAGGCGGCCCCTGATGGTTCCGCAGTCCTCCATCGTGATCACCACGTCCTGGCAGACATCTACGAGCCTTCTCGTCAGGTAGCCTGCGTCGGCGGTCTTGAGGGCGGTGTCGGCCAGACCCTTGCGGGAGCCGTGGGTCGATATGGAGTACTCGATGACCGAGAGGCCTTCCTTCAAGGAGGAGATGATCGGGGTCTCTATGGTCTCTCCCACCTCGCCCGAGAGGCGTTTCCTGGGTTTCGCCATGAGCCCCCTCATGCCGGCGAGCTGCTTCACCTGGTCCACGCTGCCGCGCGCGCCCGAGATGGCCATCATGTAGATCGGATTGAAGCCGTGGTTCTGAAGGCTCAGCTCCTCCATCATGGCCTTCTTGACGTCCTCGGTCGCGTTGGCCCATACGTCTATGACCCTGTTGTACCTCTCGGCCTCGGTCAGCTCGCCCTTCCTCGCGCGAAGCTCGATCTTCTCGATCTCCTTCTTCGCCTCGGCTATGAGCCGTGCCTTCTCCTCGGGGACCAGCATGTCCTCCATGCCCACGGTGAGGCCCGAGGAGGTGGCGTAGTGGAAGCCGAGAGACTTCAGGTTGTCCAGGAAGATGGCGGTGCTCACCGCGCCGAGCTCCTCGAAGCACCTCGAGACCAGCGCAGCGAGCCCCTTCTTCCCGAACACCTTCTCGTGCGGGATCTGGGCGTTGCCCATGACGAAGCCCATCTCGTCGGGGACGATCTCGTTGAAGAGCACCTGGCCGACCGTGGTGTAGTCCTTCCAGAACGCGGGCATCCTGGGCTTGTTCTTCTCGTCCTTCTCGACGAGCTTGTTGATCCCCCTGACCTTGATCTTCGCGTGCAGGTCGGCCTTGCCGCAGTCGTACGCGCCCCTGACCTCCTCCTCGGAGCTGAAGATCATCCCCTCGCCCCTGGCGCCGGAGAGAGGCTTCGTCAGGTAGTAGCAGCCTATGACCATGTCATGGCTGGGAGTGGCGATCGGCTCTCCGCTTGCCGGTTTGAGGATGTTCCTCGTCCCCAGCATGAGGAGCCTCGCCTCGACCTGCGCCTCGGACGAGAGCGGCACGTGAACGGCCATCTGGTCGCCGTCGAAGTCGGCGTTGAAGGCGGCGCAGGCGAGCGGATGCAGCCTTATCGCCAGCCCCTCCACAAGCACCGGCTCGAAGGCCTGTATGCCCAGTCTGTGAAGGGTGGGCGCGCGGTTGAGCATCACCGGGTGGTTCCTGATCACGTTCTCGAGCACCGCCCAGACAGCCTCGTCCTTCTCCTCGCCGCGCTTCGCGATCATCTTTTCGACTCGCTTGGTCGCCAGCTTCACACCCTCGTCGTTCAGCTCTGCCAGCCCGGCGATCACGAAGGGCTTGAACAGCTCCAGAGCCATTGTCTTGGGCAGGCCGCACTGGTGGAACTTGAGCTCGGGTCCGACCACGATGACGCTTCGGCCGGAGTAGTCCACGCGCTTTCCGAGGAGGTTCTGGCGGAACCTTCCGCGCTTGCCCTTCAGGAGGTCCGACAGGCTTCTGAGGGGTCTCATGCCGGCGCCCTTCACGGGCTTGCGGCGCGAGCTGTTGTCCAGAACTGCGTCCACTGCCTCCTGGAGCATTCGCTTCTCGTTGCGGAGGATTACCTCCGGCGCCTGGAGGTCGAGCAGGCGTCGCAGCCTGTTGTTCCTGTTGATGACCCGCCTGTAGAGGTCGTTGAGGTCGCTGGAAGCGAAGCGGCCTCCGTCCAGGGGGACCAGCGGCCTGAGGTCCGGAGGCAGGACGGGGAGGACCCTCAGGATCATCCACTCCGGCCTGTTGTCGTTGCGGGACAGCCTGAAGGCCTCGATCTCCTTGAGGCGCTTCACGTTCCTCTGCCTTCGCGCGACGGTGGTCTCGTTGGCGATGCTCGTCCGCAGGAGGGCTGCGAGGTCGTCGAGGTCGAGTCGCTTGAGCATCGTCTCCACGGCTTCGGCGCCCATCTGAACCTTGAATACGTCACCGTAGGTCTCGCGGGCGCTTCTGTATTCCTCCTCGGAGAGGACGGTCCCCGCCGGGAGCGAAGGATGCTCGGAGTCCAGGACCATGTAGGACTCGTAGTAGATGACCCTCTCGAGGTCCAGGTTGGTGATCTCGAGGAGCTTGGAGATCTTGCGGGTCTTGAAGTACCAGATGTGCGTGACGGGCACCGCCAGCTCGATGTGGCCCATCCTCTCGCGGCGGACCCTCGAGTGGGTGACCTCGACGCCGCAGCGGTCGCACTTGACGCCGCGGTACCTGATCCTCTTGTACTTCCCGCAGCTGCACTCCCAGTCCTTCACCGGGCCGAAGATCCTCTCGCAGAAGAGGCCGTCTGGCTCGGGCTTGAAGGAGCGGTAGTTGATCGTCTCGGCCTTCGTGACCTCGCCGAATGACCAGCTCTTCACCTTTTCCGGGGAGGCCAGGCTTATCTTGATCCCGCGGAAATTGGCGGGGAAAGCCCTTGCATCGCGGAGGGATACTGTCTCGAGCATCCTACTTCTCCTCCTCGGTGACGAGCTCAACGTCCAGGGCCAGAGCCCTCATCTCGTTGAGGAGCACGTGGAACGACTCCGGAACGCCGGGGTCCGGAATGACGTCGTTGTTCACTATCGCGCTGTAGGCCCTGGATCTGCCCTCCGCGTCATCCGACTTGATGGTCAGCATCTCCCTGAGGGTGTAGGCGGCGCCGTAGGCCTCGAGGGCCCAGACCTCCATCTCTCCGAGCCTCTGACCGCCCTTCTGGGCCTTTCCACCCAGCGGCTGCTGAGTGACCATCGCGTAAGGGCCGGTGGATCTGGCGTGCATCTTGTCCTCGACCTGGTGGGCGAGCTTCATCATGTACATGACGCCGACGGTGACCTTCTGGTCCATCGGTTCGCCCGTTCGCCCGTCGTATAGCTGTACCTTCCCGTCCTGCGGGAGCTTCGCCTCCTTCAGGGCCTTGCGTATGGTCTCGTTCGCGGCCGAGTCGAACACGGGGGTTATGGCGGTGAAGCCTAGCTTCTGCGCCACCCATCCGAGGTTCGTCTCCATGATCTGCCCGACGTTCATCCTGGAGGGGACTCCCAGGGGGTTGAGGCAGATGTCGACGGGCGTGCCGTCGGGCAGGTAGGGCATGTCCTCCTCGGGGACTATTATGCTCACGACGCCCTTGTTCCCGTGGCGCCCGGCCATCTTGTCCCCGACCTGGAGCTTGCGCCTGCTGGCGATGTACACCTTCACCAGTTTCAGAGTCCCGGGCTGCAGCTCGTCGCCCTTGTTTATCTTGTCGACCTCTATCTCGTACTCGCGCTCCATCCGCTCTATCTGGGCGTTGGACCGCCTGAGCACCTGGCGGACCTTGTCGTCGATCTCGAGATCGTCCACTAGCTGGGTCCCGGTGTCGAGGTCGGCGAAGCTGATCCTGGAAAGGGCCGTGGCGCCGAGCTTCCTCCCCGGCGCGACGACCATCTCGCCGGTCAGGACGTCCACCATGTTGACCGCCTTCTGGTCGCGCAGGAGCTCCTTCAGTATCACGTCGCGCTCCGCGGCGAGGGTCTTCTTGCGGGTTTCGAGCTCCTCCGACAGACGGCGGACCTTCTCGTCGATCTCGCGCCGCGCCCTCTCGGACCTGTCCCTCCGGGCATAGACCTTCACGTCTATCACTACGCCGTCCATGCCCGCCGGAGCCTTCAGAGAAACGTCCTTCACGTCCCCGGCCTTCTGGCCGAAGATCGCCCTGATGAGCCTCTCCTCCGGAGACTGGTCCTGTTCGCCCTTCGGGGTGACCTTCCCCACCAGGTAGTCGTCGGCCTTGACCCTCGAGCCGACTCTGATGATGCCGTCGGCGTCCAGGTTCCTCTTCGCCTCCTCGCCGACGTTGGGGATCTCCCTCGTGAGCTCCTCCGGGCCGAGCTTGGTCTCCCGGAACTGGGTCTCCAGCTCGAAGACGTGAACCGAGGTGAACGCGTCGTTCTTTATCAGCCTCTCGCTGACCACCACGGCGTCCTCGAAGTTGTAGCCGTTCCACGGGCAGAAGGCCACGAGAGCGTTGACGCCCAGAGCCAGCATCCCGTCCTTGGTGGCCATCCCGTCCGCGAGGGGCTGTCCCTGCTCCACGTGGTCGCCCTCGCGCACGATCGGCTTCTGGTTGATGGCCGTGTCCTGGTTCGTTCTGACGAACTTCTTGAGGTGATAGACATCGAATCTGTTGAAGTCGAGCGGATCGGTGTCGGCGCGGACCACTATCATGGAGGCGTCGGAATGCGTCACTCTGCCGCTCCGGCGGGCGACGACGAGAGCACCCGAGTCACGGGCGGCCCTGCCTTCGAGGCCGGTGCCCACGATGGGGGCCTCGGTGTAGAGCAGGGGCACGGCCTGTCTCTGCATGTTGGAACCCATCAGGGCCCTGTTCGCGTCGTCGTGCTCGAGGAACGGTATCAGCGCCGCGGACACGCCGACGAGCTGCTGAGGGCTGACGTCGATGTACTCCACCTCCGAAGGCGGCACCATCGGGAAGCTGCCGGCTCGCCGCGCCCTCACCAGCGGACCCTTCAGGAAACCCCTGCCGTCGATCTCCGTATTCGCCTCGGCGATCGTGGTCCTGTCCTCCCTGTCGGCCGACAGATAGACCACCTCGTTGGTGACCCTGCCCTTGATGACCCTCCTGTAGGGGGCCTCGAGGAACCCGAACCTGTTGATGGAAGCATAGACGGAGAGGGTGGTGATAAGTCCGATGTTGGGGCCCTCCGGTGTCTCCACCGGGCAGACGCGTCCGTAGTGGGTATGATGGACGTCCCTCACGTCGAAGCCCGCGCGTTCCCTCGTGAGGCCGCCCTCGCCGAGGGCGCTGGTTCGCCTCTTGTGCGTGAGCTCCGCGAGCGGGTTCGTCTGCTCCATGAACTGCGAGAGCTGGCTCGAGCCGAAGAACGTGTTGATCACGCTCGACAGGGTTCTCGAGTTGACCAGCTCCGTGGGCGTGAGCTTCTCGCGGTCCTGGTGACCCATTCTGTCGCGTATTGTGCGGGCCATGCGGCTCAGACCCTTCGAGAACTCCTGCCCGAGCAGCTCGCCGACCGTCTTGACCCTCCGGTTGCCGAGGTGGTCGATGTCGTCGGCCGCGATCTTCCCCTCGCGCAGCCTTATGAGGTTCTCCACGATTGCGACGAGATCCTCGACCGTGAGGGTGAGCTTGTCCATGGGGGTTTCGATGTTGAGGCGTTCGTTGAGCTTGTAGCGACCCACCTCGCTGAGGCTGTACCTCTTCGAGTCGAAGAACATCGAGCGGAGATAGCTCCTCGCATGATCGAGCGACGGGGCTTCGGTGCCCCTCAGGGCCTCGTAGATCCAGAGGGTTGCGTTGTCCTCGTTCTTCTCGACACCGGAGCCCAGGCTGGACTCCTCCTTGGCGAGGGTCTTCCTTATGCCGTCGAAGTCGGTCTTGTCGCTGCGGACGTCGAGGAATGCAGCCCGCTTTATTCCGCGGGCGACCAGGGCCTCGAGCTTCTCGATGTTCTCCACGGGTTCGTCGCACCGGGCCAGAAGCTCGCCGGTCTTCGGGTCGACGATGTCCTCGGCGAAGGATTTGAGCGTGAGTTCCACCGATTTCGTCTTGCTCTTCAGGGCCGAATCGAGGGCGTGCTCGACCCTGGGATAGAACCGGGACAGGATTTCGGCATCCGTGGCCAGCCCCAGCGACCTGAGGAGCATCGTGATCGGAATGCGCTTGGGCCTCTTGTCGATGTTGGCGAAGATGACGTCGTTGGTGTCGAGCATCAGGTCGAGCCAGGATCCTCTCTGCGGAATGACGCGCGCGCTGCAGACCCTGCGGCCCCTGGGCATCGCCTTCTCCTCGAAGAAGACGCCGGGGCTCCTGTGGAGCTGGCTCACGATGACCCTCTCGGCCCCGTTGATGATGAAGGAGCCCGTGTCCGTCATGAGGGGCAGTTCGCCGAGGAACACCGACTGCTCGACTATCCTGGAGACCTTCTTCTCGTCGGGCGTTCCCCTGAAGACCAGACGAAGCTTCGCGTTCAGCGGGGCCGCGTAGGTCAGGTGCTTCGCCAGGGCTTCGTCGATGCCGTATCGGGGGGTTCCGACCTCGTAGCGCACATACTCCAGCGAGAACTCCCTGTTCGCGCTCTCTATCGGGAAGGTGTCGAGGAATATCTTGTGGAGTCCCTGGGGGAGGCGCTCGTCCGGGGGCACCTCGGCCTGGAGAAACATCTCGAAGGACTTCTTCTGGATGTCCAGAAGATCAGGCACCTCGATCGCGGGAGTGATCCGCGAATAGTTCCTGACAGGTCTCTTATCCTTCACCTGGCCACTCCTAACGGCTGGCTCGCACCAGTGGACTGGAAACCCGGCCGGGGAAAACAGCGAGAGAAGGCCGTCTGCGGCCCTCTCCCGCCGGTGTAGCTCAAAAGAGCGTCACTACTGCAGCTTGACGGTGGCCCCGGCCTCCTCGAGCTGCTTCTTCATGGTCTCGGCCTCGGCCTTCTCGGCGCCCTCCTTGATCTTTGACGGAACGCCGTCGACCAGGTCCTTCGCCTCCTTGAGACCCAGGCCCGTGACCTCGCGCAGGACCTTGATGACCTGGATCTTCTTGTCTCCGAAGCTCTCGAGGATCACGTCGAACTCGGTCTTCTCCTCGGCGGGGGCGGCGGCCGCCGCTCCACCGGCGCCGGCGGCGGCAACGGCCACCGGAGCGGCCGCGGAGACGCCGAACTTCGCCTCCATCTCCTTGACGAGCTCCGCGAGCTCCATGACGGTCATGCTGGATATCGTATCGATGACGAGAGCCTTCTTGTCGCTCATCTCGTTCTCCTTCGCCGCTCCGGCCGCGTCTTGCGGCAGCGGAGCACCTGTGTGTCAGCCCCGCTGCTCCCGCTTCTCCCTCAGGCCGTTCACGGCGTAGAGGAAACCGCGGAGGACAGCCCCGGTCACATTCACGAAACCCTGCAGGGGTGCGTTCATCGACCCCATGATCTTGGCGACGAGCTCTTCGCGTCCGGGCAGGTCGGCCAGGCTCATCATCTCCGATGCCGACATGCTCTGACCCGAGACGTATCCGCCCTTTATCCCGGGGCGGCCGTCGTTCGAGCCGGCGAATCTCTTCAGCGCCCTCACCGGAAGGATCTCGTCGACGGCCCAGGCCACGGCGGTAGGACCCTCCGCCATCCCGGCCACCGCTGCATCGGGAGGAACGTTGGCATCGGCGAACGCTTTCCTGAGCACCGTGTTCTTCACGACCCTGAAGCCCACTCCGGCGGACTTCATCTCCCTGCGGAGCCTGGTCATGCCCGCGACGTCTATCCCGGTGAAGTCTGCGAGGACCACGCACCTGGAGCCGGCCAGCTCCCTGGCGAGGGCCGCGCGGACCTTCTCCTTACGAGTTCTGGCGACGCTCACCTTCCATCACCTCCGGCCTAGTGCAGGCGTGTTCGGACGTCGTTGACGTCCAGGTGTACGCCGGGCCCCATCGTGGAGGCTACTGCGACGGTGAGCAGGTACCGCCCCTTGGCTGCGCTCGGCCTGAGCTGCATCACCTTGTCCAGAAAGGCCACCGCGTTCTCCTCCAGAGCCTTCTGCTCGAAGCTCGCCTTGCCGATCGGAGCGTTTATGTTTCCGGCCTTGTCGGTCCTGAAGGCGATCTTTCCGCCCTTGGACTCCGCGACAGCGGCGGCCACGTCGTTGGTCACGGTGCCCGTCTTGGGATTGGGCATCAGCCCGCGCGGACCGAGCACCCTGCCGAGCTTGCCCACGACCTTCATCATGTCCGGCGTGGCTATGACGACGTCGAAGTCCATCCAGCCCTTCTGGATGTTCTCGGCGAGATCGTCGTCACCGACATGGTCCGCGCCGGCCCTGCGGGCCTCCTCGGCCTTGTCGCCCCTGGCGAATACCAGGACCCTGACCACCTTGCCGGTACCGAAGGGCAGCACGCAGGTGCCCCTCACCGCCTGGTCGCTGAACTTGGGATCTATGCCCAGCTTCACCGCCATCTCTACGGTCTCGTCGAACTTCGCTGTGGCCAGCTTCTTCACCAGGCCGATCCCCTCCTCGAGCGTGTACTTCGTCTGGGGATCCACCTGGGCCCTGGCCGTCGTGAACCTCCTGCTGGCGTGTGGCATGTCAGCCGCTCACCTCCAGCCCCATGCTGCGGGCGGTGCCTTTGACCATCCTGACGGCCGCTTCGAGATCTCCGGCGTTCAGGTCGGCCATCTTGATCTTCGCGATCTCCTGCACCTGCTGCATGGTCACGGTTCCGACCTTCTGCCTGTTCGACTGGGGCGACCCCTTGGCGAGGCCGGCGGCCCTCTTGAGCAGCACGGCGGCCGGGGGCGACTTCAGCTCGAACGTGAACGACCGGTCGGCGTAGACGGTCACTACGGCCGGGATGACAAGGCCTTCCTGCCCCTGGGTCCGGGCATTGAAGTCCTTGCAGAAACCGGGCAGGTTGATGCCGTACTGCCCCAGTGCGGGACCGACCGGCGGCGCCGGCGTTGCCTGTCCCGCCTGGAGCTGCAGCTTCACCACGCCCAGGATCTTCTTGGCCATGGCTCTCCTTTCCTCCCCGCGCGACCTCCCCGATAGTGGTCGCCGGAGATCCCCTCTACGGCATTCCGGGACGGCGGCCCGGCGTCAGACGAGCCTGACCTGCGCGAAGTCCAGCTCTACCGGCGCCTTCCGGCCGAAGATCGTGAAGATCACCCGGACCCGTCCCCGCTCCGGGTTTATGGATTCGACCACGCCCGAGAAGTTGTTGAACGGGCCGTCGATCACTCGAACCGTCTGCCCGACGGTGAAGGGCACCCGCACTATCCTCGGGGCCTCCTTCCCGTCGGCCTGTCCCAGAACCCTCTTGACCTCGTCATCGGAGAGGGGCTGGGGATAGCTCCTGTTGCCCGGCGGGAATCCGCTGATGTTCCCCATGGCGCGGATGTCGAGGACCATCTCCTCGTCGAGTTCGAGCTGAACGAAGACATAGCCCGGGTAGAGCTTCCTCTCCCTTGTGCTGCGCTTGCTGCCCCGCGTCTGGGTGACCTCCTCGACCGGGATCAGCGTCTTCCCGACCCTCCCGGGGAACTTCCTCGCGAGAGGGCCCTCGAGGAACTTCTGCACCCTCTGCTCGTAGCCCGAGAAGGCATGCACGACGTACCAGCGGAAGGCCGGGTTTTCCCTGGAGGGGGTTTCCTCCTGCGCCGGCTCGGCAGCCCTGTCCTGGTCCTCCATCGATTCGCCCTTCGGGATGGGCCGGCTACCTGAGTATGCCGACCAGGGTCGTGATCACGGTCTGGGATACGCTGTCGGACAGGAATATCCAGACTGCGACGAAGAACACACCTGTGATCACCACCCACGTGGACGCGACAATCTCCTCGCGGGTGGGCCATGCGACCTTTGTCATCTCGGCCTTGACCTCGCCGAAGAAATCGACGGCCTTCGAGACAGTGCGCTTGACGAACCCGATCACTCCCTGCTCCCCTTCCCTCCGCACGGTCAGTCTTCGCGCATCAGCCGACTTCAGGCCTGGCAGGGCCGGTAGGACTTGAACCCACAACCGCCGGATTTGGAGTCCGGTGCACTGCCAATTGTGCTACGGCCCTGCGGCAGCCTTCCCTTACTTGGTCTCCCTGTGCACGGTATGCTTCCTGCAGAAGCGGCAGTACTTGCTCGTCTCGAGCCTGTCGGGATGCTTGCGCTTGTCCTTGGTGGTGGTGTAGTTGCGCTGCTTGCACTCGCCGCAGGCCAGCGTGATGATGACTCTCACCTCTTCCGCCCTACTTGATTATCGCGTTGACGTTGCCGGCACCCACGGTGCGGCCGCCCTCGCGGATGGCGAACCTCTGCCCCTCCTCCATGGCGATCGGGGTGATCAGCTCGATGGTCATCTCGATGTGGTCGCCCGGCATCACCATCTCGACGCCCTGCGGGAGGGTTATCGTCCCGGTGACGTCGGTGGTGCGGAAGTAGAACTGGGGCCTGTATCCGGGGAAGAACGGCTTGTGACGGCCCCCTTCCTTCTGGGTCAGGACGTACACCTGCGCCTTGAAGTGCGTGTGGGGAGTGACGCTCTTGGGGACCGCGATAACCATCCCGCGCTCGAGTTCCTCCTTCGCTATGCCGCGGAGCAGGAGGCCGACGTTGTCGCCGGCCTGCGCGAAGTCGAGCTCCTTGCGGAACATCTCGACGCCGGTGACGGTGGTCTCGATGGTCTCCTTGATGCCCACGCGCTCCACCTTGTCGCCCACCTTGATGGTTCCGCGCTCGACGCGGCCCGTGCCCACCGTGCCGCGGCCGGGGATCGAGAACACGTCCTCCACGGGCATCAGGAAGGGCTTGTCGGTGTCCCGCTGGGGGGTCGGTATCCAGTTGTCCACGGCGTCCATGAGCTCGAAGATGCACTTCGCGTCGGGATCGTCGGCAAGGCCGGAGCTGTTGAGGGCCTTGAGCGCGCTGCCCTTGATGATGGGCGAGGCACTCTCGAAACCGTACTTGTCGAGGAGTTCGGAGATCTCGACCTCGACGAGCTCGACCAGTTCGGGATCCTCCACGGCGTCGATCTTGTTCAGGAAGACCACCATCTTGGGCACGTTCACCTGGCGGGCCAGGAGCACGTGCTCCTTGGTCTGGGGCATCACGCCGTCGGCTGCGCTCACCACCAGTATGGCCCCGTCCATCTGGGCGGCGCCGGTGATCATGTTCTTGATGTAGTCTGCATGACCGGGGCAGTCCACATGGGCGTAGTGCCTGTTTTTCGTCTGGTATTCGATGTGCGCGGTGTTTATCGTGATTCCGCGTGCCTTCTCCTCCGGTGCGTTGTCGATGTCGTCGAAGGCCTTGAACTGAGCCAGGCCCTGCTTCGACAGGCAGTGGGTTATGGCCGCCGTGAGCGTGGTCTTGCCGTGGTCGATGTGTCCGATAGTCCCCACGTTCACGTGGGGCTTGGTCCTCTCGAACTTCTCCTTCGCCATTGCTGCTCCTTACTGCTCTGCCTGGTTGCTATGCCCGGCCACGTTGATTTCTCTGGAGCCCACGATCGGAATCGAACCGATGACCCCGTCCTTACCAAGGACGTGCTCTGCCGACTGAGCTACGTGGGCGCCTGCCGCCGTCAGCCCCTGGAGCGGGAAACGGGATTCGAACCCGCGACCCTCAGCTTGGAAGGCTGATGCTCTAACCAGCTGAGCTATTCCCGCTCCGCATCCTGATGGTGGCGAGGGGTGGATTCGAACCACCGAAGGCGTGGAGCCAACAGATTTACAGTCTGCCCCCTTTGACCGCTCGGGAACCTCGCCACGGTCGAGACACAACTGGAGCTGGCGAAGGGAATTGAACCCATAACCTGCGGATTACAAATCCGCTGCTCTGCCGATTGAGCTACGCCAGCGACGCGAATCGTATTGATACCCGTGCGCGGAGAGCCCGTCAAGGTCTCCTTCACAGGCATTTCTGCGTCCCGGAAAGGGCGTACGACTCGTCAGCCCGTATGCCGGGGCGGGAAGTTAGCCCCTCGCGCCCCGGCCGTCAAGTACATGGAACAGCGCTCCCGGCATCGCTTTCCGGCCCGGGATACGCGGTCCCGGGCGCACGGGCCGTTACGCCCGGTGTTCGGCATATTAGAGGTCTTCAGGGAGGTGCGTCATGTACCGAAGATACGCGTGGGCAGGACTGTCGGCCGCCATGTTGCTCGCCGCATGCGGACGGACGGGCATCCAGAGGGAGCTCGAGCTGGTGCCCTCCACCGCTCTGGCCCATTTCCACGCCGAGCGGCCTCTGCCGCCGGAGATCTGGGGTCTTTTCCCGGAGGGAGTCCTTCCAGCCGACCAGAGCCTCTTCAGAAACCTTCTGGACAGGGGCCCCCTCGGAGTCAGCATTGTCGCCGTGAGCCTCACCGACCTGGAACCCCAGCTTCTCCTGCTGACGCGCTCGGCCCCGCCCGAGACGCTCACCGCTCTGGCCTGCGCCAGTCTCGGCGCCTCCCCCGACAGCTCGGCCGGAAGGACGGACCTGGTGAACTCAAGGGGGCAGGTGCTCGGGGCGGTCGCCGAAAGGGACGGCTGGTCGGCCCTCTACCTCGGGCCCGCCCCTCAGAGCACCCTGGGGAGATGGCTGGAGATGAAGAAGGAGGAGAGCCTGGCATCCGACAGCTCGCTGGCTCTCCTGCTCGAGGGCGATGCCGACCTTTCGCTGTTCGTCCCCTCGGGGCTCATCTCGTTCCTGCGCGTCGCCCCGGTCGGCGAGTGGATTCCGGAATGGTCCGACGTGGAGACGGTGATGTCCATGCTCCAGCCGAGAGCCGCGAGGCTGGACCTGGCTTTCGGAACGGGCATCGCCCTGGAGGCCCGGGTCGTCAGGCAGGAAGGAAGGGTTGCGAGAACCCGGTTCGAGTTGGAGGACACCGGCTTCACTCCGGGCGAGATGCTCGCATCGCTCCAGCTCCTCCTGAGGGCGGGAGGGCTGCTTTGACGGCCCCGGTGATCGAGGCGAGGGGCATCACGAGGTCCTTCGGCGGCCTGAGGGTCCTCGACGGTCTCGACCTCTCGGTCGCCCCCGGCGAGTTCCTTGCTGTGACAGGAAGGAGCGGCGCCGGGAAGAGCACGATGCTCGGGATACTCGGGACTCACGATCTCGCCTTCGAGGGCTCTCTTTCCGTGGGCGGCCGCGACGTGCGATCGCTCGACGCGGAAGGGCTGGCCGCCCTGCGCAGGGAGTTCCTCGGTTACGTCTTCCAGGATTTCCACCTCCTGCCGGACCTGAGTGCGATGGAGAACGCGGTCCTTCCGGCGGTGTTCTCCGGAACGCTCGATGGCGACCCGGAGGAGCAGGCGAGAGAGGTCCTGGAGCACCTGGGCGTGAGGATAGACGACACTCCGACATCGAGGCTGTCGCGGGGGGAGAGGCAGAGGGTGGCGGTGGCGAGGGGGCTCATCAACAGGCCCAGGGTGCTGCTGGCCGACGAGCCGAGCGCGAGCCTCGACGAGGAGAGCGAGAACGTTCTCTTCGATCTCCTAGACGGGCTCAGGCGCGCCCGGGGATTCTCGCTCGTGGCCGTGGTCCACACCCGGGCGGTCCTGTCCAGGGCCGACAGGGTGATGACCCTGGAGGGAGGCGGGCTCCATGCGGCGTCATAGCGCACCGAGGGCGATCGCCCTCTGGAACAGGGGGCACTGGAGGAGCTATCTCTTCAGCCAGTCCATGCTGCTCACGGCTTCTATGTTCCTGGCGTTCTTCGCATCGATCGGCCTCGGGGTGCAGAGGCTCCTGGACAGGTTCCTCGCGAGCGATCTGCCCGCCGAACAGGTCAGGGTCTCTCCGCCGGGCATCCAGGCGGGCTTCTTTCAGACAGAGCGCGGCGGGCTCGAGATAGACGATTCCCTTCGCGCCCGCATCGCCGAGCTGCCGGAGGTCGCCTCGATCGATCCGCAGGTGTATGCCTGCGTCCCCGCCTCGCTCGAGGGGCTCCTCGGCGGCCAGCCCTATTACACGGACATCACTCTGGAGGGGGTCACGGGGGAGTTCCTCGGCGCCTCGGTGCTCGCGGAGGTGGACTGGTCGTACAGCCTGGCCGACAGCGCCGTGAAGATCCTCCCCATCGTTCTCAGCGAGAATCTGCTGGTCCTCTACAACGCGGGCTTCGCGGACGCCAACAATCTCCTCGGGCTGACCCCGGAGGGCGTCGTGGGCATGGACTGCGAGGTGACCGTGGGACGGAGCTCCATCGCCGGCCTTCCGAGGAGGCCCGTCACCGTCAGGGCCAGGATAGCCGCCACTTCGCGCAATCTCGCCCTGTTCGCCCTTGCAGTCCCGATCGAGTACGTCGAGGATGTGAACGCGCTGTTCGCCCCCGAGAGGCCGAGGAGCTACAGCGCGCTCATAGTGACGGCAAGGCGGGCCGAGCAGGTCCCCGGGATCGTGAGGGCCGTGGAGGCGATGGGCCTCCGGGCCGAGACGAGGCGCGGCATCGCCCAGAAGGCCGAACTGCTCGTCGGGGTTGTCACCTCGGCGCTTGCCGCTCTCGCCCTCGCCATTCTCGCGTCGGCTGTCACGAGCTCGATACACACGCTCCTGTCGGATCTCCGGAACAGGCGCTACGCCCTCGGCGTCCTTGTCGCCCTGGGCACGCCCGGGCGGAGGCTGGCGATGATCTTCTCATACCAGATTCTGTTCATGTCGGCGGTCTCGGCCGTGGCGGGAACCGCGCTCGGGTGCGCGGCGGCATGGGGAGTCAGCAAAGCTCTGCTGTCCATCAGCGTCGCGCTGAGATCGGCGGTGGACTCGCTCGCGGTGTTCCCCGTGCCGTGGATGCTTGCGGGGCTCTGCACCGTGCTCGTGATCTCCACGGGCACCGCCTACGCCTCCTTCAGGAGAACCCTGGGCATGCCGGTGGCGGACCTTCTGAGGAGCTAGGGCGCCCCCGGGATCAGAACAGGAACAGGTTCAGCCT
>JAAYTY010000079.1 GCA_012523605.1 Candidatus Fermentibacterota bacterium
CAGCACGTGCTCCAGCGGCTCGAGTTCTCCCGGCCTCGAGGCGGTCACGTGGGCCGTCTCGGCGAACCGCCTGTCACCTTCGGACAGGCGGAACCTGCCAGCGAGTCCCACGATCTGGACATCGAATTCGAGATCGGCCCCCAGGCTGGAGAAGAACCTCTTCACCTTCCTTTCGTCCATGTAGGCGCCCGACCAGGATTTCACCGGCGGAAAGGAGGCCATCGGCTTCACCGACTGCTCGAGTAGCCGGAGTTTCCCGGCCGGCTCCACGCCGGAGACCGGATCGTCTTCGAACAGGATGCGCCTCTCCCTGCAGGCCTGGAGCCTTCTCACGACCGGATGCGAACCGATGCCTGCATCGGGGGATGCCATGGAGGCGAGGGAATCCATCTCCCCCTGAATGGCGCCCGGGCTTGAGACGGCGCTGTAGAACCACCGCTTCCCGTCGAAGAGCCTCACGAACGCCGCCCTGTAGCTGCGGACGGTGAAGGCGTCCAGCCTGCCCAGCGTGATGTTGATCCTCGTGCTGTGCACGTCCTCGATCCTTACGTCGGTGTAGCAGCCCGAAGGAAACCTGTACACGGAAACCTCCCGAGTTTCAGGCACGCGCATGCATGCGGCGACCGGAAGCCGGCCGGCCTTTCTTGAACATACTTCTTCCAGCGGCGGAATGGATTATGTTCGGTCCAGCTTCCCGGTCATGCGCTGGAAGACTGTTCGCGGGATCGAGCGGATCGAACGCGTGCGCGGCGGTCAGACTGCCCGGCTGTATGCGGGCGATCAGGAAGGACAGGGGTCGTGAGATCTCTTGGCGTGGTTCTCATGCTCTCTTTCGCCTGCCTGGGCGGCAGGCTGCTCTATCAGAGCCCTGAACAGGCCGACGAGGCTTTCATCGTCGAATCGGACGCGGGTTCGGTGACCGTGCGCTTCGCCACTCCCGCCCTCACCGCCGAGGAGGGCGGCTCACCGGGAACGGTTCTCAGGGTGCCCGGCTGGGGCGTTCTCGCAGTAGAGGGAGCCCCTGATCTTCCCGTACTGAGGCGGATGGTGCAGGTGCCCGATGCGGGAGGCGTCGAACTCGAGATCCTCGACGAGACAACGGTGTCGCTGGGGCTGTTCGACGTGCCTCCGTTCGGACGACCGGCCCTGCGTTCGGGAGGTTTCAGCCCGGTCTGGAGGGACGAGGCGATATACGGCCGTCCGGACCCGTTTCCGGCGGCATGTGCCGAGCTGGAGGGCGTTCATGTTCTGAGAGACCTCCGTGTGGCAACCGTGAGGTTTCAACCCGTGAGGTTCGACCCCTCCACGGGTGAGGTCACGCTGGTCACCAGCGCAACAGTCAGGCTGGATTTTCGTGGCAGAGGGGACAACGAGCTGTCGCGCGTCTTCGACGGTACGACCCCCGGATTCGAACCCTTCTATCGCGAAGTGCTCGGATTCGAGCCGTCGGGCACCTTCCTCGACGGATCTTATGTCTTCATAGGCACCGAGGAGACACTCGCCGCGGTGCAGGAACTCATCGACTGGAAGAGGCAGAGGGGCTACAGGGTGGCGCTGGGGATCGTGCCCGACATCGGTTCCACCGCGGAGGAGATAGACGCCTGGATCGAGCTGGCCTTCGCCATATGGCCCTTCCCGCCGGAATGGCTGATGATCGTCGGAGGGGAGTACCGGGTGCCTGTGCCGATGTACGAGGATTTCGCATCGGACAACATCTACGGCGTGATAGGCACTGGGACGAGTGTCCCTTCAATCCATGTGGGACGCATCACGGGTTCGCTCGACGACCTGCAGTACCAGGCCTGGAAGATAGTTCAGCACGAGGCGAACCCGTTCGAGCCGGCAGGCGTGAACTGGTTCCAGAAGACCGTCGTGATAGGTTCCAGCGACGGGCTCGACCCGCTCCACTCCTGGGAGCATGCCGTGATCTTCATGGATCACGACCTCGCCGTGGACTACTACTGCGACAGTCCCGAGTACGGCGGTGCCCCTCCCGACATCTCGGAGATCGCCGCCGACATAGACGAGGGCCGGACCATCGTGGACTACATCGGCCACGGCGGAGTCGGCGGCTGGGGCACCTCAGGCTTCTCCATATCCGACGTGCAGGCTCTGTCAAACGGCAGGATGCTGCCCTGGGTCAACTCCATCGCCTGCTCGAATGCGGCCTTCATGGGGGCCTACTGCTTCGGAGAGGCCTGGATGACTGAGGGCGATACGGTAGCGCCGAAGGGAGCCCTGGGCTTCATGGGAGCGACGACCGGAAGCCCGTTCGGTCCCACCGACTCGCTGGCCGAGTACACCTGGAGAGGCTACTTCGAACTGGAGATACACCACATGGGCGCGGCGGTGGACTACGGGAAGCTCAAGGTCGAGGAGTTCTACGGCCCGGACAACTGGGGCAACAACTGGATGCACATGGTGTTCGGCTGCCCCGAGGTGGACATCTACGCCGACACCTCCCCCATCGCCGTCCTCGAGGCCGACCACAGCCAGTACGTCTGGGCCGGGCCCTGGCCCATCTATGTCACCGGAGAAGGAGGACAGCCCGTCGAGGATGCGCTGGTCGGGGTCGTGCAGGACGACGAGCTGCTGGGCGCCGGATACACCGACAACGACGGTTTCCTGTCGCTCGACCTGCCGACCCTCCCGTACGGTTCGTCCGTCGGGGCGACCGTCACCGTGACTGCCCACAACCACAGGCCCTACACGGCTTCTCTCGATCCTGCCCCTGCGGGATGGGAGGAGGGAGGAGAGGCCGTGTTCTTTCTGGATCGAGCCATTCCATCGCCGTTCTCCGTCTCGACCGGCATATCCTTCGGCCTGCCTTCTCCGGCTTTCTGCAACCTCGCGGTGTACGACCTGTCCGGCAGGCTGGTGCGCACCCTCGTCGAGCAGGATCTTCCCGCCGGCGGACACACGGTCCTCTGGGACGGCAGGACAGGGTCGGGAGAGCTTTGTCCCGACGGCGTCTATTTCATAAGGCTGTCGATCCCCGGCGACGGGCTGACCGGCAGGGTGGTCAGACTCGGCGGATAACTCCGCCGCCAGCATCGAAAGGGGCGGGACCGGGCGGTCCCGCCCCCGTCGTGATCCGGGCGGATTCCTCCTTCCGGCCTAGGACGTTTCCGGTGCGCTGCTCCTCGCGAACTCGCCGAAATCGTCGACCGGTTCGGCTCTGACCTGATCCAACCGGGCCTGAGGCGGCCTCTTCGTCACGAAGCTGACCAGCACTATCAGCAACGCGGAGACGAGCACCCCGGAAGCGACGTAGATGTAGCCGTAGGAACCCGCGAGCCATCCCGGGAGCACGTCTGTGTAGTAGTTGGGAAGAGCCGGGTCGGAATACTGGAGGTGCTTGTACTCGAACCAGTACATACCGACCGTACCCAGGAACCCGGCCACCGCCGAGGTGATGACGGCCGGCAGGGTGGTCCGCCTCCAGAAGATGAAGAAGGCAGGCACGGCTATGCATGCGGACAGCACTCCGGAGGAGATGTAGTAGACGTCCCCGAGGGTTTCGCTCACCAGTGCGCACCCGAGCGCGGCAAGCACGGCAAGCACGGAGATGATCCGCGTGGTCCGGAGGCGCTTCTCCCTCGGAACGCCGTGCTTCACCTGCGATGGCTCCACAAGGTCGAAGGCCACCGGCATGGCTGTGACCTGGGCGAATGTGTCCACGGTGGACATCTGACAGGCCATGATGCCGATCAGCATGAACACCGCGAGCCCCAGCGGCATGGTCGAGATGAAGGCCGAGATGATCCCCAGCGCGTCGCCGCCGATGGCATCGGGCGGAGCGCCGTCAACGGGAGGGAAGACCACGAGGGAGCAGAAGGCAGTGATGCTCGGGAGGACGAGTACGAAGGCCGTTATGAGGAAGAGGGCCAGCACGGCGCCCTTCCGGGCCTCTCGCGTGGTCTTCATGGCCTGGATCCTCTGCACAAGATCGGACTCGATCATCCAACCCGGAAGGTATCCGATCAGAAGCACGATCGGGAACAGGACGCCCAGCACCCACGGGTTCAGGGCGTTCCCCTCGCCCGCCCAGGGAGGGGCGCATGCCCGAAGGGCGCCGGCTATGTCCCCGGAGCTGGCGTCGGATGCGGCATTCAGAGCTGTTACCGCGAGGATGATCATGAATACCGACATCAGAAGAAACTGGATCACGTCGGTCGTGACAACGGCCCTGAAGCCGCCCATGTAGGTGTAAACCGCTATCGGCAGCGCCAGCAGGAGCATGCACGCCCAGGTCGGTATCCCGAGGAACGGCGCCATCAGGTTTCCGCCCATGAAGAGCTCTGCCTGTGTCCAGGCGAGGAACACTCCCGCCGAGAAGATCGCGAGAAGTGTTCGCGCGCTTGTGCCGAAGCGCTTCTCGAGCGCCTGTGGAAGGCTCACCGCCGGAAGGCGCCTGACGAAAGGCACCATGGCGATGATGATGAAGCACAGGATGAACCAGGGCACCGGCAGGATCCAGAGCCCGGTCATGCCGTACATGTACACCATGGACATGCCGAAGCCCACCCAGCCCAGCATGAGCCAGCCGGAAGTGAGCGACACCCCGAGGCGCCAGAACGGCAGTTCCCTCTTGGCGAGCCAGTATTCAAGGCTGGACAGAGGGTCGCTTCTTGTCTTGATGTGCCTCTTCACCCTCGTCGAGATACCGACGAGGAGCATCAGAGCGCAGTAGACCAGCGCCGCGACCCAGAACGGAGTGGTGCTCATGGAACGGACCCCCTTCCCGTCCGGTCCCTAGAAGTAGTAGGTGAGGGAGGCCCCTCCCCAGAACTGAGTGTCCTCTTCGAAGAGCTCCTTGATATCGCTGTCCATGAGCATCGAAAAGTGCGCTGCGGGGGTCACGTACACCGAGGAGCCGATAGATACGGGCAGGGTTGCATTGAACGTCATATCGCCCGGCGCCGCCTCGGGATGCCAGTAGTAGAAAGCATTGTGAAGCGAATTCCCATATCCGATCGAGGCTGACAGGACCGGGGCGGAGACCGTCACGGCATCGGACACCTGGAGGGTTCCCGGCACGGCCTGCGAGATTCCCAGGGAGGTGTAGAGCCCGTCGGCCTCCTTGATGTCGCTGTACATGCTGATCGTGGGTGTCAGCGGATATCCCAGCGCCGCGACCAGGGAGAGCTCGGCGGTCGAGTTGTAGTCGGTGTTGGGGTAGGTGTAGTCTCCGATCCCGAGGGTTACGCAGGCGGGGCCGAGCTGAGTGGTGTACATGAGATAGAGATCGGCCTCGGTGAACTTCATCGCGCGCTCGCCGCCGCCTTCGACCTCGTTCACGTCGGTCAGTTCCATGCTGCCCCAGACGCCTGCCGTAAAGCCCTTTCACGACACCCATGCAGAAGGCTGGAGCACCGGATCATCAACGAAGTTGATGCCCCTCCAGACGTACTTGCTGTTCAAGGTGAGATCAACATAGCCGGTCATGCTGCCGGCTGCGGCCGTCGCAATTCCTCCAGCCGCCAGAGAGACCGCCGCAAGTGCCATGAGTCCCTTCATGAGCCCTCCTTAGGGATGCTGGGTGAAATGGGGATGCGCCTGCGCTCGATGCGCTCCCGGGAACCTGGATGTCCGACCGGAATCAGGATCTCTTCAGGCCTGTCCGCCTGCCCGCGCCCGGCGGGCAGGGAAGGAAGGCCGTTCACAGCTTCGATAAGAGTATGCGCATGCTCTTCCGGCCTCCCTTGATGCGTGGGAAATCCACTTTGTCGGAGAGAATGACCGGAGCCTGCATGACTGTCAATACCGACTTGAAGAGTTGGCTTTATGAATGACTCGAGCGGGCTCCTGCGACGGCCTCCGGAATGAGAGCGGGGATATATGTCGCGAGCCGTGGAAGAGAGAGCGCCCGCTCGAAACCTCCGAGCAGGACGGCGGTCGGAATCGGATACTGTGAAGATCTCATTCCGATGCATGCCGCAAAAATCGTTCGGCTGGCTGCGCGGACATCCACAGGGCAGGGCTTCGTCAAGCGGCCGGCGACCCCGTCCGGAGCGGGAGGCACATGCCCGCCGGTGCCGGTGGAGCCCCGGGCGGCTTATAGTCCCCTTTCGAATCCACGGCTCCTTCCGGAGGTATGCTCTCTGAACCGCATTGCCACCGAGATATCCCGGGGACTGCTCGCCTCGTTCGGCCTCCCCTGGCGGATGCTCCGGGACGAGGCCACCGGGGCGACCGTGCTCTCCGTGCAGTCCTGCGACAGGGATTTCTTCGCCGGCATCTGCTTCAGGACCCCCGCCGGGGACTCCAGGGGCATCCCCCACGTTCTCGAACACTGCGTCCTGAACGGCTCTGCGAAGTATCCTGTCAGGGACGCTTTCAACGAGCTGTGGCGGGGGTCGCTGCACAGCTATCTCAACGCCGTGACCGCTCCCGACAGAACCCTGTACTACATCGGTTCGCCGGACGAGGGCGACTTCCACAATCTCCTTTCTGTGTATCTCGACCTGGTCTTCGATCCCCTGCTGGACCCTGTGAGGGTTTCTCTCGAGTCGTTCCACTATGTGCCCGGAGTGCGCAGGGGCAGGAGGCTGGCCAGTCCGTCTGGTGTCGTGTACAGCGAGATGAGCGGCTCCTATTCGGATCCCGACGAGCTGTCGGCGATTGCCATTCAGGCGGCCGTGATGCCGGACACCCCGTACAGGCACGACAGCGGGGGAGACCCGTCGAGGATGCACCGGCTCTCGTACGAGGACATCGTCGAATACCACGCCCGGCACTATCACACGGGAAACTGCCTCTTCTTCGTCTATTCACCGCTTGAGGCCGCAGAGGCGCTCGCGAAAGTTGCGGGGCTGATTCCGCCGCGAGCCAGGCAGGGGCAGGGGGCTGCCGCGGAGATTCCCGCTCAGAGACCCTGGGGAAGACCGCGCTCGCTGCGGCTTGCGGTTCCCTCCGGAAGGGGCGGCTCGCTGTCGGCGAACGTCTCGTGGCTCCTCGGAGAGGTCGCGGACAGCAGGAGCATGGCCGCCTGGCAGATTGTCGAGGAGATTCTGCTTGGAGATTCGGGTGTGCTCAGCAGGGTGCTCATAGACAGCCGCTACGGAGCGGATATCTCGCCCGAGACGGGCCTCGATATGGAACTGCGCCAGTCGCTCCTCACGGTGGGGCTGAGGGGGTGCGCCGAGAGCGCGGCAAGGCTCGTCCGCGGGCTCGTCTTCAGAACGCTCGAAAAGTTCGCGGGCGGCGGCCCTCCGAACGGCTCCATCGAAGCCGCTCTCAACGTGCTGATGACCAGATATTCGGAGAAGTCGGACGAGTTCCCCCTCAAGCTGTTCACGAGGGCTCTCAGGGCCTGGACCTACGGAACCGATCCGGGCGCGTGGATGGACCATGCGGCCGACATCCGGGCGCTCGCGGCGGAGAGGGATCTCGGGCGGAGGCTGGCCGGGCTGGTGCGTGAGGGTCTTCTCGAGAACCCCCACAGACTCAACTCCCTGATCGTCCCTTCGAAACCCTCCAGGGGCGCTTCGGGCACGCCGGTTCGCGACTCGGTGTTCGAGAAACTGGAGATGGAGCACTCCAGGCTGAGGGAGTACGCCCGGTCGGCCGACGATCCCGGGGCGCTCGCGAAGATCCCCCGCATCTCGCTCGACGACATAGATCCGGAGGCGCCGGATCTGCCCCTGCGCGAGGCGGCCTGCTCCGGGATCCCCCTGACTCTCGTGGAACTGCCTCGCGCGGGAACCGTCCATCTGGAGGTCGCCTTCGACCTGTCCGTTGTCGGGAGCGGGTTCCAGACGCTCGTACCTGTCGCCGCGAGGTGCCTCGGAGGCATGCCCGCGGGCGGGCTGTCCTTCGAGGAGCTGTCTCGAAGGCTGTCCTCCTCCACCGGAGGGCTCGACTGCGAGCCGTTCTCCTTCCTGGAAGGAGCCTCCCGCAGGCCGAGGGCCTATCTCATCCTCTCGTGCTCCTGTCTCTCCAGCACGGTGGAGAGCATGACGGACATCCTCGAAACCATCCTGCGCCGCACGGAAATGTCTGACGAGGACCGCTTCGGAGAGATCGTGAGCGAAATGAGGATAGACCTCGAGTCGGACATGGTTCCGTGCTGCGACGTCTTCTCCAGGCTGGCCGCTTCTGCGTTCGTCGGAGGCTCCGCCGCGCTGGGCGACTGCTGGGAGGGAATGCCCCAGCACAACCTGCTCGAAGCCCTCTCGGGATCGGCCGAGGCCCGGCGTGACGCGGCGGGGGAAGTCGGGCGGATCCTCTCGGACATGATCGGCGCCGGAGCTGTCAGGCTCGTCGCAGGGGCCGACCCCGGTCTTCTCGACAGGGTCTCCTCTGCCGTGAAGACCCTGGCGGGCGCTCTGCGTCACAGGCTGGACTCCCGGTACGCCGAGCCGCCGAAGTCCTCCCCGGGCGCCGTCGTGATAAGGTGGGACACCTCCGTGGGCTCTGCGTGCATTTCGGGGCCTGCGCCGCTTTTCGCCGAGGCGGACGCCGGGCTGTGCACTGCAGGCTCTACGCTTCTCGCCGACGGAATCCTCTACAACGCCCTCAGGACTGCCGGGGGCTCCTACGAGGTGTCCGCCTGGCACGACAGGCTCTCGGGCATCCTCTCCCTCTGTTCCTACAGGGATCCCGATCCCCCGCGGACTCTGAGGTTCCTGGAGAACCTGCCGGACCGATTTGCCGAAACACCCCTCTCCGAGGAGGACGTCAGGCTCGCCGTGATCTCTTCGTTCGCGCAGATCGAGAAACCGCTCTCTCACCGCACTTTGGTGAGGCATGCCATGGTGAGGGGCCTGACCGGGCTCCGGCGCGGCGATTTCTCGGCGTTCAGGAGATCCCTTCTCTCGGTTGATTCGACCTCCATCAGGGACAGATTCCCCGGCATTCTGGAAGCCTGTCTCTCGAACGGAGGCGCAGCGGCTTTCGTTCCGAGATGGATGGATCCGTGCACAGTCTTTCCCGGAAGGGATTCGATCGCGGTCCTGCCCCGCAGGAACGGGAACGGGAGGAACAGGTGAGCGAGGCGAGGGTTCTGGAGATACTCGGAATGTGCGATGCCTATCTCGAGGGGCATTTCCGCTACACGTCCGGTCGTCACGGAAGGGTCTATTTCGAGAAGATCCGGATAGCCCAGAAGCCCGATCTGGTGGTGGAGCTCGGGGAAATGATGGCCGCGGAGTTCGCCTCGATGGCCG
>JAAYTY010000080.1 GCA_012523605.1 Candidatus Fermentibacterota bacterium
CGATATGGACTGCGATGGGTCGCTGGATCCGGCGGCGGCCTCCTCGATGGATGACGAGGTGCTCGTCTTCGCGGGGAGAGGCACCGCGTGGAACGCAGTCTTCGCCGGGCGCGGTCTGACTGCTCCGGAAGAGATCTCCGCCGCAGACTTCGACGGCGACGGGGATGACGATCTAGCGGCGGTCTCCGGCGATGCGGGCGAGCTGGCCTGGTGGGAGAACCTCGGCGACGGAAGCTTCGCGCCCCGCACCGCCGGGGCCATGCAGGGCCTTTCCTGCATCGCTGCCGGCGACATCGACGGAGACGGCCTGCCCGAGCCCGTGACGGGTTCCATCGAAACCGGCTCCATCGGATGGTGGGAGGTGCTCGACCGGGCGAGGTCTGGCAGCCTGACCTCTTCTATCCTCTACATCGGACCCGAATCCGAATGGTGCGCGATAGAATGGGACGCCTCGATCCCCGCCGGCACTTCGGCGCGCCTCTTCGTAAGGGCCGCTCCGAGCAGGCTGCAGATGGGCGACTGGACGGAGATTCCGGGGCGCCGCATGGATCTCGACGAAGTGCTCGCCAGGGGGTGCGCCTTCCTGCAGTACAGGCTGGAACTCTCCTCGACCGACCCCTCGCTGACTCCCGTCGTCAGAGAGGTGCGCGTTCAGACCGGCCCGCCTGCCGCAAGGTGAGGCTATCGGACGGCTCCGGCTCTTCCCTCCGGGCTCCCTTCAGGGTATTTTCCTCCGGCAGGCCGCGGAGGGTGTTCGCGTGCGGCCGGTCTGAAGCACGGATGGGGTCGTCTCTCCAGGGGGGAACGCATGGAACCATCGGTGCTCCTCGACAGGCTCGACGGACTCGTCCGTGACGGAACCGCCTATGCAGTGATGATCATCGACAGGGACCATCGGATCGTATGGCACAATCACCGTTTCAGCATGGATGTCGGCAGGCCGGGAGAGGATCTCTGCGGGATGTCCTGCTGGGAGAGCCTCGGTGACTCCGCCATGCACCCCGGATGTCCAGCCGCCGCCGCACGCGAAGGAGGAAGCCCCACGGCGGGCATCTTCGATTTCGGGCGGCGCCTGTTCGTGTTCACATGCATACCCATGGGCGAAGGTTTCATCGCCAAGCTTCACCAGTTCCTCGGCACCGATGCCATGGGCGGCTGGCAGGTGGTGTCGCCCGTGGAGAAACAGACCGCCGACAGAGGGATAGCCACGAAACCCGCCTTCTGATGGAAGACCTCCGGCCCTCTTCTCGAGGGCGGGACCGCCTGACCGCCGTGCTGCGGAATCCCTACAGCTTCACCAGCCTCGACGAACCCGACGCCGTGCCCTGCGTCCAGCGGACGAGATAGACACCCGCCGGCAGGCCGGACAGGTCCGCCTCGACAGGCGATCCGGGACACTGGGCGGATGCGCGCCAGACGAGCCTGCCCGAAAGGTCCGCCACCGCTATGTCCGCGTCGCCCGGCATTCCGCTCGTCACCAGGATCGAAAACGAATCCGTGCCCGGATTCGGCGAGATCGAAATCGAGCCCGCCTCCGCCGGGGCTCCGTCTCCGGTTCCGGAGGGGCCGATGGGTTCCGCCAGCGCCGCGATCGCAGCGATGGCCCCCCTGATGCTGTTGGTGCCGAAGGGCCAGTATCCGGCGTAGTTGGCGAGCAGATCGGTCTCCTGGTGGTAGTAGGGATTGTTGTCCACGTCGAATTCGATTCCCAGCACGGCCGGGTAGCCGTAGTCCCAGAACGATGCATGGTCGCTGTAGGTGGCCGACGGATCGTATTCGATCACCAAGTCCAGCGCCGGGACGTATGTCGCGGCGGCGGCCTGCACGAACTCGGCCAGGGCCTGCGACTGGTCGTCGTAGGGAACCCACAGAGTGTCGAATCCCGGCGGGGCGTAGAGCACCATGTCGAGGTTCAC
>JAAYTY010000081.1 GCA_012523605.1 Candidatus Fermentibacterota bacterium
ATGTCGGCCAGGCGGCGCTCCACGGCCCTCACTACAGCCTGCTTGTCGGACATCCATCCCGGAGCGACAAGAAGCATCGATGGCGCATCCGCGCACAGCCTGTGAACCACCGTCCCCGGGTCGAGCCGGGAGACGAACCGGGCGGCCATGGCCGCATAGCCTTCCATGTCCGGGAGGATTGCGCGGCCCGCCGCATACTCCTCCTCGAGCCTCGTGCCCTTCAGGACGTGGAGATTGTGGATCTTCACACCCCAGGCGCCGCTCTCGCGAACGTAGTCGGCGGTGCGGTCCAGGTCGCCGCCGGTCTCTCCGGGAAGACCGAGGATGACGTGGAGCACCGCCGGCAGACCTCTAGAGCGCAGCCTGCCGAGTGCCTCCGTGCAGTCCCCGACGGTGTGGTTCCTCCCCGATGCCGCCAGTGTCTCGTCGTTCGCGCTCTGCAGGCCCAGCTCGACCCAGAGGAGGGTGTTCTCGGATACGCGTGCGAGCATGTCGGCCATCTGTTCCGGCAGGCAGTCGGGCCTGGTGCAGACCGCCAACCCGACCACTCCGGGGAATCTCAGCGCCTCCGCCAGCTTCTCCTCCAGCTCCACCGGCCGGCAGTTGGTCGGAGTGCAGTCCTGGAAGTAGGCGACGTATCTCGATACCCCGAACCTCCTCCGGACCGCCTTCGTTCCAGTCTCGAGCTGTGCGGTTACAGTGTCCTCCGCTGTGATCCCCGGGGGAAGCGCGGCCGCCGGATTGCAGAACGAACAGCCGGCCCTGGACAGGGTTCCGTCACGGTTCGGGCAGGGAAAGCCCGCCAGCACGCCCACCTTCCTGACGGGGGCGCCGAAACGCTCGAACAGCCATTCGGAGAGCTTGCGGTATGAAGCCTGCGCCATTACATCATCCCCTGACAACAACCGGAGGAGACGATTGCGCCTCGGACCAGCCGCCGACGCCTTCGCCATGCATTTCGGCCTCAGGCCTGACAGGCCCGACAGGAACCTGCTGGAAGATACATCCAGGGCATTCTCCCGGCTTCCCTACGAAAACCTTACGAAAATGCTGGCTCTGGAGGAGCACGGAGACGGGCCCGGGAGGCTGAGAAGCCCGGCCGCCGTCGTAGGCGACCACATACGAACCGGCTCCGGTGGAACATGCTTCTCCCTGACGAACACCCTTGTGGACATACTCGTCTCGTTCGGGTTTCCCGCAAGACCCGTCATGGGCGACATGAAGCACGGCAGGGACATACACTGCGCCGTCATGATCGAGTCCGCGATCGGCAGGTTTCTCCTCGACCCCGGCTATCTCGTGCACGTCCCCGTAGATCTCGAACCGGAGCGGACCGAAGTGCTGGTCGGGCCGGCCGAACTGGTCTATGCGACGGACAGGTACGGCCTGATAAGGATGAGCATCCGCTCCTCCTCCGGAACGACCGAGCGATACGTGATCAAGCCCGGCTTCGTCTCTCCCGCCGAGTTCCTCCGCCACTGGCAGAGGTCTTTCGACGCACCCGGGATGAACGGCCTCCATCTGTGCGCGGCGGGTCGGGAGGAAAGGCTTTACGCGCACAACGCCAACCTCAGGATAGAGGATCGCGGGGGCAGGCGGAACGTGAAGATCGGCTCCGACTGGGCTTCCAGCGTCGCCTCGGTTTTCGGAATCGATCCGGTGCTGGCAGGGAGGGCCTTCGAGTGCTGGCGGAGTCGGAGACGGCGATGAGGGCTCCAGTGCGCCCTGTGCTCAGGCTGGTCAGCGTCATTTCCCCGGAACCCTGCCCCCCGGGCGCCGCCCGCTCGGCTCTGACGGAATCGTTCGGCCCGGTCGCGCTCGAGAGCCGGCCGTACCCGTTCGATATGTCCTGCTACTACGAGACCGAGATGGGACCGGGCCTCTTCCGGGTGTGGCTGGCGTTCGAAAGGCTCGCTCCGCCCGACGGAATAGCGAAGTGGAAGGAGGAGTGCTCGGTACTCGAGGATCTGTTCCGAACGAACGGATCGAGGACCGTGAACCTCGATCCGGGGTATCTCGACTTCGGCAAGCTGGTGCTGGCCTCATTCAAGGAGGCTCCCGACAAGATCTGCGCAGGCCGGGGTGTGTGGGTCCACACCTGCCTCAGGTTCAGGTTCGGCCGCTTCGAGGCGCCGGATCACAGCTTTCCCGACTTCCGCGACGGGAGATTCGACGGCTTCATGCTGGAGGCCAGAAGGGCGTATTCGGCCATGCTCAGGCGGATTGCAGAGGCTCCGCCGGTCGAGTGACCCGTTGACGCTGCCTGTTCATGATAAGCCGGGTTCCCTGCCCCTGCCCGGGCCGGGATTCCCGCGGAGGGAGGGGAGGAGGAAGTGAGACTGCTGCTGGTGCTGATCGCCGCAGTGTTTCCAGCCTGCTGTGAAGTTCTCCTGAGCGACGATTTCGACGACGGCAACGCCGACGGATGGACGGAGCTCCCGTCGCCGGGAGTCTCCTACACCGTGGAGGACGGAATGTACAGGCTCCATGGAACCTGGCCCGACGAGATCCTGGCCGCATCGTTGAACGGTGACGAGGCCGGTTCCATGAGCACTCCCGATTATTCCACGACTGTACGCGTGACCGCCGCCGACGGTGGTTTCGGGTTGATCGCCCGTTTCTCGCCGTTCGCGTTCACGGGGTACGTCGCCTATTTCGACGAAGTCTACAACATCGTGGTCATCGCCAGAATAGACGGTCCCTCGTCGGATCCCGTCCCGATCGGGATGATGTACTGCGACATCCTGCCGGATACGGAGTACAGGGTCAGATTCGAGACCTCGGGTGGGATGCTCGGCGCGAAGATCTGGATCGGCGATCCCGGAGACGAGCCGACGAACTGGCTCGTCATGGTGAACGACTCCACCTATCCCCAGGCTGGAGCCATGGGGCTCTGTGCTCTCGATACGAACACGGGCGGGACTGCCTCGATCGACGCGAGCTACGACGACGTCGTCGTAACGAACGACGTCACGCTGGGCCTGGAGGCGGGAACATGGGGAGGGATCAAGGCCGGCTTCCGCTAGCTCTCTGTCCACCCCAGAGATCGACCGAGGCGAGCCGCTCGCAGGCCTTCTCCAGGTCGAGGTCCGAGAGACAGCCGAAGCTCAGCCTGACATGACTCTCGCCTGCGGGACCGAACGCCGAACCCGGGATCGCCGCGATCCCGTACCGCTCGAGCAGGGCGTCACAGACTTCCGCCGACGACATGCCGGGAGTGGCGGCGAGAGTGAAGAATCCTCCGTCCACCCCCCTCCACTCGAGTCCCCGGGCTCCGGCTGAGGCATCCCTGCAAGCCTCCATCCTCGTCCTGATGCCCGCTGCCGCCGCGCCGGCCCAGCCGGCATCCCCGATCGCTGCCTCCATCATCACCTGCGGAGCCGTGGGCGGGCAGATGACCGAGGCATCCTGGACCTTGAGGCACTCCGCGAGGATCTTCCTGTCTCCGAACAGATACCCGAGGCGCCATCCGGAGATGCCCAGACTCTTGGAGAAGCTACCGAAAGTGAGGACATGAGGAGGCTTTCCACGCGCCCAGGGATGTCCTGCCGTGCCCGTGAAGTCGAATCTCTCGTATGTCTCGTCGATGAGCAGGCTGCAGCCCCAGCGGTCGCAGGCGTTCGAGATGTCCTCGATCTCGCTGTCCGGGATGACCGAACCGGTAGGATTCCCGGGGCTGACCAGCACGATCGCCGAAGCGTCCGCCACCTTCCTGAGAGCTTCGTCCAGCGGCAACCGCCATCCGCCGGATGTCTCCCTGGCGCGGACGGCCGTGACATCGAGCGACAGGAGCCGGGCCGCGTACTCGTGGTCGAAGTACCAGGGCTCGACCAGCACCACCCTGTCGCCCGGGTCGGCCACCGCCGCCAGGGCTCCGAGGAATGCCTGGCTCGCGCCGCATGTGAGATGCAGCTCCGTGAAGGGATCGACCTCTATGCCCCGCCTGGAGAGCAGGTCCACGGCCAGGGCGGTCCTCGACGACTCCAGTCCCTCGTCCGGACCGTAGCGGTGGATCTCCGGATCCCCCAGCCTCGCCTCAAGAGCCGCAATCGCCGAAGGAGGAGGGCCGAACCACGGGGTTGCCTGAGCCATGGATATAACGTCGCGCCCGGAAGCCCTGAGTTCCCTGAAACGCTTCATCACGGAGGCCACGGGGGGCTCTCCGATGGAGGATACCCTCGCCGATGCCGGAGGCCGGAATGGCATGCGCTGCTCCCTCTCGCTCCCGGATTGCTTCGGACCCGGGGGCGCCAGACCGTTCCGGAATATATGATCGCATCGACGAACCACGGACCGGAGGACTTGCGCTGAGGGTACTAGTTCTTGCGAGCTGCAGGTGGTGGAACGCGTCGGCCGAGGGGGCTGTGGCACAGGCGCAGGCCCTGGGGGGGGCCGGCTGCGATGTCGTGTTCGCGGGCCCCCGGCGTTCGCCGGCATTCCGAAAGGCGGTGGAGGCAGGGCTTCCGGCAGCAGGCGTGGAGCTTCTCGGGGCGGCCTTTCCTCTCGGGCTGGCCTCGCTCGCCCGCCTGACGGGCCGCATGCGCTTCGATGCCGTCTGCGTGCACAGATCGGAGGACCAGTCGGCCGCCGTCATCGCGTCTGGCGCGCCCGTGGTGAGAGTGCGCTCCGACATCCGCAGGCCCTCGTCCGGCCCCCTCGCACGGCTGATCGATGCAAGAACGGCCCTGGTGGTCTTCTCCAGCCCCTTCATGCTGAGGAATGGCTACTCCCGCGGGAGGAAGGGGCCGGTTGCGTGCATACCTGCGCCCGTGGACACCGGCCGGTTCGTCCCGCCGCCCCGGCGGGAGCCCGGCACGAGGATCGCGGCGGTCGGAAGGCTGAGCGAGGTCAAGGGTCACGCTGCGCTGATAAGAGCAGTGGCCAGGGTGCCGTCGGCCAGGCTCACCATTGCCGGCGCGCCGGCTCAGCTCTCGATCCGCGACCTCGAAGCGCTGGCAGGGAGTCTGGGTGCGGGCGACAGGGTGGAAGTTGTCGGGCGTGTCGAAGACGTGGCGCCTCTCTACCGTGAGGCTTTTCTGGGCGTGGTGCCCAGCCTGGCCAGCGAGGCCGTCTCCCGCGTCGCCGGTGAGATGATGGCGAGCGGGCTCCCGGTTCTGGCGGCTGCCACGAACAGCCTGGTCGACATGGTGCTCGACGGCAGGACGGGCCTTCTCCACCCGCCCGGCGATGCGGATACGCTCGCCGGGCAGATCGGCTATCTTCTGGCCAACCCCGGAATCGCCCTGGAGATGGGGGCCGCCGCTAGGGAGCGGTGCGTGCGCCTGTATTCGCGCAGGGCGGTGGCTGAAGCATGGATCGAGACTCTGCGGGGAGCCGGGTTCGGAACGCATGAAGGCGCGGGCGGGGAACACGGCGCGGTGGAGAGAGGTATCACTCCGGGAAGCGGTTTCAACCGGGAGGATGTTCGATGACGCTGGCGCTTCTCTTGGCAGTCGCTCTTGCGGGGGATGAAGGCTATTCCCCGCGCTATGTCGAGAACGACGCTTTCGGCCCCGGGGAGCGCCTGGTGTTCAGCGTGGAGTACGGCATCCTCAAGGCCGGGACCGCCACGCTGTCCGTCACGGGCCCCGAGGAGTACGAGGGACTGATGGCCTGGAGGATTTCGGCGACGGCGAGGTCCAATCCCGCTTTCAGCGCGTTCTTCCGTGTCGACGACCTCAACGAAGCTCTCCTGGATATCGTTCAGCTGCATACCCTTCGATTCTACAAGCGATTGCAGGAAGGCGACTTCAGATATTCCGAGGAGGTTCTCTTCGATCAGGAGGCCGGAACGGCGTACTACCCGGATGAGGAGAACCCCGAAGAAATGCTGGTCTCCATACCGCCCCACGCTCTGGACGTCCTGAGCTGTCTCTACTACGTCCGCACACTGCCGCTGGAGGTCGGAGCCGAATACGAAGTGGACTGCCATACCGACAACGAAAATTACCCGCTGAAGGTGAAGGTGCTCGGGAGGGAGAGAATCAGGGTTCCGGCGGGAGAATTCGACTGCGTGATGGTCCAGCCCAGGCTCAGGGGTCAGGCGATCTTCGATCAGCGCGGCGAGATCTACGTCTGGATGACGGACGACGAGAGGCACATGCCCGTCCTGATGCGGAGCGCGATCGTGATAGGAGAGATAGCCTGCCTCCTGGAGAGCTACACAGAGGGGGAGCCTGTGGAAGTGGCCAACCCCTTCGCCGAGTGACCGGCCCGCATTCCCGGGACCTCTCGCGCGAGGCCGCCCTCTGGATGGAGCGACTCGCCGCCGAGGGTCTCGAAGCCTCCGTGGATGGGGCGCTCCAGAACGGTCTCAGGGCGTCGGTGGCGGACGGTACGAGGTCGTGCAGGGTGAACCTGTACTATTCGAAGGCAAGAGGTTTCTCCGTCGTATTCGCCGGCGGTGACGGGAATCTCGCCGACAGGGTCTCCAGGCTCGTCGCAGCCTCCCGCGGCGGGAGGCTCTGGCCCAGGATCGGTTGTGACGAGGCCGGAAAGGGCGACTACCTCGGCCCGCTGGTCGCCGCCGCGGCCAGGCTCGACGAGGCCGCCGCCTCTGCGCTCCTGTCCGCCGGACTGGCCGATTCGAAGACCCTCTCGGACGGTCGTGTCCTGGATCTGGATGCGATGCTGTCCGGATTGGACGGCGCCTTCGTGCACAGGATCGTGATCTCCCCGGAGCGGTACAACCGATGGCTCGAAGAGAGGGCCGATGTCCGCCTCAACAGCCTGGACATGCTCTCCGAGGCTCACGGAAACGCGCTGAGGGGCCTTCTGGAACGGTGCGGAACCGCGCCGCTCATAGTGATCGACAGGTTTGCACCTGCCTCGAGGATACTCCCGCACATGCCCGAAGGGCAGCGGATCGAGCTCAGGACTCATGCGGAATCCGACCCGGCGGTTGCGGCGGCTTCGATAGCGGCTCGCGCCCGGTACATCCGCTGGCTCGACGAGGCATCCGCCTGTCTCGGAGTGCGCCTGACCGCAGGTTCTGCTGCGGGAGCCGACAAGGCTGCCAGGATGGTGGTGGAGAAACATGGAGCCGCAGCTCTGGCTGGAGTCGCCAAGTTGCATTTCCGCAATACTTTGAGAGTTGTCGGGCACCCCAACCCTTGACATCGATCTCTGAACACATAGATATTCCTTTGCGTGTTGCATCCCAAGTTTCCGGTTTTTTCAGGCTTGGCAGTCTTGAGTTGCATGAAGGTTTCCCTGAAGCGTTTACCCTTGAAAGGAGCATCGGTATCATGCGTCTCGTAGCCGTTTTCGCAATCGCAATGCTCGGTTTCGCCTGCGGCCAGCAGCAGCCCGGCGAGCAGGCGGCCGACAGCACCGCTGTCGAGACCCCGGTCGTCGACACCACCCTCACCCAGCCCGTCGACACCACAGTGGTCATCGACACCACCGTCGTGGTTGACTCGACGGTTGTCGTCGACTCCACGGTCGTCCAGCCCGTCACAACCGCCCCGGCGACCAACAGCTAAACTGCGGCAACTCCGCAGAGGCAGCGGCGGCGCCATGCGCCGCCGCTTTTCTTTGCGAGCCTGCATGCGGAGGCGATGATCTGACGATCTCGTACGACCCCGAAGCAAGGCTGGTACGGACGGGTATCCGCGACCTGCTGGGCATGTGCTTCGTCCCGCCCGTGACGAGGCCCCGTGAGGTCACGGACGCACCCCGCAGCGCTATGAAGCTCCACAGAGCGTTCCAGCAAAGCGAATCCTCGTCCGGACGTGCGCTGTCGGAGGTGGCGGCCGAACTGGAATCCTTCTTCGACGGTGTTCGGATCAGAGTCAGGGGAAGGGCGGACCTGGTTCGCACATCCCGGGATGGAAGAGCAGAGAAGGTGCTGGAAATCAAGACGATATCATCGCCCCCCGGCACCTCGGCCGAAATCCTCGAAAAGTACCCGGACCATGCCCTGCAGGCCTGGTTCTATGCCAGGGCTCTGGGAGGCGGGGAAAGGGCTCTTCCCGTATCTCTCGCCTACATACATCCCGAGGGCAGATCCTGCAGCTGTTTCGAACTCCCTCTGGACGGCTTGTCGGCCGATCTGGACCGGAGGCTGGACGGCCTTCTGCGATCGGCTGCGTCGTACGCACGCTCGGAGTACGAAAGACTCGCCAGGACGGCCGCCCTGATCTCCGCGCTCGGCCTGCCGCACCCCGAGCCCCGGCCCGGGCAGTCCGGCATGATGGAGCTTTCCTCCGATGTAGTACGGCAGGGCGGACGCTGTCTGATAGAAGCCCCTCCCGGCACGGGCAAGACCGCCGCAGTGCTTGCCGGCGCCCTCCCCCAGGCTCTCTCGGGGATGCTCACCGTATTCTATCTGACTTCCAGGAACACCCAGAAGACTACCGTGGCGAAGACCCTCGATGCGTTCCTCGCCTCCGCTCCGGAGCTGCACTGCATGCTCCTGGAGTCCCGCGAGAGGATGTGCCCGGCCTGGGAGGACGGATGCCGCGAATGCCCTCTCGCGAGCGGCTCGGCATGGCTGGACCCGCTGGAGCCTCCTCCGCCGGGAGTCCTCGACTCCGGGCGCATCTCCCTGCTGGCAGCCTCCGCCGGGGTCTGCCCTTTCGAAATGGCGCTTGCACTCTCCACCAGGTGCGACGTGGTGGTCTGCGACGCCAACCACGTCTTCGATCCAGGCGCGTTCATCAGGAGGTTCTTCGCCGAGCCCTCAGCGGCTTCCCGATGCGTCCTGCTGGTCGACGAGGCGGCCGATCTGCCGGCGCGCTCCAGAGCCTTCTTCTCCCCGTCTGTCTGCCGGACGGCGGTGGAGAGGCTTTACCGGCGTCCACCCGGCGATCCGCGCACGGTTCGCAGAGCCGTCAGGCCCTTCCTGAAAGCCTTCCGGGAGGTGGAAGCGTCAATCGAGGGAACATGCCCTGTCGAGCTTCCTGCGGAGATGGCTCCGGCTGTCAGAGCGGATGCCTGGATGGATGCATGGGCCACCGTGAGCGGCGCACGAGGACTGTTCGAGGACATGGCCAGGACCGCCGTTGAGTTCGAAAGGGCCGAACGGCAGGCCTCCGCCGGCGGACGCATGCATCTGCTGGGTTCGCGTCCGCCATCCGGATGCACGCTCGAATGGCTTTGCACCGATTCCTCTCGATGGCTGTCCAAGCGCTTCGAGAGCGTTCACTCGGCGATCTGCTTCTCGGCGACACTCTCCCCTCTGGAGCACTTCAGGATGGAGCTGGGTCTCCCCGGCGAGACGACGCTCGCGAGGTTCGACTATCCCTTCCCGGCGGAAAGACTGGGCGTCTGGGTGGACCCTTCCGTGGATACGAGGCTGAGGAGCAGGAGCCACAGCCTGGATGCTCTCTGTTCCAGAATGGCCTCCATTCTGTCGCTGGTTCCCGGGACTTATCTGGCCTTCTTCCCCTCCTTCGAGTACCTGACCCTAGCCTCCTCCAGGATGGAGGCCGTTCACGGCGCAAGAGTCCTCGTGCAGGCGCCGGGCATGCGCGAAAGCGAGCGCGGGGGCTTCCTCGCCGAAGCCTCCAGGGGCGGCTTGCTCGTCATGTGCGTGGCCGGGGGCATCTTCTCGGAGGGCATCGACCTGGAAGCCCCGGACAGGAGGGGGGCCTTCGTGGTCGGGCCCTGCCTGCCCACGCTCGACATGAGGTCCAGGCTGCTGCTGGAGCGCTACAGGGAGGACGGGCTGGAAGGCTTCCTCCACGCATGCGTCGTACCCGGGGTCAACCGCGTCATTCAGGCCGCCGGGAGGCTGACGAGAGGGCCCGGGGACCGCGGCATCCTGATTCTCTTCGACGGGAGGTTCCTCGAGAGCCCCTGGCGCGGACTCCTTCCGGGGCACTGGAGACACTTCGGGCACCTGCGCGTACTGGACGAGGATCTGAGCGGGATAGCGGCATTCTGGGGGATGGACGGGCGCGGGGCGGAGGTCTGAGGACCCCCGCCCCGCATGAGACGGGACTCCCGGACTTGAGCTATCTGGCCAGCACCAGCCTCCTGACGGCCGACCGCCCGTCCGGGGTCGTCAGGCGGGCGATGTAGATGCCGGCGGGGTGATCCAACGATCCGGACCAGCCCAGGACAGCCTCCCCGGCGGGCATGCCTGTTTCTATCGCTCCGTGGACCAGCCTGCCGCTCAGGTCGAAGACCTCGAGCCTGACGTCTCCGCCCGAGGAAAGGGTCACCGGGAACGACACCTGGCCGCTCGACGGATTGGGCCAGGGCATTCCGACCGCATCCAGCGCCGGAGCGGAGCCCGACTCTCCCGTTCCCACGCCGTTGATCTCGCCCTCCACAGGGATGGTGTTGTGTGCCGTCACCATCCAGGGCATCGGCGTCGCCGACGCGAGGGCGGGGAAGCTCAGTGTGACGTTGCCGGCGGATCCCGTGATGCCGGTGGCGTAGATACCCTGGTCGGGCTTTCGGAGACACACGAGGGCTCCCTCCAGGGCCGATCCTCCCACGGTCACGGTGAACTGCGCCGAGGTGGCTCCCACCGGCAGGGTCGGGGGGGCCGACACCGACATGACCTGGGGGACGGCCGTCCTCATGTCCATCGTGGGGTCTCCGAAGACGTGGAAGAGGTCCCATTCGTCCTCGGCATACATCTCCCACGATCCATAGGGGTTGAACGGCGCGGCGGCCTGCATCTCCAGGTGGCCGCCCATCAGGGTCTGGCCCGCGAGATAGTTCCCCGAGGGGTTCGTATAGACGAACGGGGGCGAGACGAAGTCGTCGTTGAAGCTGTGGTACATCCCGTAGCACAGATAGTCGTTGAAGTAGCTGTAGGAAACCTCGACTGCCGCATATACCGCGACCGCTCCGCCCTGCATCCTGAACAGGTTTTCGGAGAAGCAGTCGGAGCTGAACTGCCCGGTCAGGCAGTTCACGCTGAAAACGATCGGCGTCTTTTCGCCGTTGGTCAGTGACGAGAGGTTGCTGGTGGTGTAGTAGGGATCGCCCCAGCCGTCCACCATGCCGTGGTCGCGGTGCTGGACGAGGAAGACTCCAGAGTTGATGGCGGCGGTTATCCCGGCGGCATTGCCGTCCCAGGTGATGTCCGACGGAACCTGCTGGCCTGCCGAAGGGAGGTCCGGCCTGTAGTACCAGGGCAGGGAGTGGGTCGAGTTCGTGCAGTATTCCCTCTCGACGTTCTTGCCGAAGAGCGAGAGATATGTGTCCCTCACGGTTTCACAGGTGAAGAGGAACCACCGGTCGGCAATGCCGTTGTTGTCGTCGTCCTGGAAGTAGCCGGCGCAGAGCGCCGAGTTCCAGAACGAGGGGGTCGTCAGGGGGTCGAACTCCCACTTGAGAATCTTGTCGTTCACGAACTGGTAGTGGCTGGTCGGAGTGGGGAATCTGCCCCGGAAGATGTCTCCCATGTAGTCCGAGCCGTCGACGCAGACGTACCGGTTGTCCGAGTTCATGCCGTTGTAGCTGTATCCGGGCAGCTGGGGGTGGTCGCCGACGAAGAGCACGAAGGACGGGGCGGGATCCCAGGTGTCGTAGGCGTTCTTGATGTAATCCTTTATCTGCGTGGTCGTCCACCCGCCCGCGTTGACCACGGTGGTCATGAAGCCCTGATTGTGCTTGGCAGTGGCGAACTCCGTGATCATGGTGGTGACGAAATCGCTTCCGGCCATCACGAGGAGGTCGGCTCCGTCGGCCCTCGATGCCTCCTCCGGAGTTCTTGCGTAGAAAACCCCACCCGAGTTCTCGCACCTTGATGCGGGCGCCTGTCCCAGAACGGAGGCATTGACAAGCGTCTGGGAGTAGATGGAATCGAACCACGGCGATCTGAGCCTCGGGTCGATCGCGACCGCGCCGTCGAACCCGACTCTCACGATCATCCGCCTGAAGGCGGTGAGCTGTCCGGTTTCTGCGTCCCACTCGAAGGGGACGATCGCGAAGCGACCCAGCGTTGCGCCCCTCAGCACGCCGTCCACTATGCAGCCCGCCCGCTCGGCCGGGTGGAGGCCCGAGGAGTAGGCTTCCGGAGCGAAAGCGAAGGCTCCTGCGGAACGGCAGGTGTCGGGCGATATGGGCTGCATCGGGTACGGCAGGACGATGCCCAGGCTCACAGGCTCGACATGCTCGACCGAGACGGAGACGCGGCCGTCTGCCGGCACCGCCGCGAGGAATCCCAGCTTGGGAAGCATCGGCCATCCCGGCGCGGGAGCGGATGGAGAGAGCCCCGGCCCGCCTATCGCCGTGAAGCCGAATCCTCCGGCGGCCACTTCGGTCATCTCGACACCGGGGACCACTACTTCGAGCAGCATCCCCGCCTGGTCCGCCTCCAGGAGGCGCACGGAGGCGCAAGATTCCCCCTCGAGGCCGAAGTCTATCCATCCGGCCCGGGCCAGGGAAACCGTCATCAGCGTCACAATAAGCATCCTGACCATTTCCGGCGCCTCCCGTCTTTGACTGTCATCCAGGATTATTTATTGTCGAGCCTGTGGCCCGGGTCAAGAAACCGGCGGATTCAGACGGGAGATAGAGCACTTGCAGAAGAGGCGCGTGGTGATCGCGGCGTCGGAGCGGATGAGCAAGCTGCCTCCGTACCTGTTTGCCGAGATGGACAGGCTGAAGACGGCCGCCCTGCGAAGGGGAGTAGATCTAATCGACTTCGGGATCGGCGACCCCGACGAGCCCACTCCCCCGGAGATCGTCGAGGCGGCCCGCGAAGCGCTGGGCAGACCCGAGTTCCATCGCTACCCGCGGAACGCCGGCAGCGATTTCTTCATAGAGGCCGCGATGAGGTGGATGGAGCGGGAGTTCAGCGTGCGCATGGGGGACGACCTTGCGATCGGCGCAGTTATCGGAACGAAGGAGGGGCTGGCCCACGTCCCGCTGGTGTTCTGCAGCAGCGGTGACGTCGTGCTCGTCCCCAACCCGGGATATCCCGTGTACCGCGCAGCCAGCATACTCGCCGACGCCGTTCCGGTGGACGTCCCCCTCCACCGGGAGAACGGATTCCTGCCCGACCTCGAAGCCCTGGACCGGGCGGCGCTGCGCTCCGCAAGGGTGCTCTTCGTGAACTATCCGAACAATCCTACCGGGGCTGTGATGAGCCACGACGTCATGAAGCAGGTCGTGGATTTCGCAAGGAGGGAGGACCTGCTCCTGGTCAGCGACAACTCCTACAGCCACATCAGGTTCGATGGCGCAAAGCCCGCCTCCTTCCTTTCCATAGAAGGAGCCTCCGGCATCTGCCTGGAGTTCCACTCACTTTCCAAGACGTTCAACATGACCGGCTGGAGAGTGGGATTCGTCGTCGGAGGACGCAATCTCGTCAGGGCTTTCATGTCGGCGAAGGAGAACATCGATTCCGGCGTCTTCACGGCCATCCAGGCCGCCGCCGCGCGGGCGCTCGACCTTCCCGCCGCGGGGCTGGCCGGCAGGCTGGAGACCTACGGGAGGAGACGGGAGATCCTCGTTTCGGGGCTGGCGAATCTCGGATGGGATGTCTTCGACTCGCAGGGAACCTTCTACGTGTGGGCTGCCGTCCCCAGGGGATGGACTTCCGTGGATTTCGCCGGCAGGCTCGTCTCCCAGGCCGGGATAGCCGTTGCGCCTGGCGTCGGATTCGGCAGCTGGGGCGAGGGCTATGTCCGCTTCGCGCTGACCGTCTCGGAGGACATGATCATGAAGGCTCTCGGCAGGCTCGAGCAGATGGAGTTCTGCAGCATCAAAGGCAGGGCCGCCGCCCTGGCCGGGAGGAGGAGAAGCTGCCGGAGGGAATCCTGAGGCTTGCGGGCCTCCAGATCAGCGCGGTTCTCGGGGTCCATCCCGAGGAAAGGCTGTCGGAGCGGATCGTCACGCTCGACGTGGAGTGGAGAGGCGCCTTCACGCCCGGCTCTACCCCTGCCGTTGACTATGAGGAGGTCTGCGCCCTGCTCTCGAGCCTCGACGGCTCGTCCTTCGGATTCATAGAGGATCTGGCTTCGGAAGCCCTGGCTTCCCTGCGCGACAGATTCCCAGCGGGAAAGTGGTCGGTAACCGTTCACAAGGAGTGCCCTCCCGTCGGTCTCCGCCTCGATAGAGCCTCCTTCACGGCATGGGAAGGCTGACGAGGGAGTTCGCGCTGGGTCTCGGCAGCAATGTCGGGGACAGGAGGTCGTTTCTCCTGGAGGCTGCCCGGCGCCTGTCGCGCGCCGGGGGTGTGGTGGATTTCCAGCTCTCGGGCATCTATCTCAGCCAGCCCTGGGGAGGCGTCCGGGGAGGGCCTTTTCTGAATGCGGTGATGACGGGGGTGACAACGGCCGGTCTGCCCGAGCTTGTTGAGGCGTGTCTCGAGGCCGAGGCGCTGGCCGGGGCTCCCGAATCGAAGAACGGCGCTCCCAGGACTCTGGACGTGGACATCCTGTACCTCGATCCACGCGGGCCGGGCGCTGAGTGGATCATCCTTCCGCATCCCAGGATGCACCTCAGGAGATTCGTCCTTGAACCCCTGCTCTCGCTGAGGCCCGAGGGTTCCATCCCCGGCCTGGGAGCCGGCTGCGAGGCTCTCGTGGCCGAATGTCCTGACAGAAGCCATATTACACTTCTCGAAGAAGCGCCATCAAGAGGACGGCTATGGCCCTATGTCGTTTGAGAAGCACTACATAGTCGTCGAGGGTCCGATCGGGGTCGGCAAGACCACCCTCTGCGGCCTGCTCGCGGAGGCCTGGAAGGCCCGCCTCGTGCTGGAGGAGGTCGAGGAGAACCCTTTTCTTCCCATGTTCTACAGGGACAG
>JAAYTY010000082.1 GCA_012523605.1 Candidatus Fermentibacterota bacterium
AGCGCAGGTACGCCTGCGAGTCCACCGTGACGGTCTCCGCGAGGAGGCCGCGCAGCTCGACGTCAAAGGTCAGGAAGCTGTCCCAGGTGCCGTTGTGGATGACCAGCGGCTCGCTGCCCTCGGGGCAGCCCGCGTTCCACTGGAGCCACTGGGAGGAAGCAGGAAGAGAGAAGAGGAGAACCGCCGATAGGAGAAGAGGCAGCGCACACACAATACCCCCCCCTATGCTGCAGGCCACTGCGCAGCAAATAAATGAGACAATATTGAATCTGCGTCAAGCGGGAATGGGGTTGTCGGATGATCTGCCCCGGGGGGAATCCGGGCTGCGCCGTCCACAGGCAGTCTCTCAGGGCGTGCGACAGCCCTGGAGAGCGCCGTAAAAGACGTGTCTCCGCAATGAATGATGAACTGAATCGCCGACTCTGCTCAGGGAACGGTGACCAGCCTGCACACTCCCTCGAATCTCCCCGATGCACAGGGTTCCCTCCTGCCGGGGACGAACAGCTTCCAAGAAGCCTCGACGCATCCGCCCAGCCCGAAGTGGAGCAGGGCTCCGTCCTGGCAGGTGGTTCCCGTGCCTCCTGAAACCTGTCGGAGCATCGTTCCTTCTTCGCTCGTCAACTCCACTGTACAGCCGAGCCCGGACGGGTTCACGCCCTCAGGCGGAGAGACTCTCACGAGCAGCCAGTTCCCGCCCTCCGTGACATTGCGGAACAGCCTGGAACCCGTCGCGGAACCCACTGCGAGGTCGAGCCTTCCGTCATGGTCGAAATCGGCCGCGGCGGCGCCCCAGCCGTTCGTCACCCTCGTTCCCGAGAGGAGCGTCACGTCCTCGAAGGAGCCGTCGGGAAGCTGTCTGTATAGGAAGCTGCGCATGCCTTCGTAGATGGAGGTGATGTAGAGGTCAAGGAGGCCGTCGCAGTCGAAGTCCCCCCAGACGGGCACCGAGTGTGTCTCCTCGTACCGGATCCCACGGAGGGCCCGCTCGTCGTGGAAGGCTGTGCCGTCGTTCACGAGAAGCATGCTGCGGTCGGAGATGTCTATGTATCGCGGATGAGCCAGGTTGGCGCTGAAGAGGTCCCAGTCGCCGTCGTTGTCGAAATCCCCCCAGGCGCTGCCGATCGTGTGTCCCCACCACCCGTCCTTCTCGATTCCGGCCACTCCGTGTTCCAGAGCGGTGTCCACCGCCCCGTCGTCCCCGTTCTCCCAGAGGAGGTTCTCCTGGAGCCGGTAAACCGAGACGAACAGGTCCATGTCGCCGTCGCGGTCGAAGTCGCACGGGCTGACCCCGCGGCCGCACAGGGGAATGTCCCTCCATGTGACCATCCCGGTCTGCCGGGTGGCATCGGAGAAGCCCCCTTCTCCGGCGAGCAGGAACACGTCGGGGCAGCCCTCGCCGAGAGTCCCTTCGAGCTCGTAGCATGCCAGGTAGATGTCGAGGTTGCCGTCGGCATCCCAGTCCGCAAGCCCTACGCCCTCGACGGGACCTCCCGTGGGATGAACGCCCAGAGCGCAGGATCGGTCGAAGAAACGGCCTTCCTCATTGACGAGAATCAGCGGCGGGTTGCCCGATGTTGCCAGATCGGCGTCGCCGTCTCCGTCGAGATCGCCCCAGACGCCGCCGGTGAACGCGAACGACGAGAGCCCCGATACTTCGGTGATCTCCTCGAAGGCTCGGCCCTCGAGATTCCTCCAGAGCCTGCTTCCACAGAGCAGGTCCTCCCAGCCGTCTCCGTCGAAGTCGAACCAGGAGATGCGCCCTCCGGACAGGATGCCGTCGGAGGCGAGCATCCAGGTGGCGTCCTCGAATACAGGCCCGGTGTAGTCTCTTTCGCGCCTAGCCCAGTCGGGCCAGTCGGCGCCTCTCATCGTCTCGAGCGCCTCGATCGCGAGCGGAGTCCAGCGGTTTCCCGTGTCGCCCCTCTCCGCGGCCTCCAGGAACGCGATGTCCGCGCCGGGCGTGTTCCCTCTCTGCATTATCCTGCCCATCAGCCACCAGCATGCGGCATTTGTGGCGTTCCCGTCGGGGCCGCCGTCCGAACCGGGTTCGAGCGCCGGAGCGAGTACTCGGGCAGCGTCCGCGGGCCTTCCGACGCCCAGGAGGGCCTGGGCGCGCCTGAAGGCGAGATCGAGCTTCATCGCGGTCTCTACGAGCACCTCCTCGCCGGGCTGTATGTCCTCTGGATGCCATCCTCCTTCGAGAAGCGCCGCGCAGGAATCCGTCATGGAAAGGGCCTCCGCGAACGAGGAATCCCTGTCTATGAGAAGCGAGGCACCCGTGAGCCATGCCTGGGGGCTTCCCGGACAGGAGGCCAGCCATTCTCCGTGAACCTCGCGCCACCGGGTGGAGTCGGCCGTGGCCAGCAGAGAACCCAGCAGGTACTGCCAGGCCCGTGATCTCCAGAAATCGGAGATGCCGCCGCGCCGCTCGATGAAATCCCCGAGGACGGCGATCCTGCCGGAGTCGTCGTTCCAGACGGGGTACTGGACGTCGTAGAACTCGCCGGAGAGGTATTCCATCGCCTCCCTCGACCGCGGCCAGGAGGACAGAAGCTCGCCTGCGAGGCTGTCGGCCAGTCCGGTCGCCTCCAGACCCGTCGCCGACTCCCACAGCGACATCAGTTCGGCCGGGCCCAGAGCGCCGGGGAGTTCCCGCAGATCCTTCGAGAGAACCGCTTCGGCAAGGGCGGGGTCGCAGGCGTCCGCCGAGATCGCCTCCCATTTCGCCGCAAAGGCCCTCGGGCTCCAGCCGCCGTCCAGAATGGTCTGCCAGAGCGAGGCCGCCGCTGCGGACTCGCCGGCCGATGCCAGCACCTCCGCCCTCGCGCTGTCCGATTCCGCGGCCTCGAAGGCCTCGTCGAACCTCCTGAGCGCCGTCAGGTCGTCGATCCGTTCGGAAGCTCCCGCAGATGCCACTGCGAAGAGAAGGAGCAGGGCCACATCCCACCTCCCGGGTCCGTACTGGTCATGCCACCTGCTTATCCGCAATACTCAACAATAAGGAAAGAGGTTCTTTTGAAGCAGTACGGCGTTGTCATCGAATCCTCGGCCGGTGAAGCCATCGTGGCGCTGTCGGGCGCCGACGGATGCAGGACCTGCGGCGGGCGCGAGGAATGCGGCATCCTCTG
>JAAYTY010000083.1 GCA_012523605.1 Candidatus Fermentibacterota bacterium
GTTTCGCGAGGGGCTCCGCGAGGAGCGTGCCCGGCCTGGCGATCAACGAGCTTCTGTCACGCGTCTCCGATCTCCTGGTCGAAAGCGGCGGGCACGCTTCCGCCGCCGGCCTGGGGTTCATGATCGAAAACTGCGACGAGATAGCTTCCCGTCTCAGGATCGAGGTCGAGAAGATGCTTCCCGAAGGCCCGCCCGGCCCGGTGCTCTTCCTCGACGGCAGGCTGGAGGCGGGCGAAATCGGCTTCGGGACCGCCGACGACATCTCCCTGCTGGAGCCGTTCGGCGAGGGAAACGAGGAGCCCGTATGGATCACCGGCCCGGTGATCCCTCTCGAATGGCGGACGACCTCCGACGGAAGACATGCGCAGGCCGTGCTCGAGGCGGGAGGATGCCGGCTGAGGGCGATCGGCTTCGGCCTCGGAAACAGGAGACCGCCGGAGGGTCCGATCGAAATCGCCTACTGCCTGCGCTCCGAGGAGTGGAGGGGCAGCCGCTCTCTGAAGCTCCATCTCAGGGACTTCCGACCCTCGAAGAAGGGTTCCTGATGGGGTTCCTCTCCTCGGCCACGCGGGACGCCTTCGAGGGCGGAGCTCTGGAGCGGATCGCGGGATACAGGAAGCGGCCCCGTCAGCTCGAGATGGCCGAGGCCGTAGCCGAAGCCATCGAGATCGGGGGTGTGCACATCCTGGAAGCCGGGACCGGAGTGGGAAAGAGCCTGGCATACCTGGTCCCGTCCATTGCGAGCGGGCGCAGGGTCATCGTTTCGACTGCGACCAGAACGCTGCAGGACCAGCTCTTCGAGAAGGACATCCCCGCTGTGCGAACGGCTCTGGGGGCTGAGGTTTCGACAGCACTCCTCAAGGGGCGCAACAACTACGTGTGCCTGCGGAAATGGCTGGCCGGGAGATCGGGCGCATGCGGCCAGGCCCTTGACGAGTGGATCTCGAAGACCTCGACAGGCGATGTTTCCGAGCTCGAGAAGGAGCCCGATCCCGAAGTCTGGATACATCTGAGATCCGACATGTTCGACTGCCTCGCGCAGTCCTGCCCGCACAGGTCGTCCTGCCATTTCCAGAGGGCGCGTGCCGAGGCCAGGAAGGCCGACCTCCTCGTCCTCAACCACCATCTGCTCCTTTCCGGAGTATGCACGGGCGAGCTCGTGCCGGACGCCGAGGTGCTCGTCGCCGACGAGGCCCACAGGCTTGAGGATGCAGCGGCCGAATGCCTGGGCCCTTCGCTCTCCACCCAGATGCTTCTGCCCCTCTACGACGGAATAGCGTTCAGCGACGCCGACCCGCTGCGCAAGGGGGATCTGTTGGAGAGGGTGCGTCTCATACAGGACGCCGTCGAGCGCGCCTGCGCACCTGTCACGGATGCGGTCCGGTGGGATCCCGACGGGAACGACTCGCTGCTCGAGGAGATATTCCACGGATGCTCGGCGCTCGAATCGGAGATCACGAACGAGGAGGGCCTGGAGGCCGCTGCCGCCGCCGCGGCCGCCGTCGCCTCGGCGGTTTCGGCCGTGAGGACGGCCTCCCGCGGAGAGAACTGTTTCTTCGCCGAGCCCGCGGGCCGTTCCTCCAGAATCCGTGTTGTCCCACTGGACCTGGGCGGAGCGATCAGGAACGCCGTCTATTCGAGATTCGAGACGACCATTCTCACGTCGGCCACGCTCGCCGTCGCGGGCAGCTTCGCCTACACGGCGTCGAGGCTGGGCGTTGACGAGCCCGGGTCCGCCTTTGATTTCGGAAGTCCCTTCGACTACTCGAACCAGGCGGTCATCACCGTTCCGGAGGATCTCCCCGAGCCCGACGACCACGAAGCCCTCTCGGAAGCCGCCTGGACCTGGGCTTCGAGGCTGGCCGTCATACTGGGGGGCAGGACGATGGCTCTCTTCACCAGCAACAGGAACCTCGCTCTCGCCGCCGAAGCCGCAAGGCGCGAACCGGCTCGCGGGATCCGGCTGCTGGTCCAGGGAGAGACGACCCGCTCGAGGATCCTGGCCGGTTTCAGGGAGGATCCGTGCGGGATCATCCTCGGGACGGCATCCTTCTGGGAGGGAGTGGACCTGCCGGGCAGCATCCTGCAGGCTCTCGTGATAGACCGGCTTCCGTTCGCATCACCCGGCCACCCCCTCGTGTCGGCGAGGATGCGGAGGATCGAGGAGCGGGGGGGCAGCTCCTTCAGGGAACTCGCGCTCCCGGGCGCCGTGATAAGGCTCAGACAGGGCGTGGGAAGGCTCATCAGGTCCGATTCCGACAGGGGAGTGCTCGTCATCCTCGACAGGCGCATCAGGACTTCCTCCTACGGGTCGCTCATAGCCAGATCCCTGCCGGCCTTCCGGCCCGTCGGCGAGGAAGAGGCGCTGGAATTCGCGAGGCGCGAATGCCAGGAGGCGCCGTGAGCTTTCGAGTGGAGATCCTGGAGATCCGCTGGGGACCGGGAGGCCGCGCCGACATACCGCTGCCGGGAGGAGGTCTTCTGAAGATCCGGGGCAGGTGCGGCGCAGCGCGTCAGGAGACCTCGGGAGTGGTCTTCCCGGCTCAGGTCCACGGTGCGGAAGTGCTCATGAACCCTGCTCCCGGTGACGCGGGCGATGCGCTGATCATGACCGAAGGGAGAGGAAATCCGGGCGTAAGAGCAGCCGACTGCCTGCCGCTGGCGGCCGCCGGGCCGGGATGGCTCGGCATGGCGCACGCGGGATGGAGGGGGCTCGCCTCCGGAATAGTGGAGCGCTTCGCCGGTGCATTCCCTTCGGCGCCCCGCGTCCTTGTCGCCGGGCCCTGCATCTGCCGCGGATGCTATGAGGTCGGCGAGGATGTCCGTACAGCCGCATCCGGGAGCGGCGCCGGACCAGGGCTGCATCCCCCGGGAAGGCTCGATCTCATGGCCGAGGCTCTGGAGAGACTCCGCGATGCAGGGTTGTCGTGCCGGGTGCTTTCGATCGCCGAATGCACGAAATGCCGTCCGGATCTCCTGCATTCCTACCGAAGGGATGGAGGCGCCCTCCGCAACTTCCTCTGGATCGAAGGGTAGAGAAGGTTGTGGAGCGGACTCCCGACGGTAATATTCGATGTCCGAGTGCCGCAGGAGCTCCATACCCGGGATCCCCGAGAGGAGGTTTCATTGACTAGGCTCAGCCTCATCGGTCTGTGCATAGCCTCTTTCGCATGCAGCCAGGCCGTGGCTTCGGGAGGCGGAGGCGCAGACGGACCGGTGAACGTAGCGCTCGTCCAGTTCGGCTACTGCGATTCCGACTCACGCTGGATAAGCGGCAAGCTGCACGACGAGCTGAAGCGGGGCTTCACCGCCTCGCCCGAATACGCCCTGGTGGACGAGGGCGACCTGGCCGACGCATTCTCCGACCTCGGATTCGCGAGTTCCGACTTCCAGTACGGCGTTCCGCCCGACATCGCATCGCAGGCGGCGGCCGCGGCGGGCGCCGATCTCATCCTGTTCGGATTCATCGCACCGGTCGGCGCGGGAAGCTATTCCATAAGCTGGAACATCGGGGTTGTGTCCTCGGGCAGCACCGTATCGCCGCCTCAGATAGAGGCCACGAAGGACGCGGCAGTGGTGTCCGCCGCGGCCGGGCGGATGGTCACGTCAGCCGGCGAGGAGGTGGGCGCCAGGGCCAGGTCGGCCCTTCAGATGGCGGACTATCACATCAGCGTCGAGAACTGGTCCATGGCGATAGCCTCCCTGCGCCAGGCCCTTCAGGTGGATCCGCGCCTCACCGAGGCCAGACTCCGGCTCGCCTCGATCTATATGCGCAGCGAGGTGGATTCCGCGGACAGGGCGCGAGCCATCTACGAGGAGGTCCTCGCTTCCGAACCCGACAACTCCGAGGCCCTCGCCGGCATGGGGAACGTGCTCCTCTCGGCCGGCGACCCCGAGACCGCCAGGGACTACTTCGACAGGGCGATCGAAGCCGACCCCGACAACGCTCAGGCCTATGTCGGTCTGGCCTCGTCCTACAATGCTCTCGGCATGATCAACCAGGCGCTGGCCAGCTTCGAGGCCGCACTGGTCCAAAATCCGCAGAATCTGCAGGCCAGGTATGCGCTGGGGCTTCTCTACATCGAAGTGGGACGCGAGGCTGACGCCATCCCGCACCTCGAGCAGGTTCTCCAGGTTCATCCCGACTTCACGAACCTGCGCCTGAAGCTCGTGAGCGCTTACAGCGATGTCGGCAGGCACGCCGACGCGGCCGACAACGCCTTGATCGTCCTCGAGAGCGATCCCGACAATACGCAGCTCGCCCTCTACACGGCCCAGCTCGAAGCCCGTGCGGGACGCTCGAGCAGCGCCATACAGAGGCTCGAGGGCATCATATCGAGAAGCGGTGACAGACAGGCCTATCTCCTGCTCGCCACCGTGTACAGGGACACGGGCCAGTACGGTTCCATGCAGCAGGTGTTCAGCCGCCTGAGAAGCGCCTATCCTAACGACCCCGTGGCCAACTTCATGGTCGGAGCCTTCTACTACCAGGCGGGGACCAGGGGCGCGCAGGTGCCGGACCTCGTGACAGGCAACATCCCCGTGTGGGAGTCGGCGATATCCGATCTCCAGACCGCCGTTTCCTACCTCTCGCAGGTGACGGGATACCGCAGCGGCCAGGCGCAGGAGATGATATCGGCCGCCAACAACGCCATCGCATTGTGCGAGGAGAAGATCGACAGGGTAAGACGCTACAGCCAGTAGCACTTCACGCTTCGATTCCCCGCTTCGCCGCCCGCGGGACGCCCTCCTGCGGGCGGCGCCGCCTCAGGGAGGTTTGGGCGCTTGGAAAGCAGATTCGTCGACAGGCTTGTGATAAGGGTTTCCGGAGGAAGGGGGGGCGACGGGATGGTCGCCTTCCGGAGGGAGGCCTTCGTCCCCCGGGGAGGACCCAGCGGCGGAGACGGCGGAAAGGGCGGGGACGTTATCCTCAGAGTGGACACGAATCTCGCGACTCTGGCTGATTTCCCGTCGGGGACTCTGTTCAAGGCCGGTGACGGGCGGCCGGGAGGCCCGAACCAGAGGACCGGCCGTACGGGGGAGGACTCGATCCTGCCCGTCCCTCCCGGAACGACGGTCACCGACCTCGACTCGGGAGAGGAGCTCGGCGATCTCTCCGCGGAGGGAGCCGAGCTGGTCGTGGCGAAGGGCGGCGCTCCGGGTCACGGGAATGCCCGCTACAAGTCGTCGAGAAGGCAGGCTCCCAGGTTCGCCACACGCGGCAGACCTGGAGAGAGCCGCCGGATCGCGCTGGACCTGAGGCTTATCGCCGATGCCGGACTGCTGGGTCTCCCGAATGCCGGGAAGTCCACCCTGCTCTCCAGGGTGAGCAGAGCCAGGCCCCGGATCGGCGACTATCCCTTCACCACTCTTCATCCGTGCCTCGGGGTGGTCGAGAGGGCCCGCGGCTTCAGCTTCGTTCTGGCCGACCTCCCCGGGCTCGTGGAAGGAGCCTCCAGCGGAGCCGGGCTGGGTCTGAGGTTCCTGAGGCATGCCGAGAGGACCTCTCTGCTGGTCTTCGTGCTGGCTCCGGACCTCGACACCTCCCCGGAAGCCCAGATCGAAATCCTGCGCGGCGAGCTGACCGCCTATTCCGGAATACTCCAGTCGCGTGACAGCATTTTCATCCTGTCTAAAGCGGACCTGTTGACCGAAGACAGACGCAGGACTATTCTCGATCGTCTTCCGGACGGCACCTTGGCCGTCAGCGCGGCAACCGGCGAGGGGGTCGAGGAATTCCTGACGAAGCTCTCGAAGGCTGTGCGGGAGGCGAGGAGCTCCTCGCAGGGGCAGTCGAGTGCGCCTCGTGGAGGGGAGCGGGCAGAAACCTCCTGAGGTCCCTGCTCCAGAGCCTGGGCCCCCCCGGCTGCGCCTCCGTCCTTCGGGAGGCGCTGCCCGGAGGGCGCCCGAACGGCGAAGCCGTCTCAGCCATGACCGGAATCCTCGCCTTGACGGGATCACGCGTTACGTGGTCGGGAGCCCCGGACTACCCGCCGGAATTATCCTCCATTCCCGACCCGCCTCCTCTCCTGTTCTACAGGGGGGACCTCGCGCGGTTCCTCGACGGTCCCGCCGTGGCCGTCATCGGCTCCAGGCGGGGCTCGCCCTACGGCCTCGGAGTGGCCAGGTCCCTTTCGAGGAGCCTGGGAGCGGCAGGTGTGAGGGTGGTGAGCGGTCTCGCGAGGGGGATCGACGGGGAGGCCCACAGGGGATGTCTGGAGGGCGGCGGGCTGACGATGGCCGTGCTGGGCAGCGGGCTGGACGTCCCGTATCCCCGCGAGCACGCCCCGCTCCTCGAACGGATAGCCGGGCAGGGCGTGGCCGTCACCGAGCATCCTCCAGGGACACCTCCCGACGCCTTCAACTTCCCGAGGCGCAACCGCCTCATAAGCGGCTTCTCGAAGGCGGTGGTCGTGGTAGAGGCGGGGGAGAGGAGCGGGACGATGATCACGGTGGATGCGGCGCTCGAGCAGGGCAGGGACGTGCTGGCGGTTCCCGGCGAGATCTCCCGGCGCGGCTCGACCGGCACGAACAGGCTCATACGCGACGGGGCCGGCGTCGTGACATGCGTCGAAGACATACTCGACGCCATCGGTCTCGCACGTCCCTCGAGCGAGCAGGCGGCGATTCCGCCCCCGCAGGGCGGATCGAGGATCCTGGAACTCCTCGCCGAAGGCCCTGTCCACTTCGACCAGCTCGCCAGGGCGCTTGCCGTAGCCGCTCCGGAACTGCATTCCGCCCTTCTGGAACTCGAACTCTCCGGGAGGGTGGTCCAGCGCCCTGGAAAGTACTATTGCCTGCCTTGAGCCGGGAAAGCGGCGAGCGCTGCATCCAAGTTCGCCAGCTCCCTGCCGGAAGGGACTCCCGGCGCTCGCGAAGGAGGGCTCACCAAGCGCTGGAACAAGCCGTTCCGGCTGTCGGCCTGTTCGCCCGGGAAGGAGGCGCTCCGCTGCGGCGGGCGCAGAGGTCGGATGCACGGAATGAAGCCGCCACGGAACCCTGCAGCACCCTGCGAGGGATGTGAAAGGCGATTCACAGGAGCCGGCGTTTGTAAATCATTTATTGCAATATCACTCAGGTAAGAACCATTCCAGAACTGGCATTGTCCTTGCTTGCTTATTCAGCATGAGAAGAACTGTGTGCACCAGGCATGAACCGGCGGCGAAGGCCCCGAGAAGAGGCAACGCCGGGGCCGCGCTTGTCATAGCCCTGGCCGCCTCGGCGGTGGTCGCCCTGTCGGTCGCCCTGCTCCTTGGATACATCAACCGCATGACGGTCGAGCAGGCCCGCAGGGAGATCATGGCTCAGGCGCGCCTCTCGCAGGCCAGCGCGGGGGACATGATCGGCGCTCTGCTGGCCTCGGGGAGGGTTCCGTTCACCGACGGGGACGGGTTCCTGGAACTCGCCGGTCAGACCACCCGGATCTCCTGCGAATCGGCGACCGAGCTGCCGCCTGTGAGAATCGATCTCGCGACCGGCGACGAACTCGACGGCTTCACCCCGGTCGAATCGAGCGGCAGCATAGTCCTTGCCGGAGTCCGCGGCGGGCGGCTCGAGGTCTGGGAGTTCGACCAGCGGACCGGGGAACCCCTCTCCCGCTCGCCGATCACCGTCTGCGAAGCCTCGGGCGGCTGGCTGGCCGCCGGATTCGGACGCGGCTCGGGCCGGCTCGTCGCAGCCGCTTCGGAAGGACCCTCGGGTGTGACCGCATCCCTGGTCGGTGTCGACGGCTCCGTCGTCAGCGTCGCGACCGGCCTGTCATCGCTGGAAGGCTGTACCCGCGCCGAGGCGGGAACGGCCGGCGGTCAGCCGGTCCTCGTCCTCTCGGGCGCAGGCGGTTCGAGGGTCTTCTTCTTCACCTCCGGCGAGGCTGTGGAGATCCCGTCCCCGCCGGGAACCTGCCCGGTGGTCACGAGAGGCGCGATCTGGCCGGCCGGCGCCCTCGCGGACGCCGCCGGCAGCGGGGCTCACGTCCAGGTGCTCGACGTTCTCCGGGGCGACTGGGATGCCGACGGCTCCGAGGATGTCTGCTGGATCGCCCGGGACCGGGTCACGGTCCTGCTCTCGTCGAGCGGTGCGCTCCTTTGCGACAGCTGTCCCGGAGCCGGGCCCGGAGCATGGGGCGACCTGGGCGGCGCCATCGGGCTGGCAGTGAGATGGAGCACTCCCGCAGGAATCACCGCCTGGAGAACCTTCGCGGCCGGGAGGTTCTCGAACCTGGCCGGCGGCGGGGCCCTGACACTGCCCTGGGAGGGCAGGCTCACCGGCGGCTGCGGATTCGTAGCCGGCGTCATGGACGGCAAGGCGGAGCTCTACACTTCTGCAGGCAGGCCCCTGACCGCTCTGGGCGGCTCCCTCGAAGCTGTGGTTGACATAGACGGCGGCGCGGCGGACTTCATCCTGCAGAGCGAAGACGGCTGGTCGGCCGTCCTCGACCCGGCCGACGGACCCGGGGAGGCGCACACCTGGAGCCTTACGACCCTGGATAAGGACGGCGGACGGGTGCTCTCGGGCCGTGTGACGTTCTCCGTGTTCCGAAGCGCCTCCGGGGGAGCGAGGCTGTACAGGGAGGACGAATCATGACGAGTCGCCGCGGAAGCGGTTTCACGCTCGTGGAGGCGGCCGTCTCCTCGGCCGTTCTCCTGCTCGTGCTGGGAGCCCTCTCGACAGCGGTCTGGCTCTTCTTCAGAGGGCAGTCGGCCATGTCGCACAGACGTGACGCCCTTGTGATAGCCGCGGCCGAGGCGTCTTCGTTCGGCGAACCCGGGTGCTATCCCGGCGTCGGCCGCAGCGAAAGGGTCGTCGAGTCGGGCGGCCGGAGGTTCCTGCTTGCAACCGAAGTCGTGGAGACCTCGCCGGGGGAGAGGCTTCTCTCCGTCTCGGTGATCGTTCCCGGCGGGGGTTCGGTCGATCTGTCACGGAAGTTCTATCAAACGGCGGGAGGAGATTGATGCGAACCGCGTCTGCCGGACGAGCCGGGTTCACGCTGGTGGAGGTCCTGCTGGCCAGCGTGATCCTCGCGATACTGATAGTGGGCGTCGGATTCTTCTTCGGATACCTGATCGACCAGTCGGACGTCATGGACGACAAGACCAGGGCCCTCGAGCTCGCGCGCCAGGGGATCGAGGAGATGAGGACCCTCGACATGAACACGATCCCCGACGGCACCACCGGCCCCGTGAACTTCGACAAGTTCGATCGCTACATCACCGTTTCCTCGCCGTTCCCGAACCTCTCGAAGGCGAGGATGGTGCAGTGCTATGTGGTATGGACGGGCGCAAACGGCACGGATTCTCTTTCACTCAGCACGGTGTTCTAGGCGGGTGGTGGAAATGAAGAGACGAACCGGTTCCCTGCTCGGCATGAGCCTCGTCGAGGTCACGATCGTCATCGTGGTGCTCACGATCATCATGGCGGGCGTGTTCATGCTGTTCGTCAGCAGCACCGAGCATTTCCAGTTCGCGAGGAGGCAGAACGAACTGGACATCTCGGGCAGGATGACCCTCGACCGAATGACCAACGAGATCATCTGGGCCGGATACATGCCGTACGGCGGCTGGGACAACGACGAGTGGCACCCGATGGCGTACACCGATCCCGACTCGCTCTCGTTCTACGCCGACTTCGACCCCTTCCGCAGCCTCAACGACACCGACTTCAGGAACATCTGGCTCGAGGCCGACGGGCACGTCCGCATAGCGGACAACTCCGGAAAGGTCCAGCTCGTAGGGGAGAACATCTTCGACCTGGACTACGAGTTCCTCGACCAGAACGCGAATGTCATCCCGTTCCCCCACGACGAGGCCGCGCGGGATCTCATCCGCCACGTGAGGATCGACCTCATGCTGGCCGACACCGTGGGCGAGGACGTCTACCAGACAGTCCTCCACACCACGATCTCCCCGCGCAACCTCGGGCTCAACCACGAGATCAACCCGGCCTTCTTCCCGCCCAGCCCGATGGACGGGATCATCGTCGTGAACGTCAGGGGGGCTGGTGAGATACAGGATCCCACGGTGGACGAGCAGTTGATGATCAACCGACTTCAGTGGCTCGGCTTCACCGTGACCATCCTCACCGACGAACAGCTCTACACCTACGACTACACCGACGTGGTGCTCGTTCTCCTGAGGCACCTCGAAGGCGGAAGCCACGCCAACCCCGCATTCTTCCAGAGCCTTCCCGTCCCGATCGTCACCCTTGACGCGCAGGACGCGGTGGACCTCTTCGGAATGGGCACCGGCGAATTGGAGACCGGTCTCACGCAGATGACCTGCAATCCGTTCTACTGGAACTGGCATCCCGTCACGTACAACCTTCCCAGCACCATCTACTACGTCTACAACATGGTGTCGTCCGGCAGGCAGTCCGTCCTCACCAGCCCGGTCGCAGGCGACACCACGGTGATCTTCGCGGGCACGGTGAACGACTCCACCTACGCCGCCGCCGTGTGCAACGCCTACACGTCGAACGCCGACAAGCGAATCCACTTCAGCGGTTACGACGCATCCGAATACACAAGCGTCTTGGGCTGGACCACCTTCCAGAATGTCATCTTCTGGGCCGCGGCGGAACCGCCTTCCAACCAGGGCGACCCGATCACGACCCTGGAGGACTTCGAGGGCCCCGGCGTGGGCTCGCAGGAGGTCACCCTCTGGCAGGACCAGATAAACCCCGTGGCCACGCCGGACACGGTTCCGATCTACTATGAACCGTTCACCGGCGGCACCGTCCTGAGCTGGCTGTTCGCTCCGCTCGGCGGCGGCAGGGTCTTCGTAAACATGACCGACAACTGCCTGCAGGAGGACAGGGCTGCCGCAGGCGCGAACACGCGCGGTCTCGCCAGGCTGACGGTCGACCTGTCGGCCTACAGCATGCTGACGGACGAGCTCGTGCTCTCGGCGAGGTGCAGGAGCTACGAGGGCGCGCCCGACGCCAGCGACGGCATCTTCTTCACGGGCCCGGGCAGCGCCGACACGCTCTTCTTCGAAGGTTTCGAGGGCATGGCCAACGCCCCCGGCGACATGCAGTTCTGGGGAGACCTCTACGGGCGCTACCGCATCATCCCCACCTCCCAGGGCTGGGGCGGCACCGGGCAGTTCGTCTGCTTCGACACCCGGACCGCGGGCCAGTTCGCGAGGAACAGGATGATGGCCGAGGTGAGCACGACAGGCGTGCCGGCAGGCACGCCGCTCATGCTGAGCTTCAGCTTCCACGACCACGCCGACGAGAGCAATGCCGGAGCGTCCGGCGATTTCGTAGGCTGGAACAGCACCGGTGTCATCGACGGGGCGGTGACCGTCCTGCAGGATCTGGCGCCGGGCTCCTACGACAACAATCTCTGGCACAGCAGGTCGGTGACCTTCACGCCCGCGCCGCTTCCCGACCCCATCTACATCCTGTTCGGGCAGTACGGATCCCAGCAGGCGACGACCTACACGGGCAACGACGGGATCTCAATAGACAACGTGATGGTAACCGTTCCCGGCGACACGCTCTACACCAGGTTCGGCCTTCCCAACTCGACCAGCGCCTGGGAGTGGGTGCACATAGACCTGGACGACGCAGCCCAGGCCTGCAGCTACCCGTTCAGCGCCAACTACCAGATCTGGTTCAGCCAGTACGGCAACGCGCCGGTGCCGAACGGCGGGCGCCAGTGGGACGACGTGACCATCGGCAGGATCGTCAACGTCATGTCGGTGCCGGGCTGGACCCATGGCCCGATGCCGGGATTCGGCATGACCGACGACTGGAACCCCAAGATCATAGCCCCGGTCATGGGGCACTGCTGGGCCATGCAGCAGGCCTCGGGAGCCCAGTACTCGAACAGCCAGTACGCCTGGCTGCAGTCACCCGAGGTAGCCATTCCCGCTGACATAGATGACCCCGCCCTGCAGTTCACCCACTCCTACACCACTCAATACGGAAACGACGGCGGATACGTGCAGATATCGGTGGACGGCGGCGCATGGACCGTCATGATGCCGTCCTCCGGGCTCGACTACGACGATTCCTCACCGGTCTCCTATCCCGGCGGAGCGGGCATCCCGATCTTCACCGGGAACAGCGGTTGGAAGACCGAGACGGCCGACCTTACGCCCTACAAAGGCCACAACGTGCGGTTCAGGTTCGTGTTCGGGGCAGACGCCGCGAACCAGAACTCTGGCTGGTTCCTCGACAACTTCAGAGTCTACGGGACCGCCACGGGATACGTGGTCTCCTCGATTGACTTCGAGGCGGCGAGCGTTCCGGCGCCCTGGAACTACAGCTTCGACGTCTGGATGGCCTCCGGCAGCGAGACGAGCTTCCCCGGGAGCGGCGAATGGAACAAGGCGGCCATGACGCAGGTGGTGACCAACGGGAACCTCGGCGTCAACTCGTCGGGCTGGAAGACCATCACGCTCGACACGCCGTTCCTTCTGCCGCCCGGGCAGAGCCTCTTCATAAAGATAGAGCAGCACGACGCGGCCTGGTCGGGCTCGCCGATCACCTGGATGTGCAGCGACGCCACAGGAGTCTGCCGCTGGGGTGAGAGCTCCTCCGGAGATCCGAACTGGCTCAATCCCCACACCCGCCGGCCGAACATCAAGGTGAACACCACCACAGGCATCCTCATCCCCGACGGCGGGGCCTTCCAGCAGGACGAGATCCCTCTGAACAACAGCTTCATCTATTCCGACGCGGAGATGATCTACACCGCCGCCGAGCTGGGCACGGAGGGCTCCGGCGGAGTCTGGACCCACGGGGGCCAGAACGACGACTGGGAGATCGGCACTCCTCTGATACTGACGGTGGATCCGCCCCTGACTCCCGAGAACGGCATGAACATCGCGGGGAACGACCTGACCGTTGACGGACTCTACTTCGCAGACGAGAACGCCTGGCTCGTTTCCCCAGCCTACGCCATGCCGCCGAGCGGCATGTACGACAGCGTGAGGGTGTTCTACGACAGGTGCGTGAGGCTGGCCGGCAACGACTTCGCTTCGGTCTTCATCGCTTTCGACGACGACCAGACTCCGCCGGTGCCGAACTCGCCCGACTGGCTCGAAGTCCGCACCTATGTCGGTGAGAACCAGGATCTGTGGGATAACGAGATGGTCGATCTGACCAGCGAGTTCCAGGATGCCTGGACCGCCGGCAAGGCCTATTACTACATAAGGTACTACCTGTTCTCCGGCTTCTGGCTGGAGCGCGGCGGCTGGAATCTGGACAACATCCAGTTCTTCGCCACGCCGCTTTAAGGAGGCGGGGAGATGAGCCACCACGGAGAAAGAGGGGTCGCGCTGGCCCTGGTGGTGATCTGCATATTCGTCCTCTCCATCCTGGCTGCGGCAGTGTACATGCTTTCGCAGTCGAACATCGCCTCACAGGAGTGGAACGAGGAGCGCCTCCAGGCCCGCTACACCGCGGAAGGCGGATGCAACCTCGCGGTGCACATGATCATCGGAGGCGCGTCGGTCCCAGGGGGGGACTCGACGCGCCTCTTCATACCCCAACCGCCCGACTCGGGCTGGTACGAGATGCCCGGCGAAGACATGGGGCTCGTCATGGTGGTCATCGATCCCGACAGCGACAACGCAAGCGTCGCCGAGGGGAACGCCTACGGCGTCAGGGCGCTGGGGCTCGAGCAGGCGCCTGACGCCGACTACACCTACGGTGTCGAGACCATGGTCATCCCTGAGAACTTCGCGAGGTTCGCGACCTTCCTGAACCAGCCGCCCCTCGGGGGATTCTACGGGGACGGTTACAGGTTCGACGGTCCGTTCTTCGCGAACGGCCCCATCTGCATGTGGAGTGGAAGCGCCTCGAGCGACGACGACATCTGGTTCTACACCTTCGAGCTGGCCAGCGACTACTACTACTACTCCACCGGCACCGCGAGCAATCCGCAGTCCAGCCCGATCTACGCCAATCTGTCGGTTCAGCCCGACGAGCGCATGGTGCTGGGGGAGCCGTACTGGTGCCTGGGTGTCGATCCGATACCGTTCGGGTCCGGCGAGGTGAACTGGCAGGATGCCCGGGACGCCGCCATCGCCGGCGGTCTCTACTTCCCCAACGGCGCCCTGCCGAGCGGCACCAGAATCATAATCAAGAACGACACGCTCATCGTGAAGACCTCCAGCGTCGCGGCGGAGCAGGACTTCTACATCGGCGGCCTCACGAACCCGGTGGTGTGGATTGACAACAACGCAGGCGACCAGATCTTCATAAAGAGCATGCCCCCCTATGTCGGGGGGATGACCCCGACGAGCCCCAACGGGCTCAGCATGGGGCTCACCATCGGCACGAACGGCAGCATCGTAGCCTTCGGTCCCCTGCAATACTACAACCGAGACATCGAGGATCCCAACAACGACATCATGCTGGGTCTGCTGTCAGTTTACGGAGACTTCATCATAGCATCCGATCCCGACTGCTCCGGCAGCCCCGACCCGTGGCCGGATCCGTGGAAGTCCGTCACGAATTCAGACGTGGAGTACGACTGCGTGGTCATGGTCCTCGACGGGGACTTCCACGCAGTCCAGTACTGGCTCCCGTATCCCGCCGCGGACTTCATGATCATGGGCGGCTACATAGTGGACACCGAGGGCTACACCACCGAGTACTACGGCCCCGGCAACTTCGGGGGATACCTGACCTCGATCTTCTACGACATCAGGCTGCTCTCGATGCATCCGCCCTTCTTCCCGCAGACGGGCCGCTGGGACACCGTCTACTGGGAGGAAAGGCCGGATCTGAACGAAGAGAACATCTTCTGGAACAGGTACTAGAGTCGTGAAGACTGGCAGGGGACCGGGATCGGAGAAGGGCGCGGTGCTCGCAATGGCCGTTGTGCTCGGCGGAGTGCTGGCCATACTGGTCACGGCCGTGTACGTGATCTTCCAGAGCAACAGCGCGCACTGGCGCTACACCCAGAACAGGGCGAGGGCCGAGATGGCAGCCGAGGCCGGTGTGAGCCTCGCCATGCACACTCTCGAGCTCGAGAGCACCGTTCCGGCCGGTTCCCTGCCGTTCAGCATGCCCGGGGATTCCGCCCAGTGGATGAGTCTGCCCTCCGGGGACCGGGTATGGGTCGTCATCGATCCGTCAGACCAGAACGACCTTCCGCTCAGGATCGGTGCCGTCGAGATCCGGGCGCGCGGGATGTCGAGGGGCGTGGTCCAGGACGTATGCGTCCGCGCGTGTCCCGAATATCCCTCGATGTTCGCTCTGCTGACGGATGCCGGAGTGCCCCCGGGCCTGCTGGAGGACGGATGCCGCCTCGGCGGGGCTCTCCATTCCAACGGCCCCGTCAACTTCTCCAGCGTTTCTCCCGATTCGTCGGAAGACCCCTGGGTGGCCTCCGCCACCACCACGACCGGAGGCGGATTCTTCTTCTGCGATGCAGGCAGGTGCGACGAGCCCCATCCCGAGGGCAGCAGGGTATGGGTGAGGCCATACATGCGGCTCAGGCAGGGCAGGCCCTACTGGAGCGCGGCGGCCGACAGCGTGAGCTTCCGGCGCCTTCGCGACTGGTTCGGCGGCCTGGACGCCCAGGCCTTCGCCCAGGGATCGGTGATCAGGGGCGCCAGGAGAGTCCTGCTGGACGGCGACAGGGTGGTCTGGCGGGACGATCCGCTGGAGACTCCGGATACCCTGAGCCTGGACGGAAGGAGCATCGTCTATCTCCAGTCTGGATTCTCGCCCGTCTATATCAAGTCCGTCAGGCAGATCACGAGCCCATTGACTCTGGTCTCAAGCGGGCCGCTCTACATCATGGGCCCTATCTCGTCCAGCGGCGCGAGCAACGGCGCGCCGTTCGCCATCGTGTCGCTGGCCGGCATGTGGATAGCGGAGGATCCAGACGAGGTCGGAACGCCCGACTGGAACTGGCCCTGGAACATCGATACGAACAGGCATCTTACGATAAACGCCTTCGTCGCCTGTCCGACGGGCTGCCTTCAGGCCGAATCGCCCTCATCGGGGAGCGGAGGCTGGGCCCTGAATCTCACCGGCGGGCTTCTGGAGGAGCGGATGGGCGCGGTGGGAACGCCGCTCTCCGGGTACGACCTCTCAGTCTCATGGGACGAGGGCTACGGCTCATACCATCCCCCCTTCTTCCCTTGTCTTGAACGGTGGAGGATGACCTCCTGGGACGGAGATCCCGATTATGGCGAGAGGTATATGGATGAGAATATGTTCTGAAGGTCAGGAGATGAACTCAGGAACCAACCCGTTGTCGAGAGGTGAGAAAAGATGAAGAGGAGAGCGGGTTTCACGATGGCCGAGCTGGCGATAGTCATCGCCGTGATCGGCGTGATCCTCGCGGCTGTCTTCCTTTTCTTCCACAGCGGAAGCACCGCCGCCAGGAGGATTACGGAAGCTACTGCAGCGCAAACCGATGCGAGAGTGGTTGCCAACCAGCTCGACGGTCTCCTCCAGACCGCGGGATTCACCACGGTGGCTCCTCCCGGTGAGTGGCATCCCATCCTGAGAGCCGAGCCCGGCACGGTGACTTTCGTCGCCAACTCCACGAGGCCCGAGCTGTTCGGCCCCGAGGATACCATCACCGTCTCCGCCGCCGACAACGGCTCGATCTCCGTGGTTGATGCGGAGGGAAACCCCGTGGCCTCGAACAGCGCGCTGGCCGAGTTCGACCTGGCATACTTCGACGCGGGCGGCAGAGAACTCACCCCCGAGGAGCTCTCGACCCCCGCCGGGCGCGACCTCATCCGCAGCATCGCCTACAGAGTGCGCTCCACTACCGGAGGCGGCGATGCGGTGATGGCCGGCATCGTCACGCCCCCCAACCTGATGTTCTCCGGCGCCGCGGCGGGAACCCTGCCCGGCGGGCTTGGCGACGGCGGAGCCAGGAACACCCATTTCTTCGACGAGAACTGGGAGAACGCCTCGACCCTCTTCAACCAGGACTACATAGAGGCGACCATCGGCTGGGATCCGATCCGCTGGGAGACATTCGAGGCGGCTTCCTCCTGGTCGAGCCTCTGGTACGTCAACCGCTCCGACCCCGCCGGCCGCGGCCAGCGCCTCCTCACTCCGTCGGCGCAGGAGGGCCAGTACGTCATGGCACTCGACAGGAGCGGGCCGGGCGCCTACGTGAAGACCGCGGGCGTCTGGAACGTAGACATGGCCGAGTTCGCGGCGGGCGGCGTGAGCCTGAGGCTCCACTTCTGGTGGAGGCACACGAACGAGGGCTGGAACGCCGAGGACGGCGTCTTCTTCCCCACCTACCAGAACGCCATCGAAAGCCCCATCTTCTCGCAGAACTTCGAGTCCTTCACCGACGACGGAAACCCGCGGAACACCTGGACCTACTGGACCGACACCTACGGCAACATCCTCGTGACCAACCTCTATCCTTACGGCGCCAACAACAAGTATCTCAACATGGACTCCCGGCGCGACGGCTATGCGAGCCACAACCGCGCGATGTGGACCATGAACCTGTCGCCCTACTCCGCCCTTACGAACCTCCAGCTCAAGATGTACGTCTGCAGCAGGGGCGAGGAGTACAACAGCGGCCCAACGGGCGACTTCATAGGCCTCGCCGGCGCCGGAGGCATCACGGGCACCCCGGTCTGGTACCAGAACCTGGTCCTCGGCCCTGCAGGGACATGGACGCCGGTGACCATAGATCTCGACGCGGTAGTGCCAGCCGGCTACGACTGGTCGAACTTCAGGATCCTCCTCGCCCAGTACGACAACGACAGGACCGTGAGCTCTACGGGCAACGACGGCATATCCTTCGACAACATCTCGGTCTCGTCGGTCCAGCTCGCGGACACGCTGTTCACTCAGAAGCTGCGGTCCACGCCGGCGGCCTGGGCCTCCAACACCTGGTACGAGCAGTTCGTGGATCTCGACTCGGCGGCGGTCGTCCATGGGAGGCCGTTCGCCAACCCGTTCCCCATCGCATGGGTGGAATACGGGAACGACGCCATGCCCAACGACGGCATACAGGTCGACAACATCACTATCGAGCAGGAAGGCCGCTGGATCATCCCCGGCTGGACCGATGCGCCTGTTCCCGGCTACACCGTGAACCAGTGGGTTCCCTCCCAGCACGACCACTATGCGCTCCCCAACACCTACTGGTGCTGGTCCGTGAACGAGGGTGGACCCTACACGGCGACGCCCACGAGGGCATACATCGAGAGCCCGTCATACAGCCTCGCGGCATACGCTCCCGGCACCAGGCTTTCCTTCGCGTTCTTCCACAAGTACGCCTGGGCCGCTGGAGACGGATGCAACGTGAAGATCTGGAACTCGAACACGGGCACCTGGGAGCTCGTAGTGCCCTACTGGGGCTACTACACCGCCGCCGTACCGGCGCTCGACAACGAGCCGGGATGGACTGGCGTGTCTCCGGGCAGCAACTGGCAGTTCTGCGTCTTCGACATCTCGGACTATGCGGGCATGACCGTGAAGTTCAGGTTCACCTACGGCACGCAGGGTTCGGGTTCCATGGACGGCTGGAACGTTGACTACACGAGGTTCCGGGTGGGCCCCGACTGGCCTCAGATCATCTGGTACTACCCATCCTCCGAGTTCGCGGACTGGTTCGGCTGGTCCACTCCTCCCGGCGTGGGCGACCCGGGTGCGGCGGCCTACGGCTCCAGGTCGGCCGGCAACGACATGGCGAGCGGCTGGGGAGGATGGGACACCTACTACGAGAACAACCTCCATAACGCACTGATCTCGCCCCCGATCGAGTTCAACGACCCAGCGGCCCCCTATTACTACATCCAGTTCATGAACTGCATAAGAACCCAGATCGGGAACGACACGGGATACCTCGAAGCGGCCCCGTTCGCGACGACCATCGCAGACACGACATGGAGGCTGCTCGGGAGCTGGAGCGGTTCGTCGGCCAATTGGTGGATGACCAGGATCTACATGAATCCTCATCTGAACTACTGGCACTCTCTGGTGCCGCCGCGGTGTACCGACAACACCGTTGTCTTCCGGTGGAGGATGTGGGCGAACGCCTCCCTGCCCGACTACGGCGGCTGGAACGTGGACAGCATCAAGGCGTTCTCCAGTTCCGTCTATCTGCCGCCCCTCACAACGCCTCTCAACAACGCGGGAGATTCCCCGGTGGTGTTCTTCGCGCCCGGGGAAGTCCCCGGGGACCAGATGGCGCCGGGAACGCCCGAGGCCGTCCTGCCCGTGAGGTTCCGGGACGAATCGCGCAGGACCGTGGCCAGATAGGAGGAGCCGAAGGAATGAACCGCATCCACCGCAGGCTGATACCGGCGACAGCTCTCCTGATCGCCCTGTCCTGCGGCGACGAGCCGGGCGGGCCGGCCGGGCTCACCGTGACGGTGACCCAGCCGCCCGCCGCAGGCGCGTCAGCCGACTCCGTGTATGTCGTGCAGTGGCAGATGTCCGGAGCGAGCTCCGGAACTGTGGCGCTCGCATACGACACCGACCAGAACCCCTCGTCGGGCCTCGTTCTGATCGCATCGGGGCTCGATGCCGCGGCGGGCAGCTACTCCTGGGACTGCTCCGGCGTCCTGCCCGGCTCGTACTACGTCAGGGCCGTGGCGAGCTCCGGCGGCACGGCGGCGTCCGACTACAGCGACGGAATGCTCACAATCACATCCTCGGGCCCCGGGATCTACGTGCTCACCCCCCCGGCGCAGGGCGACACCGCCGACGCCTCGTTCATGATCGAATGGGCGACGGTGGAGTTCGAAGACGCCACGATAGACCTCTTCTACGACACAGACACGGATCCCTCGTCGGGCCTCGCGGCCATAGTCGGGGGGCTTGATGACACGGGCAGCTACAACTGGATCTGCCAGGCCGTGCCGGACGGAAGCTACTACATCTACGCCGTCGCCGAGGATTCGAGCGGAACCGCCTCCGACTACAGCCAGGGCGTGCTCACCCTCGACCACGGAGGCCTGACGCCCGAGATCGAGATCACCGAGCCCTCGGCGGAAGGCGATCAGGCGGACATCGTATTCACGATCGAGTGGAACAGCGTCGCGCCCGCGGGTGCGACCGTGGACCTCTACTACGACACCGACACGGTCCCTTCCGTGGGGCTCACCCCCATCCAGACCGGCCTGCCCGACGACGGGTACTACACCTGGAACTGCTCTTCGGTGCCGGCGGGGGAGTACTTCGTCTACGGAGTCATCAGCACCGGAGGCAGGGGAGTCTCCCTGACGAGGCTCCTGGGCGCCAGGGCCAGCGCCACGGACTACAGCGACGGGACCCTGACCATAGTCCACGACAACCCCTACACGCTCACCGTGACCAACCCGCCAGCCGGCGGCGCCACCGCCGACGAATCCTACACGGTGACCTGGATCACCGACGCCCCGGGCAACGTGACGGTCGACATCTACTATGCCGCGGACACCACCGCCACGGAGCTGTATACCGCCGCCACGAACGTCCCCAATACGGGCGAATACGTCTGGGACTGCTCCATGGTCGAGGAGGGCTCCTGGTTCGTCTATGCGGTAGTGGGCGAAGACAGGGGACCGGGAGGCGACTGGAGCGACGGACCGCTCGAAATCTCGCACGAGAGCGAGTACACGTTCAGCTTCACGGCTCCTCCGCCTTCCGGGGCTGTCGCGAACGACAGCTATACTCTGGAGTGGGATACCGACGCTCCGCCCTCGGCCAATGTCGCGCTCTACTACGGCACCTCGACGGAGCCGGGCGGAGCGGTAGAGATGATAACCCCGGACGCGCCCAACACCGGTTCGTACTACTGGGTCACGACCGGGGTCGCGGAAGGCACGTACTATATCTACGGCCTCGTGTACGACGGCAGCCGGGGGCTTCCACGCTTCCCGGGCAGGGGCAGCGGAGCGGCCTGGAGCGAGGGCACCCTGACGATAGACCACAGCCTCTACTCCATGACCGTCACAGCTCCGCCCGCAGGCGGAGCCACCGCCGATTCCAGCTACACCGTGCTGTGGACGGCCGAGGGCGGCCCTTCGAGCGTGGTTGACCTCTACTACGACGAGGACCTGAACCCGTCCCAGATGTGGGCCATAGCATCGGAGCTCTCCAACTCCGGGAGCTACCTCTGGAACACCGCCCAGGTGGCCGACGGAACCTACTATGTGTACGGCCTCATCTACGATCCTGCAACCGACGAATGGGCAGGCGACTACAGCGACGGACCGCTGACGATAAGCCACTCCTACTTCTATATAATCGTCACGTCGCCTCCGCCCTGGGGCGCCTCCGCGGAGGACGAGTACACGATAGCATGGGCCGCCGGCGCGCCCTCCGGTTCGACCGTGGACCTCTACTACGACACCGACACGAACCCGGGATCAGGGCTGGTCCCCATCGCGAGCGACATCGTCTACAGCCAGTTCCAGTACGTATGGGACTGCAGCGCCACGCCGGAGGGGGAGTACTACATCTACGCCGTCCTCTCCGACGGCTCGAACACCACCGCCGACTACAGCGACGGGAAGCTCTACATCAACCGCGATCCTCTCTGGCTCTTCATAACCGAGCCGAACCCGGGCGGTGCCATCGCCGATTCCGAGTTCCAGATCGAATGGATGTCCGAAGGCCCCGCGAACAGAACCCTCGACCTCTTCTACGACACCGATACCATTCCTTCCGCGGGCCTCGTCCCCATCGTCTCGGGGGTTCCGTCACCGGATCCGACCGGCAGCTACAAGTGGAACTGCTCGGCCGTGCCCGAGGGAGTGTACTACATCTACGGAATCCTCATCGAGGCCGCTGTGGATTCCTTCCCCGACTACAGCGACGGGACTCTGACCATCGACCATCCTTAGGAAGGATCCGTGCAGGATGCGGGGCGGCGCTCAGGCGCCGCCCCGCCTGTCCGGCGGCGCCGGCCGCCGGACGGTTGATGAACCTCTGCCGCCAGGCATTAAGCCTCGAAGCCCTGGGCCAGCATGTCCAGCATCACCTCGACGATGACGGGATCGTACAGGGTGCCCGAGCGCATCCTCAGGGCTCCTGCGGCTGTGGCGGGATCGCTTCTCTCCAGCTCGGTTACATACTCGTCGGCGGCGGCGAGAATCCTGGCCTGGACGGGTATGCTCTCGCCCCTGAGCCCCGAGGGGAGCCCGGTGCCGTCGAAATGCTCCGACAGGCCTGTCACGCCGGCCAGCGCGTCGTCGGGCAGCCTGAATCTGGTGAGCGAGATGTCGCCCCTGACCAGTTCCTCGTCCTGCTTCTCGGACAGAACCAGCGGAGCCACGTGATGCAGGAGGGCCGACATCCTCAGACTGTCCAGGAGTCCCGGCTGAAGGTTCATCCTCCTCCCCGTCTCCAGGGCGAGCCTGGCGACCCTCTTGCTGTGGCCCGCCAGCCTGTGGTCGGATCTGTCGAGGGAGTAGACCATGACCTCCATGCACTGCCAGGCCTCTCTGTCGACGCTCAGCCTGAGATCCAGGTTCTGAAGGGCGGCCTCGGTCTGCGAGATGAACGAGTCCATCCTGGCCGAGTCCAGAATGGTGAACGGATTGGGCCACAGATCTATCAGGAGGCCGCTCCGCCCGGATTTCCTCAGGGGGCGCCCCTCTGGCGGGGGGCCTCCTGCCGGGCTGGTCAGCGAGATCCCGCCCCAGGTCACCCTGATGAGCGAGGGGTGCAGGGCCGTGAAAGCCTCCCTCGCAAGGGCCTGCAAGGCCTCCAGCGTCGAAGATGCTACGGCGAGCTTCTGCGAGAGTCTCGCCATCGCCCTCTCGGAAATAAGCGCCCTTCCCTGCGACCACTTCGCCCTCTCCAGGAGAGTCGTCAGAGCCGCCTGTGCCGCCGTGAGCGAGGCGACTCCCGCCAGAAGGGATTCGAGCGCTCCTGACTTGACGGCGGTCTCGGTGCCTGTGAGCCTCCAGACGGCAGGGAGGAGAAGCGGGCAGAACAGGAGAGGCATGATCAAGTTGTGAACCATGCGCCGAAGGGGCACGTCCAGCTCCAGATAGCGGCCGGCCGCCCCAACCCCTCTCAGCAGCGTCGCGGCGATCTGGACCGCTGTCATCCCCGCAACGGCCGCCGGAATCGCATCAGCCGGCGAGGCGAACCCTCCGGAATGCAGCCTCCCGCACACGAAGGCCGCCGACCTGAGCGACGCCCATGAAACAAGGGCGGCTCTCGCGGAGCGCCTGGCGCTCTCTGCAGTGTCTCCGCCCGTCCGTATGGAGAAAGCCATGGTTCCGGTGAATACGGATGCCGTCCATGCGATCTCAATCATTCTCGTGAAGCCCGTCAGGGCGAACATCACCTGCAGACACGGGAGCAGGGAGATCGTCATCCCGGAGGAGGACATGAACGAGAACGCGGTCAGTGCTCCGGCTCCTGCCCATGCGCAGACGAGCAGCATGGGTTCGAACTGGCCGTGGAAAGCGATCCGCGGGTCGGGGAAGGACAGCCCGAAGAGTATCCAGAAGGCCGCCTGGAAGAGAGTGAGTTCGATCTCCAGGGGGGAGACAGGCCTCCCCGCCTGATGACCTCCGCCCGATCTGTCAGGCATCCCGGGCGACGTCATCGAGCATCTCCTCCAGGGCGCCGACCACCTTGGCGTCGAATTGCGTTCCGCTGGCGGCTCGTATGGCCTCCAGCGCGGTCTTCTGGTCCGCGTCGGCCCGGTAGGATCTGCGCGAGGTTATCGCGTCGAAGGTGTCCGCGACGGCTACGATGCGCGCGAGGAACGGAATGTCGCGGCTGAACAGCCTTCCCGGGTACCCCTTGCCGTCGAGTCTCTCGTGATGGCAGCTCACTATCGCCCTGACCTCGTCGTAGCCCTTCAGGGCTCCGAGAATCCTGGCGCCCTCGGACGGGTGCTTCTCTATGACGGCCCGCTCATCCCTGGTCAGAAGGCCCCTCTTCGTAAGGATCTCGGTCGGGATGGCCACCTTTCCGAGATCGTGGAGGAGCGCTCCCACCCTGAGCGTCCTGAGCCTCGCGGGCGAGAGACCCAGCCTCCGGCCCAGCCTGTCCGAGAGCCTCGCGACCCTGAGCGAATGGCCGTGTGTGTAGTCGTCCTTCGAGTCGGCGAGCCTTGCCAGCATTATCGCGGCCGCTATGAAGGCCTCGTCAATGGTCATGGAGTTTCCAACGGCCTGCCAGGAGTGGCTGATCAGCGAAACCAGGTTGCTCCTGAGCTCGACGTCCATGGAGCGAATCGTCCTCCATGCCCGTCCGGAGACGAACAGAACCATGTCGCCCGAGGGAGAGAGGCCGAGAAGGCATCCCCGGGTCCCCCGTATCGAGGCTCCATGCCCGAGTTCGTTCCAGACCACGCTTCCGGCGCCGGCCGTCTCCTCTTCGGGCAGGACAAGCTGGGAGGACACCGTCCAGCCGATCCATCCCTGCCCCGCCGACTGCCTTGTCAGGAGTACGAGGTCCATGTCGTCCGCCCCCGAAAGGTAGCCCGCCAGGATTCCCATGAACTCCGGAATGGACCTGGAGGCGGAGAGTTCGGCGGAGAGCGTGTTCTGTACGGCCGTGCCGGTAGTGCGCTCCTGATAGGCCCGGAGGTTCTTCTGACCGACGGCTGCGAACGCGGTGAATGCGGCGAGAGGTATCGAGGTCATGACGGTTCCCAGGACACCGTGCAGGGAGGTTTCCTGGAGAATAAGCCACGCCAGGGGGGCGGCCGCGGCCAGGGTCAGGATCCCGGAGACGAGGAAGCGCTTTCCGGGCATCCGGCCCTCTGCGAGAGAACCCGCCGCCGCGGGGCCGGCATGCAGGAGAGCGAGCGACGCGGCGATCCAGATCGGGCTGCCGGGCGATGCGAAAGCCAGCGGGACGGCCGTTGCGGAGGCCAGGGCCGTCAGCAGAGGTTCGAACCTCCCGCGGCCGCCCTGCCCGGAAAGCGCCGCCAGTGACTCTCCCGCTGCGATCGAAAGGGCTCCCGCCGCCAGCCCCCGGAACGGGGCGACAGCGAACATCAGGAGGCGCGGCACTGCGTCCAGCGTACCCCTGAAGCCGTCCTCCCGCCAGCAGGGGAATGCCCTCAGGAAGATGGAAAGGGCGAAAGCATAGAACATCGGAGGCTCCGCACCGGACAGGAGGAGAACCGCCGATCCCAGGGCTGCGGATGCCGTGAGCAGGACGGTCGGAGGCAGCCTCCTGTGCAAATCAGGGCGACCCTTCGCACATGATGCCTACGAGGACGACCTGCCAGCCGTCCCTCTCGACCTGAACGCGGGCGCCCCATCCCGCCGACTCCCAGCGCGTCGAGAGGCAGGAAGAGAGGTGAGCCGGGCTGGTGAGGATCATCGAGAGAGCCTCTGAGAAGGTCCGTCCCCGGCCGATGTTCTCGGCTGCCGGCAGTCCTTCCGGCAGGGCGATGGAATCGAGGCCCGAGTGGCTCACGCGGCCGGCCATGGCTATGTCCGAAGCCCTGCATCCGGCGATGCTGTCGAGAAGGGCCGAGCGGCGGGCGGGTTCGAGACCGTGCGCAGTCCTGATTGAGTCGAAGGCCGAAGCGACTTCGGCCAGCGTCCAGGCGGAAGGCTCCCGCATGCCCATGCACTTTCCCATTGCATCCTGCACGGTGACTCCGGAGAGGAGCGGGAGAAGCATCACCACCTCGGGCCCCGATGCCGTGGCGTTCGACGCTTCGATCCAGTAGACGCCCCTCTCCACGGCATCCAGCACGTAGATACCTGCGCTGTCGGGGTTGAGAACGAGAACGCTGTCGTCCGGAAGCGCTACGGAGAGCGTCAGGAGCGCGGGATCGAGCGATGTTTCCAGCGAGAAGCCGACGCGGCCGCCGGTGCCGACCTCCAGCGGAAGGCCGTGCGGGATGCAGGACGGCGTCAGCGAGGTCACGAGCACGCCCTGGCCGCCGGGCGAACCGGCGAAGCCCCATGAATCTCCCGCCCCCGAGAACCCTCCGACCCACAGCTCGCTCTCCGAGGTGAAGGACACCGAGGTGGTTCGGGCCGGCCATCCGCAGAGCGAGGATAGAACGAGCAGGCGTCCGCCGGAAGGGATCGAGCCGAGTTCGAGTATCACGGAGGCGAGCGAATCCAGCGCGGAGCTCCTCGCTCCGGCCGGAGGATGGAGAGGCTCCCCGGATGGCGCCGCGGATGATGCGAGCATGATGCACAGCAAGCACAGCATTTTATGATTATAGTCAACAGGCAGGCAATCCGAGGAGCGGAGGAGATCTGAGAGTACTTCTCGTGCAGTCGCCGACGGGCCGCAGGGAGCAGCCGGTGTTTCCGCTCGGGCTGGCCTTCCTGGCAGGCCAGCTCGATCGCTTCGACGTGTCCGCAGTGGATCCGTCGCTCGATGGAACGGAATCGGTCGTGCGAGCCCTGGAATCCCGCCGGCCCGACGCAGTCGCCGTCTCACTCCGGAACATTGACGACAGCTCATGGCCCCGCACCTGGTCCTACCTGGACCCCTTCGAGGAGATCATCTCCTGTCTCTACGGCTTCCCGGGGACCGTCATAGTGGGAGGGCCGGGATTCTCGATCTATGCCCGCGAAATCATGGCGAGACATCCCAGGATAGACATCGGGATTGCCGGGGAGGGGGAGGAGGCGCTGCCTGAAGTCCTGTCCCGAATCGCCGCCGGCTCCCTGCCCGAATCCGCGCTGATCGAGGCTCCACGGGCTGATCTCGCTTCTATCTCGCCGCCCCGCTACGACATCCTGGACCTCAAGCGCTATGAGAAGGGCTTCGGGATAGGCGTGCAGTCGAGGCGGGGATGCGCCTTCGGATGCGCCTACTGCACCTATTCTTTCCTGGGCGGATCTTCGTTCAGGATGCGCCCGATCCGGGCCGTGCTCGGCGATATAAGAGCCATCTCCGGAATTGCAGCGGGCAGCTTCCAGTTCGTCGATTCCGTCTTCAACGCGCCCGCAGGCTACTTCAGGGAGCTCGTGAGAGCGCTCGCGGACGATCCGCCCGGAATGTCGTGGGGGGCCTGGCTCGACACCAGTGTCACGGATGAGGATCTCGCGGTCATGGCCGCGGCGGGGGCCGTGAAGGTGGACTTCTCGCCGGACGCCATAACAAAAAAGGGGATGCGCAGCCTGGGCAAGAGGGATGACCCTGGAGCCCTCTGGTCCAGGGTAAGGGCTGCGAGGAGGTCCGGTTTGTCCGTGGGTGTCAATTTCTTCGTCGGGAATCCGGGAGAGGGGCTATCCGCTCTGCTCCTGAAGGTCGCGTTCATGCTCCGCGCAAGGCTCCTGCTGGGATGGAGCAGGACGTTCGTCAACATCGGGACCGTAAGGGTCTATGCGCATTCGCACCTGGCTTCCGAAATGGAGGCCGCCGGCCAGGCTCCCGGGGGCTTCCTTCCCCCGGTGTTCCTCGAGCCGAAAGGGCTCTCCGCATACCTTTTCAGGTCCTACAGGAGGTTGCGGGACGGCAGGCATGAGCCCTGATGGATTCCTCCTGGGAGTGACGGGCTGGCCTCTCGCCCGGACCCTTTCGCCCGCCGTACATCTCGCCATGCTGCGCTCGGCCGGCCTGAGCGGATCCTTCCACATCCTGCCGGTGCGTCCCGGGCTCCTCGGCGGCAGCCTTTCGGAGCTGTTTCTCGCCGGCTTCGACGGAATCAGCGTCACTGTTCCGCACAAGACCACCGTGCCGCCGTTCTGCCGTCACATTTCCCCGGAGGCCTCCGCCGCCGGGGCCGTGAACACTCTCGTGAGAACCCCGGACGGCTGGACAGGGCACAACACCGACCCGGGAGGCTTCCTGGCCGCGGTCGATTCCATCGGCGCCGAGCCCCCCTTCGCGATCATAGGCTGCGGAGGTGCCGCCGCTGCGGTCGCTTTGGCGCTCTCCTCCCGCGGCCTCGAGCACCTCGCGTTCTGCCGCGATCCTTCGCGCTGCCGCTTGGCGCAGGCCGCCCCGCTCGAATCTGCGTGTGAGTGGATAGCCGGCTCCTCGTGCTCCACGATTGTGAACGCAACCCCCCTCGGATGGGAGGACGGCGATGGCTTTCCCGTCAGGGAGGAAGCCCTCGCCGGCAGGCTCTTCCTCGATCTCAACTACAACCCCGGCTGGCGCTGGCGCAATGCTCTCGCGGGGCTGCCGTGCAGGGTCGTCACAGGCGAGAGGATGCTCGTAGAGCAGGCCGCTCTCGCCTTCTCCCTGTGGACCGGACTCAGGCCCGACACCTCCGCCGCATTCAGGGCCATCGAAAGGAGCCGCGGCCGATGACCGTGAAAGACCGTTTCGACACATCCCGCTCCGGACTCGAGGCCATGCTCCTCGCCGGCGAGGAAGAGGCCTTCTCCCTGTTCGCGGCCGCGAGAGAAGTGAGACGCGAGCATTTCGGCTCCAGGGCGTTCATCCGCGCGGTGATCGAGTTCTCGAACAGATGCAGGTGCAACTGCCTGTACTGCGGCATGAGGAAGGACAACAACGGCATCGAGAGGTTCACGCTCGACGGGGAGAGGATAGTGGATGCCGCGTCGGCGGCGTTCCGGGCTGGTATCAGGACATTCTTCCTGCAGTCGGCGGAGAGCGAGGACTACGATCCCGAATGGCTCGCGGGGATCATCCGGGCGATCCACGGCATGGGCATGACAGTGCTGCTCTGCGTCGGGGCGCGGACCGAGGACGATCTCGACCTCTGGCGGGAGGCCGGGGCCAGCAAGTTCATCCTGAAGCACGAAACCTCGGACCCCGACCTCTTCGGCAGGATGAAACCCGGCCTGACGCTGGCCGGGCGGATCGAGTGGCTGAAGACGCTCAAGAGGCACGGCTACGGCATAGGCTCCGGGCCGCTGCTCGGGCTTCCCGGCCAGACGGTCCGGAGCCTGGTCGACGACCTGCTGCTCCTCAGGGATCTGGATGTGGACATGTCGAGCGTGTCCGTCTTCCTCCCTGCCGCAGGCACTCCTCTTGAAAAGGCTCCGACCGGCTCCGTAGATCTGGGACTCAGATTCATGGCGGCCATGAGGATCCTCTTGAAACGCACATTGATCCCGGCTACCAGCACGTTCGAGAGGCTCAGATCCGGAGGCCAGCTCGCCTGCTTCGATGCCGGAGCCAACGTCATCACGGTGAACATGACCCCGCCCTCCGTTCGAGGGGAATATGCGCTGTACACCGAGAGATTCTTCGTCAGTCTCGAGCATGCCCGCGGTGTCATCCGCAGGGCCGGGCTCGAGGAAGCCGCGGAGGCCATTTAGGGCATGCCGCGCACCATCCCCCGGAGCCTTCCCGTTCTCGTCGCGGGTCCGCCCTTCTCCGGAAAGACCGCCTGCGGCAGGATCGCCGCGGCGGAGTTGGGCATGCCGTTCCTTGACCTCGACCGGGTAGTAGAAACCGCGCTCGGCTCCACGGTGGAGGAGGCTTTCGCGAAGCTGGGCGAAGAGGCGTTCAGGGATGCCGAGGCCGCAGCCCTGGCCGAGTGCATGGCGATCAGGCCGCCCTGCCTCGTGGCTCTCGGGGGAGGAACGCTTCTCAGGAGGGAATCACTCCGGACGGCGCTCGCCGGAGCTGCCGTGGTGACTCTCACGGCGAGCAGGGAAGCCCTGGTCGCGAGGTTCGCAGGCGGCCGTCCCCTGGCCGCCGACGTCTCCGCGCTCGTGGATCTCCTCGAGAGAAGAGCCGCCCACTACGATTCCCTTCCCAACCGTATAGACAACTCCGGGCTCTCCGTGGCCGAGTGCGCCGCGGAGATAGTCAGGACGGTGCTGGAGGTAAGCGCGGCGGGGCGGGGTTGACAGGGCGCGGAAGGCCGCGATGATTGCCCTGAAAGCTCATGAGATGGCGAGATAGCTCCGCGGGAGGCAAGGCCGGATGACAAGGGAGGATCTTGCACGGGAGGTGGCCCTCAGGACGGGACTCTCCCGCAGGGATGCCGGAGCGGTCCTCGACTGCATCCTCCGGGTGATGGAGGAGAAGCTCTGCGAGGGCGAGAGCATCTATCTCAGGGGATTCGGATGCTTCGAGGCCAAGCCTGCCTGCCGGCGCAGGGCAAGGGACCCGAGGGGGGAGGGACTCATCGACATCCCTCCCAGGATGCGTCCCGTCTTCAGGCCTTACAACCGCCTGCGCGACGCCGTGCATGCATCGCTCTCGCCCAGCGCGAGAGCGGTCTTCGTCTTTCCCGGCGGCGCCTCCGCCTCCCGGGTCTCCGTGGTGGGCGGATTCAA
>JAAYTY010000084.1 GCA_012523605.1 Candidatus Fermentibacterota bacterium
CTCCGTACTACCGGCAGCTCGGGATAACCCACGATGTCGGCCGGAACGGTACCGGGGGAGGAGGGGAAGCGCAGGTACGCCTGCGAGTCCACCGTGACGGTCTCCGCGAGGAGGCCGCGAAGCTCGACGTCGAAGGTCAGGAAGCTGTCCCATGTGCCGTTGTGGATGAACAGCGGCTCGCTTCCCTCGGGGCAGCCCGCGTTCCACTGGAGCCACTGGGATGATGCCGGAAAGGCGAAGAGGAGAACCGCCGAAAGGAGAAGAGGCAGAGCACTCACAATACCCCCCCCCTGTGTTAGAGCCAGCAATGCAATTAATCGGCCGTCAGGGGTTTGTGTCAAGATGATCCCATGGCAGTATCAGATGAGTTTTCTGTCATCATAGGACTGGATGGCTTCTTGGGATCACCACTCCCGGGATCACACCTCTCCCTCCAGGGTAGTCACACCGGCAGTATTCACACGAAGGCAGGCGGGCGCAACAGGCGAGAAGACGGCTTGAGTCGCTGATGGCATTTATTAAAGGTGTGTATGGATCCATTCCAGTACATGGTCTCTCGCTACTTCGCCGAAGGCGAAGATAGCTGGCGACGCGGCAGCTCCTGCAACGCAGGAGCTTGGGGTCCGGACGGGATCGGTTATCCGCTTCGCTTCACGTCCGGTTTCACCGCTCCCGCTGCTTCGCCAGGAGCGAAGCATCTGCCGCGGGGTTGTTCCCGAGACTGGAACAACCGGGGAGGACCGGCCGCATGAATCACGATCATGCAGCAGTTTCATGCGGCACAAACGCAGGTCGCGAAGCTGTCCTGCGTTTGGCCAGTTTCACCAGAGGTGATAACTGGCGGGCCGCATGCGACACGTCTCGAACCTGTGAGGACCTCCGGGAGGCGCTGGAGATGGAGGAGGAGCTACAGCCGGATCACCCTGATGGATGAAATCTGGCTGATTACCCAGCTAGAACAGCGACTTGATGGCTCCCCAGGTGGATGGCTCGAGGCCTCTGTCTTCTGTGTAGTTGAGGATGTAGAACGCTCGGATGTCCCAGCTGAGTTCAGAGGTGGCGGATGTATAGCTGGAATAAGCGCTAACCTCACCATAGAACTCGAATATCACCGGCTCTCCAGGCCAGACTTGGTTCAGGGTAATGGATACGAGGCCGCTGTCCGATTCCAGGTAGTCGACTGGGTACTCGATCAGATAATCCAAAGACCAGAGATCGACGGATTGAGAAACTCCTGGAACTGTCATCTCGAGCGACATGTTTGTCTCCGCCCATGACATTCCGTTGATCCAGCCATGTGTGTAGTACCAGTGGTCGAAGACCACTACTACAGAGTCAATGTCGGAAGGCAGCGTGATGACGGGGCTAAGGAGGCGATCCCTGTCAGCAACGGTAAAGTACCCGCCGGAGTGGCAGAACAGGTGGACATTCATGCAGTCTTCCTGCCAGGCCCACTGCGGCCCCGGTATCCAGTCGTTGAGTATGGAGTTGAATTCGACCTTGTAGAGGGTGTCGACCGAAGCCGAGCATATCAGGCTCAGCGCCAACGCAATGCCCATCATGGCTCAAGCCTCCTGGAACGACAATCGTTGCTCCGGTTCATGGCGTCAACAGGAGGTTGATCATGACGATCTTGCTGGTCGGCAGGCTCCTCGCAGTCTTCCTCACCGGGTCTCTGGAGCTCACGAGCTGGTTCACCGCGGACACGGGCACCCACTTCCAGTACTTCAGGGCGGTCGGCCTGGTCCTCTCCGGCGGGAATCCCGTCATCGTGGGATGCCTGGAGGATGAGATACCTTATGACTACAATAGGCTCTTCACTGCACGGGAGTACGACCTCGACGACCCCGACGACGCTTTGTGGAGATGCGACTACGAGGACGAAGCCTACGGCTCGCTGGACGATGACGGATATGCGATCGTCAGGTACGAGACAGAAGGCGATCCGCCGGTCGGGCACTTCATCGCTGCAGGCGATACGAGGGTGGATCTGACAGGAGATCCTCCTGTTGACGACTATGCTGCTGGTCTCATCCTCTGTCTGGATGCCGACGGGGACACTGAATGCGCTCCTCTGGTCTTCCGGGGCACCTGGTATGACGCGATGAGCCGAGGCATCACCTACATCGGTGAACTGGGCGAGGAGAGCGATGCATATGCAGCCTGCGGGTTGTACGACACCTTAGATGGCTCCAGCTTCAGCTTCCGGGGCTTCGTCGAGATAGCTTCAGCAACACAGAGATAGATCTGATCGAGGACTCGGAGATCGTTGGGACATGGGAGGAGGTCCTGTTTGATCCCGACGAGGAGATTCTTGTAGTGGGCGGGCTCTGCGAAGATCCGGAGAAGGCTGGCATGGACAATCTCAGGCTCGGTTGTGTCATCATCGGTGGAGAGGCGCCGTATCAGGTCAACGCCCAGGGCAACTGGGGGGCAGGGCTTTATCAGTTCACTGAGGGTCCACTGCTGAAGCTGGATTCAGGGCTCTATGCATACATGGGAAACGTGAGTCTCGGCGAGATCTGTGGCATGGCTGCCACTCTCTGGAGCTGGGATTCGGGCGACTCGACCATCACTCGAGAGGATGAAGTCCTCTACAACAACGATACGGAAGGCGAGTTCGAGGACTACAGCCAGATCAGTGTCTTCGCGGCTGTGTACGGGCAGGACCTCGTGGACGACAGGTTGATACTGATGATGGGTGCCAGAGATGGTGACGGGCATCCGTGCATACTCATAGCCCACCAGGTCGTGTTCCCCGGTTCTATGACATTTGGCGGCTTCGGTATAGACGAGGTGCTGCCTGTGGTCCCGGAGTCCGGCTACACGGTGGAAGCCGGAGGCTTCGTGTTCACGGATCGCGATCCAGTACAGGGAATCGGCTCAGGGCTGGCACTCGGAGCCTCTGATCAGAAGATCTGGCTATTCGAGATCGTCGATGAGCGAAGAGACCCACGAGCATTGAGCAGTTTCATGCGGCTCAAACGCAGGTTGCGCAGCAATCCTGCGTTTGGCCGGTTTCACCGAAGGTGATGCTGATTACGTTGAGTCTACCGACTCACGGATAGATGGTCTCTCGCTACTTCGCCGAAGGCGAAAGTAGCTGGCGACGCGGCAGCTCCTGCAACGCAGGAGCTTGGGGTCCGGACGGGATCAGTTATCCGCTTCGCTTCACGTCCGGTTTCACCGCTCCCGCTGCTTCGCCAGGGGCGAAGCATCTGCCGCGGGGTTGTTCCCGAGACTGGAACAACCGGGGAGGACCGGCCGCATGAATCCCTATCATGCAGCAGTTTCATGCGGCACAAACGCAGGTCGCGAAGCTGTCCTGCGTTTGGCCAGTTTCACCGGGTGTGTTACCGCTATCGCAGGTTGCAGGGCAACCATGCTGTCGCGGCGTTGTTTCGCCCGAAGCGAAACAACGGTGGCGGTCCGGACGGGACTCGAACCCGCAACTTCCGCCGTGACAGGGCGGTGCTCTAACCAAATTGAACTACCGGACCACCAGCGAGCGGGATTCATACGAAGGGCGGGCTTCCACTGTCAAGAAGATCCTGCATGCCTGCTGTTCGGGTTCTCGCAGAGAGACTCCGGGCAAGAAGTGAAGAATATTGTGGATCATGAACCGGGAACTCACGAGCCTTCTTGCACTATGAACTGGTATGGATATATTCTTCGACCGAAACGCAACCAGTCGAGGGGGTGATGCATGAGAAGCCTGCTGATTGCCGCGCTGATCCTGGCCGCCCCGTTGCTGGCAGCCTCGATCGACATCGGCGCCGACGAGACTCCCAGCAGTTCGCCTTTCTGCGGTGATTGAACCTTGGACCTGCGCTACCAGGCGGTAGTGCTGAACGACCAGGTGAGCAGCGCGATTCAGGTTCAGAGCATCTCGTGGAAGAGGAGCATCTCGGGTGACCCCGCGGCCACCTTCTATGACTTCAAGATATACATGGGGTATTCGAATCTCGACCAGCTAGGCATGACCTTCTTGGACAACTATATGCCGGGCACAAGGACATTGGTTTTCAGCAGCTCTCCGTACAATATCAATGTGGGGCCGAACGAATGGCTTACGACCACGCTGAACACCCCGTTCTGGTACAGCCCCGCCATCGGGAATCTTCTCATCGAGGTCGAGTGGACCTCCGAGAGCTTCGGCTCCGTTTACATGTGGCATTACAATGCCGGAACCGACAGAGCCATCAAGGGAGCCTACGGAAGTCCTACCGCCTATGCGTCTGAAAACACTCTTCCTCACATAATGCTGAATGGTGTCCTCGATCTGGAGCCCGAGTCCTTCGGTTCGATCAAGGCTTCTTTTCAGTAGAAGCAATTCACAGTGTATATTCGCATCGCCGGCCCGCCTGTTCGGGCCGGCCTTCTGCTAGAAAGGAATAGAGCCCTGAAGGGACGGAATTGCTGCCGGTAGCGCTGCTCCTGCTGATCGCAGTATCCGCATGGTCCCAGTGCCCGCTCGGACTCACTCCCGAAGAGGCCTGCAACTCCGCTGCTCCTACCTGCAGGTTCTTCGATGATGCCGATGGCGACGGTCAATGCGACAATCCCTCCCCAGCCGCATCCGAATCGTCGGATTCCGTCTCCGTTCCCCCCGTCGAGGAGCCCGGCACTCCCACTTCGGATGTTCATCCCGACTCCTCCGCCACAACCCCGGATTACGTTCCCGATTCCGGCGGGACACCTGGAGAGCCCGATGATGTCTTCACTCCCGTGCTCGAACCATCCGATACCACTGCCGCGGGCCCGGGGGAAATCCACTCGGACACCCTGCTTGCGAACCCTGTCGAAGCGGCGGGGGATACGCTCACAGCACCGGCAAGCAGGTGTCCGCTCGGATACGCCCCTCTCGAAGCATGCCATGCTGATTCGCCCGGCTGTGCCCTGTTCGTGGATGCCGATGGAGATTCCTTCTGCGATAACCCCGGTCCTCAGCTATCCCCCGATTCGGCTGTTGCCGGGCCCGACACGACGCCGCGAAGAGCAATCGCCGTTAACGGCTGCCCCCTGAGCCTGCCGCCTGCGGCCGCATGTCCGTTCGAGAGCCGTCTGTGCCCGCACTGGCTGGGCTGGAATGTTTCTTCATCCTGTTTGAATCCCTCACATGGATTCACCAGGGGGACATCCATGCTCGCGATCACCGCCGCTCTTCTCATCACCGCGACGTTCCTCTCGAGAAGGATCCGCGGCAGGAGGAACCGGAAGAAAGCGAAGATCTCCCGCACGATCGTCCTCGTGCTTTCGCTCGCACTTCTCGGCTTCGCTCTGCAGGGCTGCTACTGCCCTCTGGGCCTCTTTCAGTTCATGCTGATTCCGGGGATGCTCGCGGGAGTCCTGGGCTGGATCGGCATGACCATCCTGCTGTTCCCTGTTGTCCACGCCATGCTGTTCGGCAGGGTTTACTGCGGATGGGCATGCCCGATGGGCGCATTGCAGGAGCTTCTGGGAAGGCTTCCCGTAAAGGGAAAGCCTTCGATCCCCCGCAGGGCGGATGCTCTGCTCCTGAAGCTCAGGTATGTCCTCGCGATCCTCTTTACGGCCGCTGTCGTCCTTGCGGGAAGAGGTATCGTCGATGCCCGATGGGGAGCCCTGTTCTGCAGTGTCGATCCCTTCCACACCGTTTTCTCTCTCTTCATCGCGGGGAGCCTTCTTTCGGCAGTGATTCTCGTGATCCTCTCCGTGTTCTTCGGCCGGTTCTTCTGCCGCTACCTGTGCTTCTACGGCGTGATCCTGGGACTTGCCTGCAGGGTGGGCCTGTGGACGCGCCTGTGCAGGCTGGTCCGCTCGCGCGAGATGTCGTGCGCCGGGTCGTCCGGAGAGCAGTCCTGCGAGGTGGGATCGGCGGAGGATTAGGCGGACGGAGCCGGTCACTCCTGCGATTCGGGGGCGGTGCTGCCGCCCCTTCGTTTGTCCGGGCGGAGGCTTCCAGGGTCTTGACCCGGCTTCGGTCTGCCGAGACAATACCGCATCTGTTCGAAGGAGGGGGAAATGGCAGCAGGAAGAGAAACCTGGAGCAGCCGGACTGCTTTCGTACTGGCCGCCATCGGGTCGGCTATCGGCCTGGGCAATGTCTGGCGCTTCCCCTACATAGCGTATCAGAACGGCGGAGGCGCCTTCCTGGTGGCATACGCCATCTGCCTCCTGCTCGCGGGCATACCACTTCTCATGCTGGAGTTCGGCCTGGGGCACAGCACCCGGCAGGCAGCCCCGGGGGCATTCGCGAAGATCCATCCCCGTCTTCAGTGGTTCGGCTGGTTCGCGGTCGGCGTAGGCTTCGTGATCTGTACCTACTACGCCGTGATCATGGGCTGGTGCATGAACTACACCTGGGAAGCTGTTACACTGGGCTGGGAGAAGCAGACTCCCATCGCTGCCGACACCTCGATAGCTCTCTGCAGGACGACGCTGGATGACACGGAGGTCCTCTCCCCGGTGCCGGATTCGCTGGAGGGGCGGCCCTATACCTCGCCATCGGGGGCAACGGGCACCGTCGTTTCGGAGCCGACCACGATCGTATCGTACGCCGGATCGCTGATCGCCTTTCCGACCAGGGCACAGGCCGAAGCCTTCGTACGGAATCCGTTCCTTCCCGCGGGGGAGGTTCTGGGTTCGGCGGAGAGCGACGAAACGGCCATCCTGCCGGAAACGCCGGAAGAACTCCTCGGCAGGCAGTACCTCTCTCCCTGCACATCACCCGCACCGGGTCAGACATGGATCGTATCACGTACGGCAACCCTTCTGGTGGCGCACGGGGGCTATCTGTACGCATTCCCCTCCGTCGGCTCGGCATCCGCATATCTCGGGTCGCCTGAAGACTTCTTCTACAACCGCTTCCTGGGTCTTACCAGCCGCCCCTGGGACATGGGCACCTTCCGCTGGCCCATCCTGATCGGCTTCACACTCTCCTGGATTTGGATCATCGCCAGTATCTGGAAGAGCACCAAGACTGTCGGCAAGGTGGTCTTCTACACCGTCACCATCCCCTGGGCGCTTCTCATCGTCTTCATGATCCGGGGCATGACGCTGCCCGGGGCGGCCGAGGGGCTGAGCTACTATCTCACCCCGATATGGTCGAAGCTGGCCGATCCGCAGATATGGCTGGCGGCCATCACGCAGATCTTCTTCAGCCTCAG
>JAAYTY010000085.1 GCA_012523605.1 Candidatus Fermentibacterota bacterium
ACAAGCTTCCCCAGAAATGTACGGGGCCGTGCAGGAGGTCCGAGCCGGGCCGCTAGCCCGGCGATTCCATGTCATGACCGACTATTCGAGACCGCGCAGGGAGATGGTCGAGAGGCTCTCCGCGAGTGCGCCCTTCCCCCCGTCGGCAGAAGTCCTGAACGCCATGAAAGAGATCCCCAGGCACTGCTTCGTGGAGAAGCCCCTCTGGCACAGGGCGTATTCGGACTGCTCGCTCCCCATCGGGCGCGGGCAGACCATCAGCCAGCCGGCCACGGTCCTGTCCATGCTCTCTGCCGTGAATCCGGCCCCGGGGAGCACCATGCTCGAGATCGGCACGGGGAGCGGCTATCTGGCCGCGGTGGCATCCAGGATCTGCAGGAGGGTCTACGGGCTCGAACTCATGCTCGACCTCGTCCACCACTCCAGGAGGATTCTCCTCTCGCTGGGAATAACCAACGTAAGCATCTCCTACGGCGACGGAAGCGAAGGATGGCCGAGGCACGCCCCCTACGACTGCATAGTGTGCAGCGCGGGGGCGCCGGCGCTGCCCCCCGCCCTTCTGGGACAGCTCGCCGAGGGCGGAAGGCTGGGAATTCCCGTGGGAACCCGGGAGTCGCAACGATTCGAAGTCTGGACTGTCGAGAGAGGCGTGCCAAGGAAGCTGCCACAGGAGTTTCCCTGCGTCTTCGTGCCGCTCACGGGGAAGTCGGGCTGGAATGGGTGAGTGGATCCTCGCAAAACTAGCCTGGATGCCCGGCTGGCTTCAGATGATCACCCTCTCGGCCATGCCGGTCACCGAGCTGCGAGCGAGCATCCCCATAGCCTTCACCGTGATGAAGGATGCATGGGCATGGCCCTGGTGGCAGACCTACCTCCTCGCCGTGGCGGGAAACATGCTCCCGGTTCCATTCCTGCTGCGGCTTCTCGGTCCGGTAAGCCGATTCCTGTCCCGCTGGCGCCCGTTCGAGAGGTTCTTCGACAGGCTGTTCGAGAGGGCCAGGAGGAGAGCGGGCTCGAGCATCGAGAAGTACGAGGCGCTCGGGCTGGCCTTGTTCGTGGCCGTTCCGCTGCCCATGACCGGCGCATGGACCGGGTGCGTGGCGGCCTACCTCTTCGGGATACCCGGGCGGCTGGCGCTCCCTTCGATACTGCTCGGCGTAGCGGGCGCGGGGGCGGTCGTGACGCTGGTGATGACCGGAACCCTTGCGGGTCTCGAGTTCCTCGTCGGGAGTTGACCCCCGTCGAGCGTTCGGGCTAGATTCGTCAGCCGTCGGGGCGTAGCGCAGTCCGGTTCAGCGCGCCTGGTTCGGGACCAGGAGGTCGGAGGTTCGAATCCTCTCGCCCCGACCACATTCCCCCGAAAACCGGCACCTTCGGGAGTATTACTATTCCCGGTCTGCGAGCCGGATGGAGGAAGATGTCGTGCCCTGAACATTTCCGGATCTCCGGCGATTCCGTAAGATCCGGATTCATACCGGTCTCCGTCGCGGGTTCTTCAGCGGCCTCGCCACGGGAGACGGAGTTCGCGCTGCGGCTCGGCGGACTTCTCGCCCGCGCCGGCTTCTCGATCGTCTGCGGAGGGGGCGGCGGGGTGATGGAGGCCGTATGCAGGGGCGCTCTCGAGGCCGGAGGCACTACGATCGGGATACTGCCAGGATCGGACCCGGCTGAGGCCAACAGGTTCGTACAGATCGCAATCCCCACCGGAATGGGTTCCGCCCGGAACAGGATCGTAGCCCTGGCCGGTACGGCGCTGGTGGCCGTAGGGGGCAGGTACGGGACGCTTTCGGAGGTAGCATTCGCTCTCGACGCGGGAAGGCCGGTCTGCGCATTCGGTTCGTGGGCTTCCGTCCCGGGCGTCACGGAGGCGGGCACTCCCGAGGAGGCGGTTCAGTTCGTAACGAGAGGATCGGGAGGACGGCCATGCTGACGCCAGAACAGCTCGAGAAGCTCATAAGGAACGTTCCGGGCTTCCCGGCCCCGCCGGTGGTCTTCAAGGACATCACGACCGTTCTAACAACACCCGGAGCCCTGGCCGACACCATGGACCTCCTGGAGGAGAGGCTCGAGGGCATCGCCTTCGATGCCGTGGCAAGCATCGAGTCCCGAGGCTTCGTGTTCGGGGCTGTCCTCTGCGCCAGGAGGCGCCTGCCCCTCGTGCTGGTGAGGAAGCCCGGCAAGCTCCCCGCCGAGAAGATCGGAGAGGACTACGAGCTGGAGTACGGGAGCGGCCGGGTGGAGATGCACCGCGGATCGGTGCCTGCCGGGGGAAGAGTCCTGATAGTGGACGATCTCGTTGCGACCGGGGGCTCGGCGGCCGCTGCCGGACGGCTCGTGGAGAGGGACGGAGGCAGAGTGGCGGGTGCGGCCTTCGTCATCAACCTGGAGTTTCTCGGCGGCCGCCGCAGACTGGAGGATCTGGGCTGGCCCGTCCGCTGGATCGTCGAAGTGCACGGGGAGGAATGAGGGCTTGACTCCAGTCCCTCTGCTGTGAGTTATGTTCCCGGTCAACGGCGCCGGCGCGTTCGCCGCCGGCGCATCTGCGGCGGTTCGGCCGCATGAAGGAAGGATGAAACCAATGTCCAGGATGTTGCTCGTACTTCTCGGTGTCCTCTCCATCTCCCTCCTCGGCTGCGGCGAGAAGCCGGCGGGCGGGGAAGGCGCCGAAGGCGACAGGGCCGGCGATGCCGGAGAAGGACAGGACGGCGGATCCGGCCAGGCCGAGGAGTTCGTGCTCGAAACCCCGGATCTCGAGGTCGGGCAGTGGATCTCCTACGGCGTCGATGCAGAGCCCGGTGTTGTGACGATCTCAGCGGTGGCCGAGGAGAACTTCTCGGGCTCCGACTGTGTATGGATCCAGGTGGAGGTGCCCGGCGACCAGGGTGACCAGACCGTCTTCCAGATCCTCGTGGATCCCGTGCTCATGGCCGGCTCCATGGAGGGCTATACGGGCATGATGAACGAGTTCATGGAAGACCCCGCCGCATGGGTGGAGCAGTACCATGACACCCAGTCCATGCTCATGGACCCCGAGGGGATCGAGAAGATGATCTCCTTCATCTCCGCGCTCAAGATGGTGAAGCTCGACCAGGGCGGCCAGGTCATGGCCTTCGACCTCAGCGGAGTGCCTGCGGTGATCCAGTCCATGGTAGAGGATTCCGCATTCATCGCCCAGATGCAGTCGGGCATGGAAATGAACGCCCAGACAGGCCAGATGGACAGCCTGCGGACGATTATGGAGCAGTCCGAGTTCTCCTTCGAACCGGGGACCGTCCAGGCCGGCGGCTCCACGATCGAATGCATGACCTTCTCGATGGAGCACGAGAAGGGCAGCATCGAGATAAGCTTCTCGACCGAGCTGCCCATCCTCCCTCTCGCCAGGGTCGCCCTGACCTCGCGCGAGGACAGCGAGACCCACGTTCTGGAGGTCCGCGACTTCGGCATGGAGGGCGCCGAGAACCTTCTCCCGGGCGCGCCCGTTCAGGTAGTCGACGCCGCGCAGTTCCTCCAGATGATGATGGCCCAGGCCCAGTCCCAGCCGGCGCCGCAGCAGTCACGCGGCATGCGGCAGGGAATCAGATAGTCCCCCGGCACCGGAGAACCGAGGGCCCGGCCCCTGCCGGGCCCTCTTCTTTCACGTGAGGCTCGGGCTTGGCTATACTCGACGAGATGGGACGATCCACGGACAGCGAGACTGCCGGAGCTCCCGTTCCGCTGGCCGAGGCTCTGAGGCCGGCCAGCCTCGACGAGGTAGCCGGCCAGGAGCACCTGCTCTCCCGTGAAGCGCCTTTCCGCAGGGCGCTGGAGGCAGGCGCGCTGGGCTCGTTCATACTCTGGGGACCGCCCGGCTCGGGGAAGACCACGCTGGCTCTGCTCGTGGCAGGGCACACGAGCGAGGTCTTCGTCCGTTTCAGCGCGGTGACGGGCGGCATAGCCCTCGTCAGGCAGATAGTCGAGGAAGCTGCCAGGCTGAGGGCCTCGGGCAGGGGCACGCTTCTGTTCGTGGACGAAATCCACAGGTTCAACAGGGCTCAGCAGGACGCCTTCCTGCCGCATGTCGAGAACGGGACGATAAGGCTCGTCGGAGCGACCACGGAGAATCCCTCGTTCGAGATAAACGCCCCGCTTCTCAGCCGCTGCAGCGTCCATGTCCTGAGGCCGCTGTCCCTCGAGAGCATCGAACGCCTTCTGGCCAGGGCGGCGGAGAGCAGTCTCTTCTTGGAGCGCTTCGGCGTGAAGGCCGAGCCGGGAGCCCTGTCGGTGATCGCCCGCTGCTCTGACGGCGATGCGCGGAGGGCCCTCAACCTTCTGGAGATGGCGGCGGGCTCCTCCGGCCGCGATACGGTCCTCGATGCGGAGGCGGCCTCCTCGCTGGTGCGGAGAGCGATGCTCCGCTACGACAAGACAGGCGAGGAGCACTACAACCTGATAAGCGCGCTCCACAAGTCGCTGCGCTCGGGCGATCCGGATGCCTCGCTCTACTGGCTTGCGAGAATGATCGAGAGCGGAGAGGATCCACTCTATATCGCCCGCAGGATGATCCGGTTCGCCAGCGAGGATATCGGACTGGCCGATCCGGGAGCGCTCACGATAGCCATGAGGGCCGCCGATTCGTACCGCTTCCTGGGCTCCCCCGAGGGGGAACTCGCACTGGCCGAGGCCGCCATCTACCTGGCCGTCGCTCCCCGCTCGAACTCCGCATACACCGCATGGGAGGCCGCGCGCGAGCTGGCGAGGGAAAGGGGCAGCCTGCCGGTCCCCCTGCACCTGAGGAACGCCCCCACCTCCCTCATGAAGGATCTCGGATACGGAGAAGGCTACAAGTACGCCCATGACATGCCGGGCGGACTGGTGTCCCATCCCAACCTCCCCGACGAGCTCGGCGAGCCTGTGATCTACCGTCCCCTGCCGTCGGGGCGCGAGCAGGCCATAGCCGAAAGGCTGGAGCGTTGGCGCGAGGCCCGGAGAAGGCTGAGGGAGAGCGAGGGGCATGGCGGCTGAGGAGCACTTCGATCTCAGAAGCGCCATGGTGGAGCAGCAGATCGCGGCCAGGGGCATAAGGGATCCCCTCCTGCTCCGCGCGATGGAGAAGGTACCCCGCCACGTCTTCGTGCCCGGCGCCGACGCGAGGACCGCCTACGGCGATTTCCCCGTTCCCATCGGCAGCGGCCAGACCATCTCACAGCCCTTCATCATCGCTTTGATGATCCACATGACAGGGCTGCGCCCGGGCGATAGAGTGCTGGAGGTAGGCACCGGATCGGGATACCAGACCGCCATCCTGGGAGCGATGGGAATGGACGTGGTCAGTGTGGAGCTGAGACCATCCCTGGCAGCCTCCGCGAGAAGGGCGCTGGAGGAGACGGGGCTCATGGCCGGAATCAGGATGGTCTGCGCGGACGGATACGACGGCTGGCCTCCCGGCGCCCCGTACCGCGGCATAATCGTATCGGCGGCCCCGCCCTCCGTGCCTCAGGCTCTCGTCTCGCAGCTCTCGGAAGGCGGGAGGATGGTCGTCCCTGTCGGGGAGGGTCTGCAGAGGCTGGTGCTCGTGACGAGAAGAGGGGGGAGCTGGGAAATGGAGGCCGGCGAG
>JAAYTY010000086.1 GCA_012523605.1 Candidatus Fermentibacterota bacterium
GCCTCGGGGCAGGAGCCCATCGCCGCGAGAGCCGCCGCGCCTTCCGAAGGATCGGCGAAGAGAACCATCCTCCCCTCGCAGGCGACATGGAGAGGATCGAGCCCGAGCAGCTCACATGCCCCCCTCACATCCTCCAGCACAGGCACGAGACCTTCCTCGATCTCGATCCCCATTCCGGATTCGGCCGCGATCTCGTTCAAGGCTGAGGCCAGGCCGCCTCTCGTCAGGTCTCTCATGCAGTGCGGAGACACTCCCGAGGAGAGCAGGGCTTCGAGAATCCCCGACAGCGGGGCTGCGTCGCTCTCGATGGCGGTTTCGAGGCCGAGCCCGTGGCGCGCCGCCATTATTGCGATGCCGTGCCTTCCAATGTCCCCGCTGAGGATGACGAGGTCGCCATCCCGTATGCTCCCGGGATTCGAGCGAATCCCGCACGGCACGAATCCCACGCCGGAGGAGCTGATGTACAGCCCGTCGCACTTGCCCCTCTCCACGACCTTCGTATCGCCCGTCACAATGGATACCCGAGCCCGTCGGGCAGCCGCGGCGGCCGAGTCGGCCACACGCATCAGCAGGTCGATCGGGAACCCCTCCTCGATGATGAATCCGAGGGCCAGGCTGTGGGGAACGGCGCCTGTCACCGCAAGGTCGTTGACGGTGCCGTACACGGCGAGCGAGCCTATGTCGCCGCCCGGGAAGAAGAGGGGGGTGACGACATAGGAGTCGGTGGTGAAGGCCGGTGTTCCATTGCAGCCCTCGAGCAGGGCTGAATCGTGGAGATCACCGGGGGCCGGCCTTCCGAATCGATCTAGCATCGCCGCTATCAGGGAACCCGTCAGGCTCCCTCCACCGCCGTGCGCCATGAGGATGCGGCGGCCGGGATCGGCCGGCAGCGGGCAGGACATCACCTCGAACCCGGTATCAGCCATCTCCTGCGTTTCTCCCCGCCGGGGGACGGTACCTGTGGTAGGCCGTACAGGCCCCTTCCGACGAAACCATCGGGGCGCCCAGCGGATGCTCCGGAGAGCACTCCCCTCCGAACCACGGGCAGTCCGCGGGCGACATGGAGCCGGACAGCACCCTGCCGGCCATGCAGCGCGCATCGTCCTCCGGGGCAGTGACGGAGATGCCGAACCTCCTGGAGGCATCCATGTCATGGAACTCCTCCCGCAGATCCAGGCCTCCTCCGGGAATAGTTCCCAGACCGCGCCATCTCCTGTCGACCACCTCGAACACCTCGTCCATCAGTCTCCTGGCCTCTGTATTGCCTTCCGGCTTCACCGAGCGGGAATACTGCACGTCCACGCCCGCCCTGCCCTCCTCCAGGCGCTCCAGGCACATCAGAATGCCCTGCATGAGGTCCACCGGTTCGAACCCCGTCACCGCCACGGGAACCCCGTACCGGTTCGAGAGCTCCTCATACTCCCCGCAGCCCATGACAGTGCAGACATGCCCCGGAGCCACCAAGGCCTCGATACCGGGACCAGGCCGGGAGAGCAGGGTCTCGACTGCCGGCGGAACCCTGACATGGGAGCAGAGAAGGCTGAAGTCGGATATCCGCCGCCTTCGCGCCAGAAGGACGGCCGCGGCGGTCACGGGCGCTGTGGTCTCGAATCCCACGGCGAAGAAGACGAACTGCCTGCCGGGCTCGACGGAGGCCATCTCCATAGCGTCCAGCGGCGAATAGACCACGCGCACCTCCCCGCCGGACGCCCTCGCCGAGGCGAGCGTCTCCATGCCGCCGGGGACTCTAAGCATGTCGCCGAAGCTGCAGAGTACGGCGCCCGGCAGGCGGGACACCGCGACAGCCTCTTCGATGGATTCCACCGGAGTCACGCACACGGGACAGCCGGGGCCGTGGATCATCGCGACCCCCGGGGGCAGAAGCGAATCGAGGCCGAATCGCAGGATGGTGTGCGTCTGCCCTCCGCAGACCTCCATGATGCGCCATGGGCGGGTGGCGATCCTCCGCATTTCCGAACTCATGGCGAGAACGGCTTCACTGTTCCTGAACTCGTCAACGAATTTCAAGCCCTCTCTCCTCCGGGCCGCTCTTGGGGAATCTCGAGCGATGCATGAGAGGCGATCTCGGACAGGAAGCCCTGCAGCCTGGCGGCCTCCTCCCTGTCGATCCTCGATATCGCGAAGCCCGCGTGCACCGTGACGAAATCGCCGGGCGACGCATCCGGGACGCCCGCCAGGCACACGAGCCGTGCGACTCCTCCGAACCTCACCCTGGCGGTCCTTTCGAGGCCTTCTCCTCCCGTTATCTCCAGCACCTCACCCGGAATGCCGAGGCACAACTCCGATCCCCTCCTCCGGCGCGACACAGCCCAGCCCGGCCGCCCAGATCTGACCCAGGGATATTCCCCCGTCCCCCGGGGGAACCTCGCAGTGAGTATGCACAGCGAACCCCTCCTCCTCCAGCCTCCGCACCGACAGTTCAGAGAGGAGCCTGTTCTGGAAGCAGCCGCCGGTGAGCAGGACTTCTCGCATGCCGGAGGTCCGTGCCACCTCCGCGATCGCCTCGGCCAGGGTGCGATGGAAGCGCGCCGAAATCGTCCCTGCCGGCACTCCTCCGTCCCTGTCGGCGAGCACCGCCCCGATCAGAGGCTCCCAGTCGAGGACGAGACTGCCGTCTTCAGCCATGTCCGAAATCGGCATCCGGTATCCGGTGCCTGGATCGCCAATGCCGTGCGAAGCGTGCTCCAGGGCGATCGCCGCCTCTCCCTCGTATGTAGCCTTGCCGCAGAGGCCGAGAAGAGACGAAACCGCGTCGAAGAGGCGACCCATGCTCGACGACAGAGCGCAGTTCAAGCCTTTCTCCAGCATCGCACCCAGAATGCGGATCTCTTTCCGGGCAAGAGGCGGGTCGGGCCATGCGGACTCGATCGAGACCCCCATTCCGTAAAGGAATCCCGCAGCGGCTCTGGCTGGATCCACCGGCTCCTCCGGCGATCCGGGCAAGAGGAAGCGCCTCAGCCCTGCGAACCTGCTGAAGGTGCCTCCCTGCTCCACCCTGAGGAATTCCCCGCCCCAGACCGTCCCGTCCGGGCCGTAGCCGGTGCCATCCCATGTCACGGCCAGGACCGGCCCTCCGAGCCCGTTCTCGGCCATGCACGACAGAGCGTGGGCGTGGTGGTGCTGCACTCTGACGACCGGCACTCCGAAGGATCCTGCCAGCCTGGTCGTCACGTAGTCCGGGTGCATGTCCGATGCGGCCAGCTCGGGCTCCGCTCCACACAGAACACGCAGGTCGGCGATCGCTGCTTCCATCACTTTCAGCGATGCGGCGGATTCCATGTCTCCGATGTGCTGGCTGACGAAGACCCGCCCTCTCCTCGACACCGCGACAGTGTTGCGTCCCAGCGCGCCCAGAGCGAGGATCGAAGGCCCCTCCTCCCTGGGAGCCGCAACAGGCAGGGGGGCGTATCCTCGGGAGCGTCGGAGCATCAGCATTCGTCCGCCTGTGATGCAAGCCACAGAGTCGTCCACCGGCCTCGCTATAGGCCTGTCGTGCACCAGGAAGAGGTCCGCGATTCCGGACAGCCGTTCCAGGGCTTCCTCTTCATCGGTACAGATCGGCTCGTCCGCGAGATTGCCGCTCGTGGCCACGGCGGGCATGCCGAGATCGTCCATGAGGATCCTGTGGAGCGGCGTGTAGGGCAGCATGACTCCGAGGTACGGATTCCCGGGGGCGACGGCTTCGCAGGGTCCCGCACGACCGTTCCTCTCGAGAAGGACTATCGGCGCCGCCGACGACTCCATCAGAGCCGCTTCCTGATCGGAAACCGCGCAGAGACTCCTCGCGGATTCCAGGGATGGAACCATGATCGCGAAAGGCCTCGACGGACGGCGCTTGGCCCTCCTCAATCTGCTCACCGTATCCTCCGAGGAGGCATCGGCGAAGAGATGAAAGCCACCGAGGCCCTTCACCGCGACAACGAGCCCCGATTTCAGGGCGTCTACGGCCGAGGCCATGGCTTCGTCACGCATGGCCGACACCCTTCCTGAAGGGCTGAGAAGCGCAAGGGCGGGCCCGCAGGCGGGGCATGCATTGGGCTGTGCGTGGAACCGCCTGTCGGAGGGATCCGAGTATTCGGCCTCGCACTCGGGGCACATGCGGAACCGTCCCATGGTCGTCCTGTGCCTGTCGTACGGCAGGCCGAGGATGATGGAGTACCTCGGCCCGCAGTCTGTGCAGTTGGTGAAGGGATACCTGTATCTCCGGTTCGAGGGTTCCGATATGTCCTCGAGGCAGTTGCGGCATACCGCGAGGTCCGGCATGACCGTGAGATCCGGCTCTCCGGAGAGGCTGGGCAGTACCGAGAACGAAGTGCTGCCCGACTCCCTGACGCGGGTTCGTCTTATCGACGAGATCATCGCAAGAGGCGGAAGCTCCGAGACGAGCCGGGTCTCGAATTCCTCCAGCGCAGTCTCGCAGGCCTCGGCCTCCACCGTGACGCCCGTCGGGGTGTTCCTGACCCAGCCGCGGATCCCCATCCCCGAGGCCAGCCTGTACACGAAGGGGCGGAAGCCCACGCCCTGCACTCTGCCGGAGATGTCCAGCCTTACACGCACCTGGCGTGAGCCTCCCGTTCTCGGATCGAGCTGAGACGGTCTATATTTGCCCAGATTCCCGTACGGGCAAGCCGCCCCGGCGAGGCGGCAGGGGGGCAGTTCCACAGGAGGCCTGTCACGCACGAACGATCAATAGCTCTTGAGATGCTGGCAATCATCGAGCGCGCCCTGGGCGCCCCGAGGAAACTCTCCAGAGTCACGGTCTCGATCGGCCCTCTTTCTGGGGTGTCGCCGGATTCGCTGTCATTCTGCTTCGCGCCGATTGCGATCGAGGCGGGGTTCGGAAGCCCGGAACTGGTCTTCCGGAGAAAGGGGATCATGGTGGAATGCGCCTCCTGCGGAGGTGTCGAGGAGATGGTGGAACCCGGTGCGCAGTGCAGCTCCTGCGGCTCACGTGACAGGAGCATTCTGTCGGGCATGGAATGCACGGTGGAGAGCGTGGAGATCGAGGATCGAGAGGAGGCCGGGCGGTGAGCGGAGGTCCTTCCAGAAGGGTTTCCATCGAGAAGCCGGTCATGACCCGGAATGACGAGGTTGCGGCGGCGAACAGGAGCATGTTCCTGGATTCCGGCCTCTTCGCGATAAATGTCATCGGCTCCCCGGGCGCGGGCAAGACAAGCCTCCTGGAGGCGCTTGCGAACCGCTTCGCCCGCGATCTCGCGGTCATCGAGGGCGATGTGCGAACCAGGCGGGATGCCGACAGAGTCGAAAAGGCTGGAAGCCCCGCCTGGCAGATCGAGACCGGCGGCGCCTGCCACCTCGACGCCGCCATGGTCCGCAGGGCCTGGATGGATTTCAGGGAGACCGCCCGGGGCAGCCGCTACCTGGTGATCGAGAATGTCGGCAACCTGATCTGCCCCAGCAGCTACGACCTCGGGGAAGACGTGAAGGCGGCGCTCGTATCCCTGCCCGAGGGCGACGACAAGGTGCTCAAGTATCCCGCCCTTTTCAGCCGCATAGACGTGCTCCTCATCGGGAAGATGGATCTTCTGAATCACCTGGACGCCGACCCTGACAGGCTCGAATCCGAGTGCCGGAGTCTCAGACCCGGCGTGACGGTGTTCCGCATTTCTTCGAAGACCGGCCTTGGCCTGCCCGAGTTCTGCGATTTCATCATAAGGGGGCGCGAGGCGAAGTTCCGGGCCTGAAGGTCCTCTCCAGAGCATCAACTGCGGCTTCCACCGCCTTCCGGACTTCATCGGACATCGGCTGTCCGAATCCGAGGCTGCCGGGCTGTACTGCCAGCATGAACACCTCGGCGCCGGTCTCGCCGGCTATCCTCTCCATGACCATCCCGGGAGACAGCGCATGTGTTCCGGCCGTGGATGCCTCCAGGAGATCCCCGGCGGCAAGCAGGTCGAGAGTCCCGGTCTCGCTGCCCATGTGCACCGCGTCGGCCAGTATGACCGCCTCGGGCCCTAGACGAGCCACCGCTCCGACCTGGTTCTCGGGCGTGGTGCCGGCGTCTATGGCCGGCAGGAGTCCGCTGGATGACACGCGAACGGCCAGTTCCGGTCCGAAACCGTCGTCGCCCCTGAGTATGTTTCCCATCCCCAGCAGAACGGTGCGCCGTGCCGCCAAGCGCCCCAGCTTCTCCAGAATGTCTCCGGGCGTTCCCTGCAATGCCGGGGAGGCGTCAGGGCTTCTCGTACCTGGTGGTCTCGCGCCTGCACCTGGTGCAGAGGATCTTCATCCTGTCGGATCTGCCGCCGTCCTTCAAAACGGGCAGGAGATTCGGATCGGAGATGCCGAGCTCACGCAGGCGGTTCAGATAGATCGTCGGGTTGGAGTAGGCCATCTCGCCCAGGCGGTCGGCCAGCCAGGCCAGGTGGTCCTTCGTGGCGATGATCGTGCCGCAGGCTTCGCAGAGCTGGAGGTCCTTCTCGATAGACTCGAACGCCTTGCTGCGGTCGAAGTATGAGAGTTCCCACTCGTTCGTCTGCCTGATTCCCAGGTGGTCGTTGATGCAGGCGGCCTCGCACATTCCGCAGAATATGCAGGTATCGGTGTAATGGATCATCCTGCGCACGGCGCCGCCCTTTCCGTCGGGCTCGTCGATGTGCTTTATTGCATCGGCCGGGCATGCCTCCTCGCAGGCCAGACAGCCCAGACACTTCTTCTCGTCGAAGACGGGCTGTCCACGGAAGTTCGGATGCGGCACATGGGGCTCGAAGGGGAACCTCGAAGTGTAGGGCTTCCCGAACAGGGCCCTGAAGGCTTCCGCCAGCTCTCTCAGCTTCGGGTATCTCATCTTTCGGCCGTCACCTGCGTTCGGCACGTGTCGCCGAAGGATCGGCGGTACATCAGGCCTCCCCCTCCCTGTCCTTTGCATACATGTCTACGACGCTCCCCTTCCAGAGGGGTATCCCGGCCCGGTGCGCGCCTCTAGAGATCGCGTGCGCCGCGACCGGAGAGACCAGCAGGATGAATGCGATGCACAGCAGGAGCTTGAACCCACCGGCCGAGAAACCGGTCATCAGGAAGCAGCCGAAAAGAATGCTGCAGGTGCCCAGGGTAACGCACTTGGTAGAGGCCTGCAGGCGGTTGTACACGTCCGGGAGGCGCACCATGCCGAGGCATCCCAGCACGTCGAAGGCAAGGCCGGCTGCAATGAACACCAGAGCCAGGGCATCAATCATCAAGTCGCCTGCCTTCCAGGAACTTGGCCAGCGCAAGGGTCCCGATGAAGCTCTGGAGGGCCCAGGCTATGCCGATGTCGATATACCAGCTCCTTCCGCTGGCGACTCCCAGCAAGGCGCAGAGCCCCACGACGAGAACGCCGAAGATATCGATCGCAACGGTCCTGTCGGCGGGGGTGGGTCCTCTCATGATGCGATACAGAAGCAGGAGCGCCGATATGATGAGTATCGAGACCGCCCTGCCGACGAGTTCCATGTGCCGGTGTGTCGCTGGATAGAACACGCTGTCCAGCGGGTCGAGGATAACCATCAGGATAACTCCCAGGAGAACCACCGCGCCGAGGAACCACCTCAGGGTCCTCATGTCACGCCTCCTCCTCGAATACCTTGCGGAGGATCGGCTCGAACCTTCCCGTGATGTCCTGCGTGGCCTTCTCGATGTCGGTGTGCCTTGCGTTGATCCAGTGGATGTAGAGGAAGCCGTTCTCGCGGTCGATGTCGACGGTCATCGTCCCGGGAGTCAGCGTGATGGAGTTCGCGAGGAATGTCAGGCCAGTCTCGGATTTCAGCGAGGTGCGGACCTTGACTATGCCCGGCTTGATGGGCAGCCCCGGATGGATGACCCTGTATGCGACGTCGAAATTGGCTTTCAGGAGTTCCCAGAGGAACACCGGGATGTAGTGCGTGACGAAATAGAAGAAACGCTTGATGTTACCCTTGACATGAGGCCTGGTGACAAGGAACGAGCCCATCACGGCCGAGACAACCGCGCTCACCAGAAGGCCCACGACGAGGATCTGCCAGTCCGGAGGCCACGAGAGCAGGCACCACACGGCGAAGCCGACCAGGAACATAGTAATGCGGCTCTTCATCTAACGCCCCATCATCCCCGGGGTGATGATCCCCCCTGTGAGTACATCGGTCGCGCTGCCGAGGAACGCCTCCCTGAGGCCCGGCAGGAGCAGAAGCCCGCCGAGGATGCACACCAGCGCAAGCGCGACCATTGCCAGGCGCATGAATGCTGGAGCTTCAATGACGGCTTCCAGGCCCTCCCTTACTCCGCCCAGAAGAGCCAGGCGGTTGGCCTTCATGAAGTACGCCAGAGTCACCACGCTGAAAACGACGGCGATCACGGCGGGGACCCAAAGTCCGGCCTGTACGCAGGCCATGATGATCAGCAGTTTGCTCCAGAAGCCGGAGAAGGGAGGCACGCCTGAAATCGACATCGAGCCCGTGAGCATCGTCCAACTCGTCACCGGCATCCTGCGGCCAAGCCCGCCCATCTCCTTCAGGTTCCTCGTACCGGCGGCGTGCTCGATCGATCCCGAGTCGAGGAAGAGGAGCGACTTGAACATGGAGTGATTGAAGAGGTGCAGGAGGCCCGCCATGATCCCCAGCGGTGTGCCTGTTCCCACTGCCAGGAAGATATCGCCGATCTGGCTGATGGAGCTGTAGGCCAGCATCCGTTTCAGGTCGGACTGGTGCATGGCCAGCAGCGCACCTGCGCTCATGGATACCAGCCCCAGCAGGAGCAGGATCGACAGCACCTCCGGCACCGCTCCGAAGACATTGAAGGCCAGCCTGCAGATGGTATAGACTCCGAGAGTCTTTATCAGAACACCCGACAGCATCGCGGATATCGGGGCCGGGGCCGACGGATGAGCATCGGGCAGCCAGGCGTGGAACGGCACTAGCGCCGACTTGAGCCCGAACCCGGCCAGGAAGAGCACGAGAGCCGCCGTTCCGGCAGCCGAGCCTTCCGGACCCTGCAGCCTGTGCGCCATGTCGGCCATGTTGAGCGTGCCGGTATGCGAGTACAGGATGGTTATGGCCAGCAGGATGAAGAGCGATCCGATACTGCCCATCACCGCATACTTGAAGGCGGCCTCGAGTTCCTGCCTCTCCGTACCGAATGCTACGAGGGCATAGCTCGCGATGGACGCGATCTCCAAAAACACGAAGAGGTTGAAGACATCACCGGTGATCACCACGCCGTTCATGCCCGCCAGCATCAGGAGGAACAGGGTGTAGTACTTCCACTTGGCCGTGAACCTCTCCATGTAGCTCACGGAATAGACCACCACCAGGAATGCCACGAGGTTCACGGTCAGGAGCATGAAGGAGGTCAGCCCGTCTATCACGAGCTGTATGCCCAGGGCCGAGGCCCACCCGCCGGACCAGGTCATGATCGGGGCATGGTCGCGAGAGCCCAGCGTCATCACGGTGAAGACCGACATGACGAAAACAGCCAGCACTGGCATCACGCCTGTCCCGTCCACTGCCGACCTGACGCGCTTTCCCACGAGGGGCATCAGAAAGGCCCCTGCGAGCGGGATCGCGACGAAGAGCGGTATCATCCCTGCTTCTATCATCCCCGAAGCTCCCGGATCTTCGTTATGTCGAAGGTTCCGTACTTCTCGCGCAGCCTCATCGCCAGGGCGACGAGGAACGCCGTGATGGCGAGCCCGATGACGATGGAGGTGAGGACGAGCGCCTGGGGCAGGGGATCGACCATGGTGGACGGATCTATGCTCTCGCCCGGGGAGAAGATCGGTGCGTGCC
>JAAYTY010000087.1 GCA_012523605.1 Candidatus Fermentibacterota bacterium
CCGCCACCATCGAGATCTCTAACGGAACCGGGAACTATTCCATCTACTACGTGTACATCTCGCCCAGCACCTCCGACAGCTGGGGTGACGACTGGCTGGGCAGCGACACGATGTCCCCCGGCGAAACCTGGGAATTCGACGTGTCCAACGGCACCTGGGACATCAAGCTCGTCGACGAGGACGGCGACGAATACATCCTCTACAACGTCCCCGTATCCGGCTACTACTCCTGGAACGTGACTCTGGACGATCTCGGCGAGCACAACTACGGCGGGAGCACCGGCAACTACGGCTACGGCTCCGCGCCGGTCACCATCAACAACGAGCTCGGCAACTGGACAATCTACTACATCTACTGCAGCCCGTCCTCGAGCAGCGACTGGGGCGAGGACAGGCTGGGAAGCGACGTTCTGTCCCCCGGCGAATCCATGACCTTCTATGTCGCGCCCAATGACTACTACGACATCAAGTGCGTCGACGAGGACGACGACACCTACACCCTCATGGAGGTTTGGGTCGACGAAGCCGGCGTGTACTGGGATGTCGACCTGGAAGACCTGGACTAGGCGGAACTCCTCCTTCGCATCCGACAGCGGCTCCCGTTCCGGCGGGAGCCGCTTCGCTTCCCGACCGGCCGTATCTGAGCCGCCCGCGTCAGGGCTCTACGGCACCGGTCGGCAGGAGGCCCCCGGCTCGGCGCACGAACTCAGGATACTCGGCTGAACCGCGTGAAGCATGCGGGGATTGCGAGGAATCTGCGGATGAGAAGACCAGATTGTGAGATCCGCTGCGCGGATGCACTCCAGGCCGCGCTATTTCGAAGGCGTACGCCCGGCGCCCGGCTGCGGTCTCTCCTGACCGAGCCCCTTTTTCGGGCAGATCGAAGAGATCGTGCAGGAACCGCACTTCGGCGACCTCGCTGTGCATACGCGTCTACCGTGGAATCCCATCTGGTGGCTGAAGGCGGTGCGCCTCTCCGGAGGAACGAGCTTCTCAAGGTCCTTCTCGATCCTGTCGGGATCCTCGGACACAGTGAAGCCCATCCGTAACGACAGCCTCCTGACATGGGTGTCCACGATCAGCGCTGGTTTTCCGTAGATGGTTCCCAGAACTACATTCGCGGTCTTCCGTCCGACACCGGGAATCTCCAGGAGCTCCTCCATGGTGTCGGGCACGCGGCCACCGGTTCTCGAGACGAGCCAGGAGGCCGCTCCGATGATGGACCTTGCCTTGTTCCTGAAGAATCCGAGTGGGTGGATGATCCTCTCTACCTTGCCGGGCTGAGCGGAAGCCAGATCCTCCAGGCGGGGGAACGCCCTCCAGAGGAGCGGGGTCACCCTGTTTACGGAGTCGTCGGTCGTCTGGGCCGAGAGGATGGTGGAGAGGAGGAGCCTGTGCGGCACGCCTCCGAAGTCGAGAAGACAGCGGGCGTCAGGATAGATTCTGGACAACTCGTCGGCGACAAGAACAGCTCTCTCTCTGCGCGTCATCACCGCCTCCATCCTCATCCCCGGTTTGCACCGTCAGAGCGGCGCTGTGTATGCTTCCACGATTCGGCGAACGGCCGTGCCTGGCATGGCCGGGCGGGAAACACGGGAGAAGATACTGGAAAGAACTCCGGCAGGTGGAATCGAAGGCCTCGAGCGGCTCGCGCTTTCGCCGTCGAGGGATGTCCGTGGCTGCTTCGTCGAGCTGTACAGGTCCTCATGGCTGTCCGGTATCTTCGGAGAGTGCAGCCAGCTCAACTGCTCCGTCTCGCTGCCGGGGGTGCTGAGGGGCCTGCACTACCACCTTGAACAGTGGGATGCCTGGTTCCCCGTCGCCGGCAGGATAAGGGCCGCGATGGCCGACCTGAGAACGGGCAGCCCCACCCGGATGAAGACATGCGTGATGGATCTTTCCGCTTCCGAACCCTGCGGAATCCTGATACCTCCCGGAGTGGCCCACGGGTATCTCGCGATCGATCACGCGGTGGTCGTCTATCTGGTGAACCGCTTCTACGACGGGACGGACGAGTACGGAGTCGCATGGGACGATCCCCTGCTCGGCATAGACTGGGGGACGGTCTCACCGGTTCTCTCCGAGCGTGACATGAACAACCCCGGGCTCCCGGCCGGGTACGGGCGTGGAGGACCTGGAGCGTGACGGAAAACATGATCGCCATTCCGGGGCCCGGAGAAGCCCTGATGATCCTCTTCGGCATCCTGCTGGTGTTCTTCGCGATGCGGAAGAAGTACGAACCCCTCCTCCTCCTCCCGATAGGGGCGGGCATCATCATGATGAACCTGCCCTTCTCCCCGATGAGCGGGGAGCATTCGATTCTCTCTCTGCTCTACAGGCACGGCATAGCGAACGAGCTGTTCCCTCTGCTCGTGTTCGTCTCCATCGGTGCGATGATGGACTTCAAGCCGCTCATGGAGAGGCCGTGGCTGGTCGTTTTCGGGGTGGCCGGCCAGATCGGCATCTTCGGCAGCCTGGTCGTGGCCCTGCTCCTGGGCTTCAAGCTCTTCGAGGCGGCCTCGATCGGCGTCATAGGCACAGCCGACGGCCCCACCTCCATCGTCGTGACCTCCCAGCTCGCACCAAGGATCCTCGGGCCGGTTACCCTGGCGGCCTATTCGTACATGGCCCTGGTGCCCCTGATCCAGCCGCCCATCATGAGGCTTCTCACCACGCAGGCGGAGCGAGGGGAAAGAATGGACACGACGGTGCGCGAAGTCCCGCCGCTCCTGGTGAAGCTCTTCCCGTACATCCTCACGATCCTCGCGGGACTCCTCAGCCCCATGAGCATCCCGCTCATAGGCATGCTGATGTTCGGCAACATGCTGGCCACCTCGGGAGTCACCGACACGCTTTCCAACGCCGCCAGAACGGCTCTTTCCGGGCTAGTCACGCTCTTCCTCGGGCTTGCCGTGGGGTCCACGATGAGAGCCGAGGTGTTCCTCAGGGGGGAGACCCTCCTGATCTTCGGCCTGGGTCTGCTGGCCTTCGTCATTTCCACAGCCATCGGCGTCCTCTTCGGGAAGGTGCTCAGGCTGGCCGGCATGAAGGTCAATCCGCTGATCGGGGCCGCCGGCCTGTCCTCCTTCCCGATGTCCGCCAGGCTTGTCCAGCAGATCGGCCGCGAAGCCGACAGGAGCAATTTCCTGCTGATGCACGCCGCGAGCGCGAACGTTTCGGGACAGATAGGGTCCGTGCTTGCCGGGGGGGTGCTCCTGGATCTCTGCCTGCGCTCCGGAGACGTCTCAGGCGTCGGAGCCGGAATCGAGATCCTGCTCGTGGGAATGGGGCGCGTCCTGGCCGGGCTGGCCATCGTGGCGCTTTTCATCCATGCATTGAAAGGCCTGATGCGCAGCCGGTGAGAGCCGCTGGTGCCGAAGGGGGGAGTCGAACCCCCACAAGGTTGCCCTTACTAGGTCCTGAACCTAGCGCGTCTGCCAGTTCCGCCACTTCGGCACCGGACAGCCCCGAATCTTAGGACTGCCGCCAGCATCCGTCAATGACCACCGGATGGAAAGAGCGAAGATGACCAGGGAGACGACGGCGAGGAACAGAAAGGCTTGGCACGACTACGAAGTGCTCGAGAGCCTCGAGGTGGGGATTGTCCTGGCGGGTTCGGAGATCAAGTCGATTCGTGACGGGAGGGTCTACCTGACGGGCTCCTACGCGCAGTTCGACGACGAAGGCGAGCTGTGGGCCATTCAGATGCACGTGGGGGAGTATCCCCAGGCCCGGGACAACCATGACCCGCACAGGCCGAGGAAGCTCCTGGCGCACAGGAGGGAGCTCCTCCGCCTGAGGAGGCGTGTGGAGGAGAAGGGCCTCACGCTAATCCCCCTGGATGTTCATTTCTCTAGGGGAAGGGCCAAGATCCTGCTCGGGCTGTGCAGGGGAAAGCGCCAGCACGACAGGCGCGAAGACATGGCGAAGAGGGATGACGAGCGGAGGATGCAGGCCGTCATGAAATCGAGGCGGAACTGATCACGGCGCTCCTCCTCGCGGCGGTCGCGGCGGCCGTCGAGCCCGGGTCCGTCTGCGTGCGGATCATCGCCAGGTCCGACGGGGCTCTGCTGGAAATCTCCCCTGCTTCTCGGACGGCCCCGGTGGTGCGGGCCCGAGGAATGCGGGTGGACATCGCATGCGGAGCCCCGGTCGAATCGGTGGAGGGCTCGGCGCCCTACTGGGTCGATTCCCTCTGGGTGTCGGACGATCGCACGGTGCTGAGCTGCCTCGCGGCCCCCAGGGTGACCGCCGTGGACTACGCCACGTCCCCCGACGGTTCGGTGACGCTTGTGATGCTCAGGGCGGCCGATCCGCTTTCATTCCCCGAACTCGGCTGGGCGGGCCCGCCTGTCGAGCCGGAGGCCGCCGGCTCGGCCTACAGCGATTCTTCCATTGCGCAGGCGCTGTCCCAGGGCGAGCCCTCGCCATGGCTCGAGGACTTCGACGTGGTCGTCCTCGACCCGGGGCACGGAGGCCGCGATCCCGGCGCCGTCGGGCCCCGTGGAACCCTCGAGAAGGACAGGACGCTCGAGATCGCCCTGCTCGCGAGGGACCTGCTGGCGCTTCGAATGCCGAATGTCAGGGTGGTCCTGACGAGGAGCGACGATTCCTACGTTCCGCTGGCGGCCAGGACGAGGATCGCCAACCGGGAGCAGGCGGACCTGTTCGTGAGCATCCACTGCAATGCGGCCGTACGGCGGGAGGCCGGAGGCTTCGAAACATTCTTCCTGAGCCTGGCCAGGACCGACGACGCCCGTGCGGTGTCGGCGATGGAGAATGCGGCAGCCGAGCTTGACGATCCGTCGGACCCCATGGCGCAGGGCGATGCGCTGTCGTTCCTTCTGGCCGACATGTCTCAGAGCGTCTTCCTCCATCAGAGCAGCGCGCTCGCATCGATCGTCCAGCAGAACCTTTCCCGGGAATGGCCCGACGGGTGCGACAGGGGCGTGAAGCAGGCGGGCTTCTACGTCCTCAGGGGGGCCTTCATGCCATCCATACTCGTAGAGACGGCCTTCATCTCGAATCCCCGCGAAGAGGCCCTTCTCGAGTCCCTGGACTTCCGCTTCAGGGCCGCCCGGGCTATTGTTGCGGCCATAGAGGAGTTCGCCATGGGAAGGGGTTCGATCCGGTGAGATCGTCCAGCAGGAGCCGCAGGCCGCCCGGCGGGCTGATGCGCCCGATCCTGATCGAGCTGGGGATCATTCTGCTGCTGGCACTGGTGTTCTCGGCCGGCATGAGGATCGCGAACAGGCGGCTCGGTGCGGAGAGCCCGGCCGAAGACCTGCAATCGGACACGCTCCCGGTCTCCGGCGGTGTCTCGGTTCCGGACATAGCCTCTTCCATGCCCGAGCAGCAGACAGGTTGGGAGGGCCCGGAGTCGGCGTGGGAATCCACACCCTGCTCGCTGTTCGTATCCGCCTCATCCCGGGCCGTGATGACCGAGCTTCCCGAGGCGCCCTCGGTCAGGGACATACCCCTCGAGACCCTCCTGGTCGTGAGGAACTGGGCCTCCCTCTCGGGTACCGAGGAGGCCGATCTCGAGAAGGTCTATTCCTTCAACAGGAGGGACACCCTTTATGTCGATCTTCCCCGGACCCTCGACTTCGAAGGCCTGAAGAGGACCGTCGAGGGTCGTTTCGTGTGCTACACCAGGATGTTCGTTCTCGTGGCCGGCATGCCGGTTTCAGGCTACCCCGACGGCATTCCGCTGCGAGGGGTAGCCGGCACGTTCGACTGACGTGAGCGGCGCACCCGTAGGGATCTTCGACTCCGGGGTGGGCGGTCTGACCGTCGTCCGCGAGATCCAGAGACAGCTGCCGCGCGAGTCTGTCGTCTACTTCGGCGACACCGCCAGGGTGCCCTACGGATCCAAGTCGCCGGAGACGGTGATCAGATTCTCGAAGGAGCTGGCGTCCTTCCTCCTCTCGAAGGGCGTCAAGATGATCGTCGCCGCGTGCAACACCGCATCCTCGGTGAGTCTTCCGGCCCTCGAGGAGTTCTGCCCCGTCCCGGTGATAGGCGTAATTGAGCCCGGCGCACGGGCGGCCGCCGCATCCACCAGGAACGGCATCGTGGGGGTCATAGGCACCCTGGGGACGATTTCGAGCGGCGCCTACCAGAATGCCCTGAGAGGCATCGAGGGCGTGAAGGCGGTCGTGGCCCAGCCCTGTCCTCTGCTGGTGCCCCTGGTCGAGGAGGGCTGGCTCGATCACGAGATCACGACCCGTGTCGTAGAGGAGTACATGAAGCCGCTGAAGAGCGAGGGTATAGACACCCTGGTGCTGGGGTGCACCCACTATCCGCTCCTGAAGCCCGTGTTCGGCAGGGTGCTGGGCCCCGGAGTCACCCTGGTAGATTCGGCCGAGGCGGCAGCGGCCGCCGTGGCCCGCCGGCTCGGGGAGGACGTCGAGGGAATGCCCGGAGAGAGAGCGCCCGACTACAGGTTCTATGTAAGCGACATCCCTCTGAAGTTCCAGGAAATTGCGCAGAGATTCCTCGGGCGGTCGATCCCCCTCGTGACGCAGGTGGAGCTCGGGGAAGCCAGATAGCACCGGAGGCATCCAGTGAGAAACGACGGCCGCGAAGACGGCGAGATCAGGGAGATATCCATCGAGACCGGCTACCAGCCTTCCCCCGAGGGCAGCGTGCTGATCTCCTGGGGAGAGACGAAGGTGCTCTGCTCTGCAACCGTCGAGAACAGGGTGCCCCCCTTCCTTCCGTCCAGAGGCTCGGGCTGGATAACCGCCGAGTACGACATGATACCCGGAAGCGGAAACAAGAGAGTCCGCAGGGACAGGGGCGGCGGCGTCAAGGGCCGGACGCAGGAGATCCAGAGGCTGATAGGACGAAGCCTGAGGCAGGCCGTCAGGCTCGACAGGCTCGGCGAGCGAACCATCACCGTCGACTGCGACGTCCTCGTCGCGGACGGAGGCACCAGGGTCGCCTCCATAACCGGGGGCGCGGTCGCGGCGAGGCTGGCCATCAAGCGCCTTGTGGACAGGGGAGACCTCGAAATCGACCCCTGGACCGGATACGTCGCGGGCGTGAGCCTCGGGCTCGTAGAGGGCAGGGTGCTTCTCGACCTCTGCTACGAGGAGGACTCGAGGGCTTCCGTCGACATGAACGTCGTGTGCACATGCGCAGGAAAGCTCGTCGAGCTGCAGGCCACGGCCGAAGGCGAACCATGCGGGCTCGAGGAGATCGCCTCAATGGCCGCCTCCGGTGCCAGGGCTGTGCTGGAAACGATAATCCCTCTGCAGAA
>JAAYTY010000088.1 GCA_012523605.1 Candidatus Fermentibacterota bacterium
CCCGAGGTGCAGGCGAAGCGGTTCGTTCCCCGGCGGAATGTCTTTCAATCCGGTGTAGCCTCTGCCGGGCACTGCCGGATTGCTCCGGAGCGCGGGGATCGCCCGGTATGAAGGCGGTCGCGGCCCCCCGGCTTCCGCTCGAAGCCCTGTTCGCGCCGTTCTTCGATTCCCGTGCCGGAATCCGCCGACTCGCGAAGCTCAAGCCCGTCTGAAGCGGCGCTCCGGGCCTCCGCCATGGATTCCCACGGCTACACGCTGAAGCGTATCTCCAGGATGTCACCGTCGCGGACCTCGTACTCCCGTCCCTCGAGTCGCACTGCGCCCTTCTCCCTGAGCTTCGCCGCGTCGGTGCATGCCTGGTAGTCTGCGAAAGCAGTCACCTGCGCCCTGATGAAGCCCCTCGCGAGATCGGAATGTATCGCGCCGGCTGCGTCGAGCGCCGTGGAGCCGCGCCTGAGGGGCCACGCCCGGACTTCGTCGGGACCCATTGTGAGGAAGGAGATGAGGTCGAGAGACGAGTATGCCGCTTCGATCAACCTCGAGAGTCCGGAGGAGCTGTAGCCCATCGAGGACAGGAACTCCGCGCGGTCGGCCTCGGGAATCTCCGTCAGTTCGAGCTCGAACGCCGCATCGACCGGAATGACCGATGCCCCGTGCGCCGAGCCGAGCCGCTCCAGATCATCCTCGGGCGACACCGGCGTGGAGGTCCGGTTCGAGACCGCGAAAACGGGCTTGAGGGACAGGAGGGCGTAGGGGGACAACAGGGCAAGGTCCTCCTTCGAGAACTCAACCGTCCTGAGGGGAAGCTCCCGTCCGAGGAGTTCGGCGGCATGCTCGAGCAGGCGGTACTCCGCCGTCCTTGCCCTGCTCTCTTTCGCAAGCCTCTCCATCCGCCTCTCGACGACGGAGAGGTCGGCGAGCATGAGCTCGGTTTCGCAGGAGGCGAATGCGCCGGCCGGATCGCCCCTCGCGAAGTTGTCGAGCACGAGGGCCAGCGCAGACGCATCCCTCATCTCGGAGAGCGACTTCGAGGAAAAGGCCGGCGACGGTGTGTCCGTGAAGACTATCGTGGCGTGGACGGTCTTCCTGGGGGACCAGATCGTCGCGAGGAAGTCGAGCCTCGGGTCGGGGACCTGGACCGTCAGGGGCTTGCCCGGGTCTGCGGCCCGGCTTCCCGCAAGGGCCCTGAAAAGCGTCGTCCTCCCGCATCCCGGGCTGCCGGCAAGGGCTATCCGCATTTCCTCTCCCTCTCCGAAACCCATATCGGGAAAGCGCCGGGCGGGCTTTCCGGCCGTCCGAAGATACCCGCCCGACGGGATGCGGTGTCAAGCTACTCCGCGAAGATCCTTACCACGTCTCCATCGGAGCTGTCGACATCCACCTTGAGTTCTGCAAGGGACTTCGCCAGCTCCACCTCGTCGAGACCGGAGAGGCTGGACAGGTCGATACCCCTCTCCTTCACGGTCTCGGCGGCCTCCCTGGGAACCAGCGAGCCCAGCTTGATTCCTGTCCTGATGAGGCTGAGAGGCACCCGGATGTTCACCTTGTCCCCGTCGCTGGAGTTCACCACCACCCTGAGGTAGCGCGGATTCTTCGGCGAGGGCGGAGTATCGGTGGGCGCCGGATGTTCAGGCAGCGTCGGAGCCTCTTCGGCGGCGGCGGAAAGCTTCTCCAGAAGCATGGATGCCTCGTCGACGCTTATCTTCCCCTCGGCGAGCATCCCCAGGATCTTCTTCCTCGAATCGCTCATCTCGGCACCTCCATATCCTCTCTCACACCCACGAGATCGCGAAGCTGCGACCCTCGGACTCCCTCACATCCACGCAAAGGCCGTGCAGCATCACGAGGAGCAGAAGCGCGCGCGGGGCCTGCAGCAGGGCACGATACTCCCACCTGCCGGAAAGCGCGCTCCCGATGGCTCCCAGCAGCCAGGCCAGCAGTACGAAAGGCGACAGGATCACCCATAGGAGGAACCACGGCAGAGGCAGCACCAGCCAGCCTATCCGCAGCAGCACGAAAGTTGCGGGCATCAGAGCCTTTCCATTGCCTCGGCGGCGGTTATCTCACCCCGGGCCAGTTGCTCGATGACCAGATCGTGATCCTCGGGTCCGGTCATCATGGCGTTGAGGTTTTCGATTATCCTGTCTATCCTGGCTCGTGCCGTCGGATAGCTGACGCCGAGCACCTCCTGGATCTTCTTGATGGACCCGTAGCTTCGCACGAAGGCTATTATCAGGGCCTGGTCGTCGCCGGGCAGGAGGCCGAGGAGGGGGACGGTGAACTCCCCTCCCAGGGTTATCCTGCAGGAGTCACAGCGACAGAGGGTAGGAACCATCGGCTTCCCGCACTCGGGGCATCTGGCTTTGCTGATATCCATGTATGACCTCCTTTTTCTGGAAGAAATATGGTTATCGCTTTAGAAATGTCAAGGTCATTGTTCGAAAAAATGAAACATGTCTCTTTCTGCGGCCGGCCCGTCGCATCTTGACGGGAGGGCGGCCGCAGACAATCTCATGGCAGTCGATCCGACAGCCTGGAGGGCCGGAATGAGCAGGATAGTCGCAATTATTCTCGGGGGCGGAAGCGGCACCCGGCTGTTCCCGCTCACCCAGCAGAGGAGCAAGCCGGCAGTCCCGGTCGGGGGGAAGTACCGGCTGATCGACATCCCGGTCTCGAACTGCATCAACGACGGAATCAAACAGATCCTGGTGCTGACTCAGTTCAACAGCGAGAGCCTGAACCGGCACGTCGCCCAGACATACAGGTTCGACAGGTTCACCGACGGCTTCGTCTCCATCCTCGCCGCGGAGCAGACCAACGAAAACAAGGACTGGTTCCAGGGAACGGCTGATGCAGTCAGAAAGAGCCTGCGCCACATTCTCGACCTTCATCCGGAGCAGGTTCTCATACTATCGGGCGACCAGCTCTACCGTATGAACTTCAGGGATTTCGACGAGAGGCACACGGCTTCGGGTGCCGACATCACGATAGCGACCAAGCCTGTCACCCGCAGGGAGGCTCCAGGGCTCGGGATAATGCAGATCTCGCGGGACGGCAGGATCGTCCACTTCAGGGAGAAGCCGTCTCCGGACGAGCTGGACTCCCTTGTAAGCAGAGGCCCCGGTCTGGACGACGAGCGCCCGCTGCTGGGGAGCATGGGTATCTACATGTTCAAACCCGAGGTTCTCGAGGCCGTGCTGAAGGACGATTCGATGACCGACTTCGGCAAGCAGGTCATTCCGAGCTCGATCGGGGAGAAGAGGGTCTTCGCCTACCTGTTCAACGGCTACTGGTCGGACATAGGTACCATAGGCAGTTTCTTCGAGGCCAACCTGGACTTGGCCTCGGACAGGCCGGCACTTGATCTCTACAAGAACTATCTGCCGATCTATACCCGTGCAAGAGCCCTTCCGGGCGCCCGGGTGCGCGACTGCAGGGTGGATGAAGCGGTGATCTGCGAGGCATCGGAGATAGCCGGCGCCGACATCAGGAGATGCATAATAGGGTTGCGAAGCAAGATAAGGCGCGGCTCGACCCTGGAGGAAGTGGTCATCATGGGTGCCGACTACTGGGAGGGTCATTTCCGCGATCCTGCCGCCGAGTCCTTCAGCCTGCCGCCTTTGGGAATCGGAGAGAACTGCGTGATCCGGCGAGCCATCATAGACAAGAACGCCAGGATAGGCGCCGGGAGCAGGCTCGTCAACGAGAAGCAGGTTGAGAATCTGGACGGTGATAACTATTATATCAGAGATGGTATCATAGTTGTGCCTAAGAATGGTGTTATTAGGGAAAATACTGACATATAATATACATAAGGATTGACAGAGGCTCATCCACTTAGTATCTATACATCCCAAGCGGGAGAATCCCGCGTTGCCAAGCGGAAAAACGAACCCCGTAACATCAGACTCAGGAAAGAAGGAGGGTACCCATGAAGCTGGCAATGATCGCGGCTCTTGCGCTTGTTGCCGCCGTATCGGCCAGTTACCCGCGGCTCACGACACTCGGTGGCGACGCCCGGCTCATGCTGAACGACTACACCGAGATGTGGGCCTATCCCGGCACCGTGAGCGACTACCAGTTCGCCACCGGCCAGTCCGATACGCCGGAGAGCATGGATGACGGCTGGTTCGGTCTCGTGAAGAACTTCTCCGGCACCACTCTGGGCGTCACCATCAACCACGGCGACATGCTCGAGTTCCTCTATCATCCCGGCAACTGGGGCCTGATAGTCGGTGTGGACTACGAGAAGGCTACAGTAGACACCAATACCTCGGCCAAGGAAATGGGTGTCGATCTGGCCTGGGGCACCGAGGTGGGCTGGTTCGGCGACTACAGCGACCTCGCCCTCGGTCTCGGCTACATGACCTCGGACTCCACGATAGGCGACGTCAGCTTCGGGCCTACCGAGATCAACCTCGGCGGTTCCGTCCGCGGCCACCAGGACGGCTTCATCAACCTCTTCCCGATCATCTCCGCCGGCTACGATTCGTACGAGTACGACGA
>JAAYTY010000089.1 GCA_012523605.1 Candidatus Fermentibacterota bacterium
AGGGACACCGCCTGGAGGGGCGGCTTCTCCCCCTTCAGGTCCTGCGAGGAGCTCGTAGAGGAGATGGCGGAAGAATTGTCCGAGATGGAGCGTTCGTCCCCGGCCGGCAGGACGAGGGCGAGGGTCGTTCTCGATCCCTAGATGACCGGAGCTTTCGTGCACGAAGTCTTCGGGCACCTGAGCGAGCCTGGCCCGTGGCGCTGCCGGAAGGGCTCCGGCGCAGGAGTCTCCCTTCCGGAGGCTTCGGAGTGCGTCACGGTCGTCGACGATTCCACACATTTCGACATGCCGGGAAGCTGCGCCTTCGACGACGAGGGGGTTCCGGGCTCGAGAAAGCTGCTGGTCTCGGCCGGGGTCTTCACGGGCGCCATGCACTCCCTCGAAACGGCCGGCAGATGCGGAGCGAGGAGCAGCGGCAACGCCAGGGCTCTCGATATCCGTTCCTCACCCGAGCCCAGGATGACCTGCACCTACCTCCTCCCCGGGACGCTGGCAAAGGGGGATCTTCTCGCCATGGCGTCGGACGGGCTGTACCTCTACGGATCTCTGACCGGCTCGACAGACATGGAATGCTTCTCGCTGACATCCAGGGGGGGATACGTCATCAGGAACGGGGCGCTCTCCGCCAGGCTCGGCCCGATCTCCGTCTCGGGCCGCATATCCGACATCCTGGGATCGGTGCTGGCGGTGGCTGACGACCTCCGTCTCTTCAGCGGGACCAGTGGATGCTCCAGGGCCGGCCAGGGATACCTTCCGGTGAGCTACGGAGGCCCCCATGTGCTCCTCGGAGAGGTGGACTGCCGGGATGCGTGAGAGTTGACAAGCCCGAGAGACTCCCTGCTGAGGCTCTCGTCGAGCGTCTGCGAGGCCGCAGAGGCCGTCTCGGTCGAGGAGAGGGTTTCGAGGGCCACCGCAGGGGCGGACGCTTCGATTTCCCTCGGCGCCGGATACGGGCTCACGCTCTCGGCGAGGGTGATCAGGGACGGCCGGATCGGCCTGGGGACATCCTTCGGGCCGCCCGACCTTCCCGGCCTCGTGGAGATGGCAATCTCCGCGGCCAGGCTCGGGCCCCGGGCGACATTCGACTTCCCCGGGAGGTCCGATCCGGGCCGGCTCGACACCAGTCATCCCGCCCTCGAGGCCATGGCCGCCGAAGACCTCGCCGGATACATACTCCAGGCCTGCGACATCCTCGAGGAGCGCCTTCCCGGATCCGTTCTCACCGGCAGCATGAGTCTCAGGAGAACTGCGATCGCTCTCGCGAACACCTCCGGATTCGAGGGTTCGTACGAGAAAACCACCCTGGAGGTCATCCTCGACGTTTCGACGCCTCAGCGAAGCAGCCGCACCCTCACCCAGGGGCTGAGATTCTCCACGGGCCTGCCTCTGGCCGATGCGGAAGTCGTGCTCGAAGACGTGATGGAGAGGGCCGCGCTCCCTGCGGCGGAGGGATGGATTCCGGGCGCTGACTGCAGTGTCATCGTGGCCCCCCAGGTTCTCTCAGCCGTTCTCCAGTCTCTGAGGGCCGGCTCGAGCGCTTCGGCTCTGGTTTCGCGCTCGACTCCCCTGATGGGCAGGGAGGGGACACTCCTGGCTCCGTCCATCGTCTCGATCATGGACAGACCCAGACTGCCCTACGGCGCGGCTTCAGCCCCGTTCGACGCAGAGGGCGTCCCGACCGCTGACAGGAGCCTGATCTCGGCGGGGAGGTTCGCCGGCTTCGTCTACGATCTCGCGACGTCAGCCGCCGCGGGCTCTGGGAGCGCCGGCAGCGCGGGCAGAGCGGCGGGAGAGCCGCCCTTCCCCGTCTGCACGAATCTGGTGATGTCCACAGGTTCCGAGAGCCTCGGCGGTCTGATGAGGCGGGCGGGGACCGGAATGATCGTCGCTTCCGTCCTGCCTGGAGGATCAGGAGACCTCATGAAGGGCGACTTCGATTTCCAGGTGTCCTGCGCAGTGGTGTTTTCGGGAGGCGAGCCGGTCGGCGTCGCTTCGGGCTTCCCCTTCTCGGGCAACACCTACCGCCTGCTAGCGGCGATCGAAGCCGTCGAGGATTCGCTCCACTGCGCCGGGCAGGACTGGCTGCCCCACGTCCTGGTTCCGCCCGGCTGGAACGGGCCGAACGGCTGATCACTCCTCCCGGGGAGCGTCCTTCCTTCTTCCCAGAACGGCGGCGAGCCTCCGGGGGCCTCCCCAGATGATGACCGCGACGCCGAAGGCGGCGAGTTCGGCCAGGGACAGCCACAGCCTCGACGCGAGGGCCACGAGAGCGAGCTGTCCGTGGTCGGCCTCGCCGGCGTGCGATCCCGAAAGGAGGAGCGCCATCAGCCAGGTCAGCGTGACCTCGCTTATTCCGATGCCCCCGGGCGCGAGAAGGACGAGGAAGCCTATGCCGACGGAGGTCGGCATGAGGGCGATTCCGGGGAAGACGGGCAGCTCGATGCCGAAGCTCCCCGCGAGGAGCAGGAACGCGGAGCCCTGCAGCAGGAAGACTGCGAGATAGACCGGGAGCAGTCGCATGACGCTCGAGAAGCCGGGGTCCCCGCACTCGAATTCCCTGCCCGCGATCTTCGACACGATCCCGAGGAGGCGCCGGTAGGCCGAGGGATGCGCGGAGACCAGCATGACCGCGACGAGGAACGCTACTACGGCGAACGACAGAGCGATGTCTAGACCCATTTTGCTCGAGAGCCTGGGAACGAGCGTCAACCCGACAAGGAGAGAACCGGACACGATGAAGAGAGTCTCCAGCACGAGCGCCTGTCCTGCTATCGCCGGTGGCACCCCCACCTTCCTCGAGAGCCCGATCTTCCCTACAGCCGCCCAGATCTTCCCGGGCATGTACTTTCCGACCAGCGATACGAAATGCACCGCATATGCGTCGCGCAACCCTATGGGAGCGCCCGAAACCGTGCAGACGCGCTTCCAGGACCACGCCGCCGCCACGAAATGAACCTGCAGGAGAAGGAAGGACAGAGCGAACAGAAGTGGATCGAACCGAAGCAGCTCCGTCAGGCTTCCGGCCTCGCGGATGCTGCGGACCGACGCTGCAACCAGCCAGGCGATGGACGCTCCCGCCAGGACGAGGCCGGCCGCGGAGGCGACACTCCTTGCCTTCACTCCCCGCGACTCCCGGCCCCGCGGAGCAGTCCGGAGAGAACAACGCAGACCTCCATCGCCAGCGCCCGGGGACTGAGCGCCGAGAGCGCCGCGAGGGCGGCGCCGCGCAGATCGCAGTCGCCCAGCAGGAGAGCGGCGAGGAGAAGCCGGTCTCCGGCCGGCAGAAGACCGCGCCTCACCGAAGCGAGCACATCCAACGCAGGCTTGTCCATTCTGGCCCTGTGCAGCCTTCTGGCGAGTAGGCGGGCGCAGGGAGGCGGTCCGTCGCAGGACCTCCACTCCGCCCGCATCCTCCTGAGGGCGTCTATCTCGATCCGGGCTCTGGAACCGGATCCCGCATCCGCTCCCGGGCGGCCGGGATCAGTCAAGGACCTTGACCCTGCCCCCGCTGGGACGGGCATCCTTGAAGCCCGCCCTGTCCCTCACGAATCCGATGAAATGAGGCAGGCAGGCGACGTCGATGAGCGAATCGAGGAGCCGCGGAGACGAGACCCCCTCTCCCAGGAACGCCTCGACCAGCCTCTCCTCCAGAAGGTTCCTCCTCTTCTCCTCGGACTCCGCTGAATCCTTCCTCCAGCGATCCGGATCGTGCAGACGGATGAGGAGTCTCCTGGCCTCCCTCTCCTCGTCGGTCAGCGAACAGGCGAGGGACCAGGCTTCCTGTGTGCATACGAGCTGGAAGAGCTGACGCCCCAGAAGAGTGAGGTCAATGACATCCCGGTCGTGAAGGCCGGAGAGGCCTTCCAGCCGCCTGACCAGCTTGTTCACGAGCTTCTGGCGCGTAGCTTCATCCATCGGATGCTCCGGAGGTCTCCGCCATCGCACCGGATGGCGGGCCGTCTATCGCCTCGAGATGCCAGGGGAAGCTCTCCCGCTCCATCCTGGCCCTCACGGCGTCGCGCCCCCTGTAGGCTCCGGCGACTATCCTGGTCGAACCGCCCAGAACGGTCCTGGACCGCACCGAGCAGTTCTCGAAGAGCCAGTTCACCGCAGCCCCTCCGGGCGACTCCATCCTGAGATCGAACCATTCCAGAACGGAGTCCCTGGCCTCTCTTATTATACGAACCAGGGAGTCTATGCCGATCCCCCCGAGAGCGCTCACTGCAAGGCCCTCTACGGGGGTCTCCCCGGCCAGGTCAGCCTTGTTCCATACCGTGATCCGCGGGATGCTCCCCGCGCCGAGTCCGTCCAGCGTGCTCCTGACGGATTCCATCTGCTCGAGCCTCCAGGGGCTCGAGAGGTCGCCCACGAGGAGCAGGAGATCCGCCTCCCTGACGACTGCGAGTGTGCTCCGGAAGCTTGCCACGAGCTGTTCCGGGAGCCGGTCTATGAAGCCCACCGTGTCGGAGAGCACCACGGTGCCTCCCGGAAAGTCCCCGAGCTTGCGCGTGGTGGTGTCCAGCGTGGCGAAGAGCCTGTCCTCCACATGGACGCCGGCACCGCAAAGCGCGTTCATGAGCGTGCTCTTGCCGACGTTCGTGTACCCTGTGAGCACGACCCTGTAGATATCCCTCCTGCGCTCGTCTCTCAGCACGCGCCGCTCCTCGATGCGCTTCATGCGGTCCTCGAGCGCCGCGATGCGCTTCCTGGCCCTTCGCCTGTCCACTTCGAGCTGGGTCTCGCCGGGGCCTCTAGTTCCTATGCCGCCGCCCAGCCTGGACAGGTGATGCCACATGCCTGACAGTCTCGGCAGGGCGTACCTGAGCTGGGCCAGCTCGATCTGGAGCTTCGCCTCGGCTGTCCTGGCGTGATCCGCGAAGATGGTCATGATCAGTTCGGTCCGGTCTATGACCTTGCAGCCGGTGGCCTCCTCGAGCCTGGACACCTGGCCGGGAGTGAGGTTGTGATCGAAGACCAGCGTGGCGGCTCCTGCGGCGGCGGCCGCCCTCCTGATCTCCTCCACCTTTCCAGAGCCTACGAAGGTGGCGGGATCGGGGGAGGGCCGATGCTGCGAGAGGCTGGCGGCGACCTCGCCCCCGGCGCTCGAGACGAGCGATCTCATCTCTTCTTCGGCACCGGGTGCGGTGCTCTCCTGCCCGATGCTCACGAGCACCGTAACGACCTTTTCTCTGCCGGTCGAGAAGGGCGGAACCCCCGCCCCGGTGGAGGCAATCGCCAACTAATCCCCGTCAGACATCCGGGTGGACGCCTGCCCTTCGCTCGACGAGCCTCCTGGCGGTGGTCACGTCCATCTTCTTGACGAGGGCCACCTCGCCGGCGAGCACTCCTATCGCTTCCGAGAGGACCCGCTTCTCCGAGGGGTTGACCTTGCTGTGGCCGGCGCGTGCGACGATGTCGCGCACGGCGGTGGCGACAAGGCGCGGATCGCCCGAATGAACGCGCTCCCTGAGGTTCTCGATGCGCCTTCGCCAGTCGCCCGGGAGTTCCCGCGGCTTGTCGGCGAGCATGCCGAGGGCCGCATCGAGAGTGCTCTCGTCGACTATGTGCCTGAGCCCGGTGTCCTCCAGCGAGTCGACGGGGAGGAGTACGCCGGCATTGCCGACCATCAGGTCGACGACGACGCACTCGGTGCATTCACCGGAGATGTTCTTCACCGAGATCTCGCTGATCGTCCCCGCTCCGTGTATCGGATGGACGACCATGTCGCTCACGAGAAAACGCATTCTACGATCCTCCTGTCGCACTTTCACGGCGGTCTCCGAAGACTTCACGGCGTGACGCCGGGCTGGCCGAGGATGACCCAGATGTCGGGCAGCGGCACATCCCCGGGTGGGCCGGCGACGCCCTGCGGCAATGCCTGGAAAGCAGACCTGATGGCTCTCTCCAGATCCGCCAGGACCGGCACCTCCATCCTGTACAGGAAGAAGGTGGACTCTGCCGTGGCGGGAATACCAAGCTCCTCGTTCGGCTCCCTGTCGCCGTCCCTGACGTCCACCACCTCGATGAGGTGCTCGGTTCCGCCGAGGACGACACTCTTGCCGTCCAGCACACCGGCGAACCAGACAGCCGGGCCGCGGCCGTCGAGCAGGTATCGAAGACCCTGATTGACGACATCCACCCTGATCGTGTCCGCCGGCAGGGCCGGTTCGACGAATATGCCGCTATTCAGGCCCGGATAGGAGAGGTCCGTCCCGAGCATCACAGTCATGTCCACGGGAACGATCTCTAGCGAAGTGTCGGCGGATGCGAGCGCCGCCGCAGACTGCCAGTGCCTCTGCTCCTCCGGTGGGAGCCCGGGGACGGTGTTCCTGAGCAGAAGGACCGACGAGCGCCTCACACCGGATCCGGACGAGGGATACACGTTGGCGAAATCCCTGGCAGCCTGCGATCGGAAGTCCCCGGCTCTGCCGGACACACCGGTGCAGTTGCTTACCCAGACGACGGTCTCGGACGGGGCGGCGAAGGCGGAGCCGGTGTCGGCACGGACCGTGTCCGGAGTCACGGCGGGGATCGAGTCCGCGGCCGGACCCGGAATGGAGCCTCGATCCGGAGACGGCGACTCGCCTCCTCCCTCCGGGCCGAAGATGATCAAGGCGGCCGTGGCGACCGCCAGGAGGGCGATGAAGATGATCGGAAGAAGACCCTTGCCGCGACCATGCCTCACGGCCCGGGGCGGCGGATCCGACCGGGACGCCTCCCCGGCGGGCCGGCCTCCCCCGATCACCGGCGGAGGGGGGCTCGACTCCCTGAGCTCCTGCACCAGGGCGGCGAGGTTAGGCTGCCTGTCCTCCACGCGAGGCGAGGTCATCCTGGCGACGAGCCTGCGGAAAGGCTCCGAGAGGGATCCCCAGCAGTCTATCTGCGCCTCCTTCGAGACGTCTCCGGCAACAGCCCTGAACATCAGGACCCCGAGTGCGTAGATGTCGCTTCTCGGGTCGCTGGAAGGCGACGAGACCGCTTCGGGAGCAGAGAACGGCCCCTGCGGCACCCCCCTTCCGGTGGCCAGGAGCGCAACCGATCCGTCGGAAGCCAGGTGGACGGATTCGGGGCCGATGTAGCCCAGAGTCATCCCGCGCAGGTGCAGGCCTCTGATCACAGCCGCAAGCGACAGAGCGAGCTGCTTCGCCTGGTCCTCGGTGAAGGGCTTGCGCCTGATCCTCTCGAGCAGTGTCTCTCCGGCAGGTTCCCTGAAGAAGATCAGCCTGGTGTCGGCATCCCCGCGGGTTTCCCTCGAGCGCCTGATCACGCCGCTCGCCGTGGGCCAGACAGCGGCGCAGCGGGCCTGTCCCCCCGGCCTGCCTATGACCTCCACCAGGTAGGAGATCCCCCGCTCTTCCAGCCTTGCGAGCCTGTAGCCCTCCTCCTCGACGATCCGGGACTTCACCCTGCCAAGCCCGGAGAAGAAGTCAGAGCCCATCCGACTCCATGGAGTAGTTCGGGGCCTCCTTGGTTATCATGACATCGTGGGCGTGGCTCTCTCTGAGTCCGGCGGAGGTCGATCTCACGAATCTGGCCTTGCGCGGCAGTTCGGCCACCGTCGCGGCGCCGACATAGCCCATCCCCGCCCTCAGGCCGCCGGTGAGCTGAAATACGAAGTCCTTGAGCGGACCCTTGTAGGGCACCATGCCCTCGATGCCTTCGGGCACCAGCTTTCTGTCCCCGGAGGAATTCTGGAAGTATCTGTCGGCACTGCCGTCCCGCATGGCGCCTATGGACCCCATTCCCCTGTATACCTTGAATTTGCGTCCCTTGTAGATGACGGTCTCTCCGGGGCTTTCGGAGGTCCCGGCGAAGAGCCCTCCTAGCATCGTGCAGCTCGCTCCGGCAGCGAGCGCCTTGACGATGTCGCCCGAGTACTTGATCCCGCCGTCGGCGATGACGCGGCCGCCGAAACCCGAAGCCGCCCTGGAGCACTCGATGATCGCCGAGACCTGAGGGCAGCCCACTCCCGCCACGACCCTCGTCGTACAGATGGAGCCGGGACCCACCCCGACCTTCACGGAGTCGACCCCCGCCTCGAAGAGGTCCCTGACCGCATCGGCCGTGACGACGTTCCCTGCCACGATAGGCATGTCGGGGAACATCGAACGGTAGAGCCTGACAGCCTCTATGACCCTGCTGGAGTGACCGTGGGCGGTATCCACGAAGAGGCAGTCCACCCCGGCCTCCACGAGAGCAGAGGCCCTCGCGGCTCCCTCCCTGCCCACGCCCACGGCTGCGCCGACCCTGAGGCTTCCCTTTCCGTCCTTGCACGCATCCGGGTACGCTATCGCCTTGTGAACGTCCTTCACGGTGATCAGACCGATAAGCCTGCCGTCATCGTCCACCAGCGGCAGCTTCTCGAGCCTGTGTCTCCGCAGCAGTTCGAGGGCGGCTTCGAGCTCAGTGCCCTGCGGGGCGGTCACGAGCATTTCCAACGGGGTCATGAGATCCCTTATCAGTCTCCCGCGATCCTCCTCGAACTGGTAGTCCCTGTTCGTGAGCATTCCGGCGAGCCTGCCGCCTTCGACGACTGGGAAGCCCGAAACTCCGTGCCTGGCCGCCAGCACGAGCGCATCGCCGACGGTCGCATCGCTGTCCAGCGTCACGGGATCGACCACTACGCCGCTCTCGGCCCTCTTGACACGCCTCACATGCTCGCACTGGAGCTCGATGGGGAGATTCTTGTGGATCACCCCCATTCCACCCTCCTGGGCCAGCGCGATGGCGAGCTCGGCCTCGGTGACGGTGTCCATTGCGGCGCTGAGAATGGGGATCCTGAGGACTATGTCCCGGGCGAGGACTGTCGAGAGATCGACCTCCGAAGGCAGTACGTCGGAGCGCCCCGGCA
>JAAYTY010000009.1 GCA_012523605.1 Candidatus Fermentibacterota bacterium
AACGCTGATGACGCTGATTGGACTGATTGACCTGATTGTGATATCGATCTTATAAATCAGTTACATCTGCGTCATCAGCGTTCTGTTATTTCGTCGCTGGCCAGACGGCTTGCGGCGGCGGTCGAGGTCCGCGGCGAGCTGTGGTGGTGCCGCAGCAGCCGCAGGCTGGAGCCCGGCATGGAGGTCCGGGTGACCGGCGTGGAGGACATGGTTCTGACCGTCGAGCCGGTGAAGGCCCCGTGATGACGCGGCCCGGTTCGACGACGGGTTTCACTAGACCCGGGGAGGGAATTCAATGGGACCGCTTGCAGTCATTCTGCTGATCATCTTCGGAATCATCCTGCTGTCGTCCTTCAGGGTCCTCAGGGAGTACCAGAGGGGTGTCGTCTTCCGCCTCGGCAAGGTGATCGGCGTGAAGGGACCGGGGCTGGTGATCATCTGGCCGATCATCGACCAGATGAGAAGGGTGGACCTGAGGGTGATCACGATGGATGTGCCGCCCCAGGACGTGATCACCAAGGACAACGTGTCGGTGAAGGTGAACGCCGTCGTCTACTTCCGGGTTTTCGACGCCATCAAGGCTGTGATCGAGGTCGAGAACTACCACTACGCCACGAGCCAGCTCGGCCAGACGACCCTCAGGAGCGTACTCGGCGAGGTAGCCCTCGACGAGCTCCTCTCCAACAGAGAGCAGATAAACAACCAGCTGCAGAGCATACTGGACAGGCTGACCGATCCGTGGGGCATCAAGGTTACCCTGGTGGAGACCAAGCACGTGGACCTGCCCGAGGAGATGCGCAGGGTGATGGCCCGCCAGGCCGAGGCCGAGAGGGACCGGAGGGCGAAGATCATTCTCGCCGAAGCCGAGTACCAGGCATCGCAGAAGCTGGCCGACGCCGCGGACGTTATCGGCCAGCACCCGATAGCCCTCCAGCTCCGCTATCTCCAGACTCTCACCGAGATCGCCGCCGAGAACAACTCGACGACCATCTTCCCCCTGCCCATAGAGCTTCTCAAGCCTCTCATGGGGATTCTGGAGAGGAAGTGACCGACCGCCCGTCCCGTTTCTCCGGCGCCTGGACGGCGATTGTCACGCCGTTCAGGAACGGGGCAGTCGACCTGCCGGCGCTGAGAGCCCTGGTCGAATGGCAGATCTCCGAGGGGATAGACGGTCTGGTTGCCTGCGGATGCACCGGCGAGGCGGCCACGCTTTCGCGCGAAGAGCACCTCGCCGTGATCGAAACCGTCCTGGACACCGCCTCCGGGAGGGTGCCCGTGATAGGGGGCGCGGGCAGGAACGACACATCCGCAACCGTCGCTCTAGCGAGGGACGTGGCGAAGCTCGGAGTCTCAGGCCTCCTCGTGATCACCCCCTACTACAACAAGCCCACGCCGGCCGGGCTCGAGGCGCACTACTCGGCCGTGGCCGACGCCGCAGGCATCCCGGTCATGGCATACAACGTCCCCGGCAGGACCGGGACGAACATGTCTCCCGAGACAGTCGCCCGCATCGCCGGGCACCCTCTCGTGTGCGCCATCAAGGACGCCGCCGGACCCGCTGAGAGGGTCACCGCGATCAGAGCCCTCTCCCCGATCGCCGTGCTCAGCGGAGACGACGCTCTCGCCCTCGCCCAGATCGCCCTCGGCGCAACGGGTGTCGTCTCGGTGGCCTCGAACGTCGCGCCGGCGGCCGTGGTCGAAATGGTCGCGAAGGCGCTCCGCTCGGATTTCGAAGGCGCCAGGAAGATCAACGACAGACTCCATCCCCTCTTCGGCGCGCTTTTCCTCGAAACGAACCCGATTCCCGTCAAGAAGGCCCTCGAGCTGATGGGCAGGATCGGAGGAGATCTGCGCCTGCCGCTGACCGGGATGAGCCCGTCGCTCGTCCCGAGGCTGCAGGAGGCCATGGCCGCGGCGGGAGTGACTGCTTGATCGGTCTCGCGGTCTTCGGAAGCGAGGGCAGGATGGGCAGGGCCGTCAGGGCCGAGGCCGTGCTGGCCGGTGATTTCGAGGTGGCCGCCTGCTATGACGTGGAAGGACCCTGCCTCAGGCCGGGGGATCGGCTTCCCGAAGGTGTTGACGTTGTCGTGGACTTCTCGACGCCGTCTGCGCTGGACTTTCTCGGCGGGATGCTGAGTGGGACGGAAGCCGCCCTGGTGAGCGGCACGACCGGCCTGTCAGCTCGCGAGAAGGCCATGCTGGAGTCGTGGTCCGCCGAAAGGGCGGTCTTCTACTCCCCGAACATGAGCAGGGGGATCTACGTGCTTGCCAGGCTGGTATCCGAGGCCGGACGGCTGCTCGGACCGGGATTCGATCTGGAAGTGGTGGAGATCCACCACCGACAGAAGCGCGACAGCCCGAGCGGAACAGCTCTGCGCCTGGTCGAGAGCTGGTCGGCCTCCAGATCGGTCCAGCCTGAGCCTGTGTACGGCAGGGAGGGAGCCATGGGGCCCCGCAGGACGCAGGAGGTGGGCATCCATTCCGTGAGAGGCGGGGATGTGGCGGGGGATCACGAGGTGCACCTGCTCGGCGACGGCGAGCGGCTCCTCCTTGCACACCGCGCATCCGGCAGAAGGACGTTCGCGCTGGGCGCGTTGGCTGCCGCCCGGTTCGTATCCGGTCGAGGCCCCGGGCTTTACGGAATGGACGACCTGCCGGGGTGGAGCGGAGATCAGAGGTGAGCAGGAGGCCCGCAGTAGCAGGCATGTTCTACCCGGCCGACCCCGGAGCCCTGAGGTCCAAGGTGGCCGGCTTCCTGGCCGAGGCCGGGGGCGCCCCCGACGGCTCGGTCGCGGGGCTCGTCTGCCCGCACGCCGGATACGTCTACTCGGGAAGGACGGCTGGACGCGCCTGGGCCATGGCCCCTGAAGGCATCAGGACGGTCGTGATCATCTCGCCGTGCCACAGGGTGCCGGTCTCCGGGGCCTCGGTCTTCGCGGGCGACGCCTACGAGACGCCTCTCGGTCCCGCCAAGACCGACTCCTTCGTCGTGTCGGGTCTGCAGACGAGGGGATTCGGATACGAGCCCTCCGCTCACGCCTGGGAGCACGCCGAGGAGGTGCAGGTGCCTTTCGTGCAGGTCAGATGGCCCGAAGCCAGGATAGTGCCCATCGTCCAGGGGACGGCGACCTCAGCCTTCTCCGCCAGGCTGGCGCAGGCGCTTCTGGAGGTAGCGCCTCCCGACGGAGGCGACACTCTCGTCGTCGCCTCCAGCGACCTCTCGCACTATCATCCCATAGAGACCGCTGAGGAGATGGATCACAGGTTCATAGAGGCTTTCGAGGCGCGCGATCCGTCCATGATCGAATCCCTCGTCAGGTCGGGCCGCGCCGAAGCCTGCGGCGCCGGCCCCGTCATGACCCTCCTCCACTGGGCCGCCTCGGACGACGGGATGTTCAGCACCGAGCTGGTGGCCTACGACACCTCGGCCTCGACCTCCGGCGACCGCATGGCGGTCGTCGGCTACATGGCCGGAGTGGTGAGGCGCGGTTGATGCGCCGGATATCCGAAGAAGACGCCATCCGCCTCCTTGCTGCGGCAAGAGGCTCGGTGGAGGCGGCGGCTTCGGGGGCGAGGCTTCCCGAACCGCCCGAGGGAGGCGCGGCCGACCTGGACGCAGGCGCCTTCGTGACACTGAAGAACCGCGCCGACGGCTCGCTGAGGGGATGCATAGGCAGCTTCTCCGGGCTGGGTTCGCTGGGGAGGACGGTTGTGAGGATGGCTGCCGCCGCGGCGGTGGAGGATCCGAGGTTCTTCCCGCTGAGACCCGCAGAGGTGCCCGGAACCAGGATAGAGATATCCGTCCTGGGACCCATGGAGAGATGCTCCCCGGATTCGGTCGTGCCGGGCAGTCATGGAGTGTATGTCCGTCTCGGCCGCAACGCGGGGACGCTGCTGCCCCAGGTCGCTGTCGAGGAGGGCTGGAGCAGGGAGGAGCTCCTGTCGCACACCTGCATGAAGGCGGGCCTTCAGCCTGACGTCTGGCGTACGCGGCCCGAGATCGAGATCTATGTCTATACCGCCGAGATTCTCTCGGAAGACTGAAGGAGGTCCTGACACATGAGATTCCTGATCGCGGCCCTGGTCCTGGTTTTCGCCGGATGCAGCATTCCGGGGATGGACGAGATCGACCGGAAGATCGACGGCGTTTCCGATCGCATCGAGGCGCTGGAGGAGGCTGCATCCCAGGTGGACGAGATCGATCCGGGACAGATCGGGGAACTGGAAGCTCGCGTCTCGGCCATCGAGGGCCAGCTCCTGGCGTCGGGGGTCGAGGTGACTCCCGAGGCCGGGCTGGACATAACCGAAGCCCTCGAGGCAGTGGAAGACCTTCAGACATCGATGGAGGAAGTCCGCAGGGCGGTCGATTCCCAGTCCGACAGTCTCGGAGCCGTGTCATCGGGGATGTCCTCGCTCTCTGAGGAACTCGACGGCATGTCGGCAGCTCTCGACAGCCTCGAGGCCAGGCTGGGGGAACTGGAGGACGATGTCTCCTCCCTGCGCTCCTCCCAGGGTTCGGGCGGATCCTCGGGAGGGGGGACGGGAAGGTCGGGTTCCGGCGGCTCGTCCGGCGGCAGGACATCCGGCGGTTCGGGAGGAGGGTCTGGCTCGGGCAGGTAGCACCAGAGACTGCCCGGATGGAGCCGGGGCGGCGCCTGCCGCCCCGGCGGTCCTATTCGAAGACTACCCTGTGGTAGCGCTTCTTTCCGGTCCTCAGAAGAATCGCTCCATCGCGGAGGTCGGATTCGCGGACGGGAGTTTCGGGATTCTCCACCCTGACGCCCCAGGAATAGAGGCCGTTCTGCCCGGCGAGTCTCCGCACCTCGCTCCTGCTGGGGCAGAGCCCCGTGCAAACGAAAAGGTCGAGCCATGTGAGCCCGCTTGCGAGAGACGAGGCGGGCAGGATCGTGGTCGGAACCGAGGAATCGTCCCCGCCTCCTCCGAAGAGGGCCATCGATGCGGATTCGGCCCTGACCGCCTCCTCGCGGCCGTGGGCTATCGCCGTGGCCTCGAATGCGAGCCTGCGCTTCACCGTCCGGAGATCGCTCCCCGAGAGCGAGGAGAGTGTCTCGATCTCGGCCGTCGGCATGAACGTATAGAGCTTGAGAAAGTATATAGCATCCCTGTCATCCACGTTCATCCAGAACTGGTAATAGTCGAACGGGGTGGTGAGCGTGGGGTCCAGCCATATCGCGCCGCCCGGCATGGACTTGCTCATCTTCTCTCCGGTGGAGGTGGTGACCAGGGGGCAGGTCATTCCGAAGGCGTCGGCGCCCTCGACTCTCCGGATTAGATCCATGCCCGCCAGGATGTTGCCCCACTGATCCGCTCCGCCGATCTGCATGGTGCATCCCCTGTTCCTGTACAGCCAGAGGAAATCATAGGCCTGCAGGAGCATATAGTTGAACTCGAGGAAGGAAAGCCCCTTCTCGAGCCTCGCCTTCACCGATTCTGCGGCGAGCATCCGGTTGACGCTGAAATGCCTTCCGATGTCCCTCAGGAACGAGATGTAGTCCAGCCCGGAAAGCCACGAGGAGTTGTCGAGGAGCTCCGCCCTGCCGGGGCCGAAGTCGAGGAACTGCAGAAGCTGGGCTCCGATGGAGCCCGCCCAAGCTCCGATGCGTTCCCGCGACTCGAGCGCTCTCTCCGAGCTGCGGCCTGACGGGTCTCCGATGAGGGCCGTGGCGCCTCCCACGACGATCAGCGGCGTATGGCCGGCGCGCTGCAGCCAGGAGGCGGCCATGAGCGGTACGAGGTGCCCGAGATGGAGGCTCTCCGCCGTGGCATCGAATCCCACGTAGAACGAGATCCGTGTGTCGGAGAGCCTGGAGCGCATCTCCTCCTCGTCGGTGAGCTGATACACCAGCCCTCTCTCGTTCAGCGTCCTGAGCACATCCATGGCACACGCCCCCCTTCCGGAGTCTGGTGACAGTACGCCTGCTTGGGTATGTTGTCAATGAAGGGACGGTTGCGAGAGGGCTTTCACCGGGGGAACGCATGATCATCGAGATAGATCACCCAGTCGCCAGAGACCTCCTGACGAGACTGCGTGACCGGCGGACACCGCCATCGGAGTTCTCCAGGCATGCCAGGTCGCTGGGATACATCCTGGCGACCGAGGCCACTCGCGGTCTGAGAACCTCGCCCAGAGTCATCCAGACCCCTCTGGAGGAGATGCTGGGCGAGGTCTGCCCGGATCAGCCGGTGCTGATGGTCGTCCTGCGGGCGGGACTGGCCCTGCTCGAACCCTTCAGGGACCTTCTCCCGGATTCGCCCGTCGGATTCGCTGCTGTGAGGAGGATCGAGAGCACCGCAGAGCCCGTCTGGTACTATGACTCGGTTCCCGAAACCGCCGGGCGCAGGATCTTCGTCCTGGACCCGATGCTGGCCACCGGGGGAACCGCGGAGAGCGTCGTCAGGTTCCTCCGGAAGCGGGGTGCCGGGCAGGTGACGGTCGTCTCCATTGTCGCGGCTCCCGAGGGCGTGGCTTCAGTCAGAAAGCATGGAGACGTAGCTGTGATCACCGCGTCCGTCGACAGGGAGCTGGACTCCCGCTGGTACATCCGCCCCGGGCTGGGGGACTGCGGCGAGAGGCTCTTCTCGGGCCTCCCGGACTCGGCTCCTGCCTCCGGACCGGCGGAAGCGACCCGGGGAGGCGGCTCTGCGCGGTAGGGTCAGAAGGAGAGTCATCCTCTCCATCGCCGCGGCCGTGCTGCTCACGGCCGTATTCATGAAGCCCCCGGTCAGGAGGGCCGACCCCCCGTGGCTTCTCTGCGAGGATATGGCTCTGCTCCGTCATTTCGTGGATTCTCTGGGCGAGATCCTCGCCGACACGCTGTCGGTAAGGTCGGCCGTCATCGGAGACGGCTTCCTCGGCGGGGCGATGAGAGAGGTCGGCATCACCGGGGATGGATATCTCGCATGCTGCGCCGTCCTGCAGGACAGCCTCGCATGGAGGGTGCAGCACGAGGGCGACACCGTGGAGGCCGTGTACTGCAGGGGGGAACTGGTGGAGGTCAGGGCAATGCCCCGCGGCAGGAGGGGGTTCTACCGGATATGCCTCGACCCCGGGGGCGGGCCCGTGTCCTGGTGCTTCGTGAGACAGCAGGAGTGGCTCCGGATGCGAGCGGTGACGTGCGAGGTCGGTTCCACCGTATGGGAGAGCCTGTGGTCCGGAGCGCTCCCCGAAGATCTCACCCCTTCGGGAACCGTTGCCACCGCGAGGGACTCCTCTCGCGCCTTCGCCTATGTGTCGGAACTCCAGCACGAGCTGACCGACCGGCTCTTCGCCTACGACATCGACTTCTATCAGGACGTCAGAACCGGCGACAGGGTCTGGCTGCTCCTGGAGGAGGTCAGGTATCCCGAATCGGGCGAGACGGGCTTCAGGCGCATACTGGCTGCGAAGTACGAGTTCGCCGCCGGCGGACTGGCCGAGGCCTTCCCGTTCTATCACGTGCCTGACGGCTCCACAGACGGGACGGAGGTGCTGGACTTCTATCACAGGGACGGCGCCTCCCTGAAGACGATGTTCCTCCGCATGCCGGTTCCGTTCGGCAGGATAACCTCGGGCTTCTCCAGCTCCAGGATGCATCCCGTGCTGGGATACAGCAGGGCTCACAACGGGATCGACTACGCCGCACCGGCAGGAACCGAGATCTACGCCGTCGGCGACGGCGTCATAACACTCCGGCAGTACCAGGGCGGATACGGCAACATGGTGAGGATAAGGCACGCCAACGGCTACGAGACCGGTTACGGCCACATGTCCTCCTTTGCGGGCGGCCAGAGCGTGGGCTCGTACGTGCGGCAGGGCGATATCATCGGATACGTTGGCAGCACCGGGCTCTCCACCGGACCTCACGTCCACTTCGAGATGAAGAAGTTCGGAAGCTATGTGAATCCCGCGACCGAGATCCTGCCCCCGGTCGCCTCGCTCGATGGAGCCGAGCTCGAGGCGTTCCAGCGCTTCCTCCCGGTCCTGGAGGAAGCCTGGTCCCGGATGGCGGGGCGCGCCCTCCCGGCGCCGGAGCCCGGGAGTCAGGGAACGGGCCGGGATCGGCATGTCTGACACTAGCGTTCCCGGATCAACCTGGCTCGCGGACGAACTGCACTGGGATTCTGTCTTCTCATCGCTCCTCGATGCAGTCAGCTCGCGATCCCGGACGACCGTGGGAGGTTTGTGCGGTGCGTCTCTGGCGTTTGCCGCCGCCGCGATGCACAGGCTCGCCGGGCCGACCCTGATGGTCCTTCCAACGCTTCGCGAGGCCGAAGCCATGAGGGACGACCTCAGGGCGCTTCTGAACCGCGTTCTGTTCTTCCCTGACTACGAAACCCTTCCGTGGGAGGGGGAGGCGGCTCATCCCAGCGTGATCGCCGACAGGGTCGAATGCCTCGCAGGACTTCTCTCCGCGAGCCCCGGGACGATCGTCGTGGTCCCGGCCCCGGCGCTCGTCAAGAAGCTGCCCCCTCCCGGGACCTTCCGGACGCTGCGGATCTACAGGGGGATGCGGCTCGGCATGGACGAGCTCGAGTCGTGGTTCACCGCCGCCGGCTACTCGAGGGAGGACAGCGTCTCGGAACAGGGCAGATGGGCCAGGAGGGGAGGGGTTGTCGACGCGGGCCCCTTCGGGATGGACAATCCCGTGAGGATCGAGTTCTTCGGAGACGAGGCGGAATCCATCAGGCTGTTCGACATGCGCTCGCAGAGGAGCATACGGGAGGTGCCCTCGGCCCTTCTGCTTCCGGCCCGTGAAGCCTGTCTGGACCAAAGCCGCTGGGACAGGGCCATCTCTCTCCTCCCTCCTGATCATCCCCTCGCTTCGAAGATGATGATCTCCGACTCGCTGCCCGGCCTCGAACACATGCTGCCTCTGTTCTACGAGGATCTGGGCACGCTTCCAGACTACCTCGCCTCGATCGGCACGCTGATCATCGTAGAGCCGGAGAGGGTGGCCGAATCACTCGAAGAGGCCTGGAACAGGCAGACCGCCGGGTTCCCTGATTCGCTTCCCTTCGGCCCCGACGCCCAGTTCTCCCGCCCCGGGGAGACCATGCGGCGCCTCGGAGCTTGTGACCGGGTCGTTGAAGCTGCCCTCACGCCGCGGGGTGACGTGGACGCATTCTATCACACGCTTCCGCAGGAGAGCTTCCTCGGACATCCCGAGGAGATGATCAGACAGTTCGGGGAGTGGCTCGGTCGCGGCTCCAGGATAGGGATAGCGTGTGACTCGAGGGCCGAGAAGGAAGCCTTCGAGAGCCTCGTCCCGCCGGAGATGGAACTGGACATCGAGGTCCTGTCGATCTCCGAGGGCTTCCGGATGCCCGAGCAGGGTCTCGTCGTCCTTGCAGAGAGGAGGCTCCTCTCGGGGAGGAGGCGCCCCGGAGTCGTGAGGAGGTTCAGGGGCGGAGACGCCGTAACCGGCGCAGACGACCTGTCTCCGGGGGCTCTCGTCGTCCACAGGCAGTACGGGATAGGGGTCTTCAGAGGGCTCGAACGCGTTGTCACCGGCGACGAGGTGCTGGACTGCCTCGCCATCGAGTATGCCGGAGGCGACAGGCTTCTGGTTCCATCGAGCGAGATAGGTGCCGTGCACAGATACATGGTTCCCGGGGAGTCGCGTCCGGAGCTGGACCGGATCGGCACCGGGTTCTGGGCTTCGAGGGTCACGCGGGCCAGGGGCAGGGCCCGGGAGATCGCCGGCCGGCTGGCCGTCGTCTATTCGGAGAGACGGTCGGCCAGGAGGCCTTCTCTCGGTCCGCCCGGCCCTCTCATGAAGGCGCTCGAGGAGACCTTCCCGTTCGAGGAGACGCCCGACCAGGCGGCCGCGATAGCCATGGTCAGGCAGGATCTCCAGTCGGAGAGACCGATGGACAGGCTGGTCTGCGGAGACGTCGGCTACGGCAAGACCGAGGTGGCTCTGAGGGCGGCCTTCAGGGTAGCCGACGCAGGCCGCCAGGTCGCCGTGCTGGTTCCGACGACCATCCTGGCGGAGCAGCACTTCCAGACCTTCAGGGACAGGATGGCCGAGTTCCCCGTGAATGTGGAATGCCTGAGCAGGTTCCAGAGCCCCGCCGAGCAGAGGCGCATTCTGGAAGGGCTCGCGGACGGCTCCGTGGACATCGTCGTGGGAACGCACAGACTGCTCCAGAAGGATGTCAGGTTCGACAGACTCGGGCTCCTCGTGATAGACGAGGAGCACCGGTTCGGAGTCCGCCAGAAGGAATACATCCGGGAGCTGAGATCCTCCGTGGACACGCTCGCGATGACCGCCACCCCCATTCCGCGGACCCTCCACATGGCGCTCTCGGGCTTCCAGGACATCTCGATCATTGCCACACACCCGAGGGATCGCTATCCCATCCACACGGAGCTGATCACCTGGAACCACGCCCTCATGCGCAAGGCAGTGGAGAGAGAGCTCGAGCGAGAGGGTCAGATTTTTTTCGTCCACAACAGGATAAACACCATGGAAGATGTGCGGAGAGAACTTGCGGGCTTTCTGCCGGATGTCAGGATATGCACGGCGCACGGGCGCATGAGGCCCGAGGAGCTCGAGGACGTGATGCACGCCTTCCTGGAAGGGGAGTTCGACATGCTCCTCTCCACGGCGATCATCGAGTCCGGCCTCGACCTCCCCAGGGTGAACACCATCTTCATCGATGCGGCGCACACCTTCGGAATGGCCGACCTCTATCAGCTCAGAGGGAGGGTCGGAAGGAGCTATCACAGGGCGTATTGCTACCTCATCAAGCCCGCCGGGCATGGCAGTCTCGGCGGGGAGGGGAGGAGCCGCCTGGAATCGATCCAGAGATTCACCGAACTCGGTTCGGGATGGCATGTCGCTATGAGGGATCTGGAGATACGGGGGGCCGGAGAACTCCTCGGCGCAAGACAGCATGGTCACATCGAGTCGATCGGATACTCCCTGTTCGAGGATCTAATCAGGGAGGAGGCCGCTCTTCTCAGGGGAAGCCGGACGGCCCCGGCCCCGCAGGTGCGGGTCGAAATCCCCGGTGAGTCGTATCTCCCGGAGGACTACATGCCCGACATCGTCGAGAGGGTGAGGCTCTACCGCGCCTTGTGGGGCGCCCTCACCGAGAGCGAGATCGAAGACTGGAAGTCCTTCGTGAGAGACAGGTTCGGCGAGCTTCCCACTCCGGTCTCCAACTGCGTCGAGAGAGCCAGGATCAGGCTCCTCGCCGCGGCTGCGGGCGTCGAGGAGGTGACCGGCTCGGCAAGGATGTTCAGGCTCGTGCTGGCGCCGGGAGGGGAGGTCTCGCGGGTGGAATCGGGTCTCTACGGCTGGACGGGCGCCGGAATCAGGGTGGAGAAGACGGGCAGGGTGGTCGTCTCGCTCCCGGTGGGGGCCGGAATCGTCCCGGGGGGCTTTCCCGGGGATGTGGCCGATGCATTGCGCAAACTCGCCTGAAACTGTATAAAACTCGACCAGTCCAACAAAAGCAAGAGGCAGGGAAACGGATGAGATCGAACTACGTTTGGGCGGCCATGGCAGTGTTCTTCCTGATCTCCGCGTGCGGTGGAAGGCGGGGCGTTCTGGCCGAGGTCGGCGACAGCGAGATCACCGAAGAGGATTTCGTGAGGGCCTTCGATCTCCTCGCTCCGGCCGAGCAGGTCAGGATCCTGGAGCCAGGAGGGCGGGAGGAACTCCTGGACAGGCTCGTGACGAAGAAGGTTCTGGAGCTGTCTCTCGGTTCCACGGACACTTCGGGGGCTTCATTCTGGGTTGCTCTGTACGAGGATGCGTGGCTTGCCGACAGATGGCGCCAGGCCGCGTTTTCCGCCTTCAGGGATTCGGCGGAGACCGAAACCGCCGCTCTCAACAGGCAGGCGAGGCTGAGAATCCTACTCGTGCCCGACAGCTCGACAGCGGCGCGATGCGCTTCCGAATGGGGATCCGATCGCTGGTCTCCTCCATCCGTAACCTCGCTCGCCCCCTGGTCGGCGGGGGGCAGCAGCTACAGGGTTCTGGAGGGTCCTCTTTTCGCCCTGCCCCCGGATCTGGCTCTAATCCTCATACCGGCAGAGGGAACCGGACCATCGGTGTTTCCGCTGTACGGCGCCTGGGCGGCGGCCGAGCTCAGCCTGGGCGAGCAGATTCCCGAAAGCCTTCCTCCGGGTGCGGCCGACATGCTGGCTTTCGAGTCCCTGTCGAGGCGGGAGAGCGGGATCAGGCCCTCCAGCCCTGCGATCGAAGCCCTGTCACGCACGATGAGAGTCGCCGCGGACGGTCGCTACACACTTGCCGAACAGACGCCGGGAGAGCCCGGCGGCGTGCTCGTGGAATGGGATGGAGGCTCGATAGACGCCGCCGATGTCGAGCTTCTGTTCCGCGAGGTGAGACCCTCCGCCTTCTTCGACGGGGTGCCTCCCGAGCTGGAGGCCGTAGCAGCGCCCTCTCCGGGTCCCGCCGGGCCCGGCGTGGATCTCTGGTTCTATCTTGCGAGGCTGGCTCAGAGGCGCTGGGAGGCGGACATGGGAAGGGCGTCGGGGCTGGATCCCGACACCGCCGAAGTCGCCATGATGGCCCGTGTTGAACACATGCTCCGCAGGAACGTCCTGGAAACTCTTGCTCCGCCGGACAGCTCGTCGGTGATGTCCTTCTTCGAGCGTCACAAAGAGGATCTTCAGATCCCGGAGAGGAGGTCCGTCCTGATGGCCTATGTCCCCTCCGAGATCGCGGACTCCCTCGGTGCGGTGGACGACTTCGAGGACGTGTCGGAATGGGCTCCGTCCGGTCCCGACGGAGCCCCCCTTCCCACGCCGCCTCAGCTGCCCGAAGCTTTCGGAACCCTCGCGGAGGCCGTGTTCACAGCCCCGGAAGGCGTCGTGACGGGTCCGATGCCCTCCCCCGCGGAGAACCTGTCGGCCTATTTCGAAGTTGTCTCGGTGGTGCCCGCAGGCACCGCCGATCCGTTGGAGATCTGGCCTCTTCTCGAGGGATGGGCAGGCAGGGAGGCCCTCATAGAGGCCTACAACGCCTATACGGCGGAACTGAGGTCGCATTTCCGCGTAGAGATCGACAGCTCCGCAGTCGAATCGGTCGATCCGTGGGGAGGAAACTACTGATGAACGATTGGAGACACACGATGCTGAGACCGGCATGGATCATTCTGGCAGCCTCGGCGCTCGCCTCCCCGCTGCACGCGGAGGTGCTCGCCTCGGTGGACGACTCCGCGCTAACCTGGGAACAGCTGGCGGCGATGATAGGTGGCGAGGGCAACGTGGCCGCGCTGGGTCTCACCAGCACTGCGGAGGCCGAGGACGTGCTGATGAGCTGGGTCCGGGAGCAGCTCATAGTCATGGCCGCGCAGGAAGCGGGCCTCGACTCCGATCCCGTGGTTGCTGCGCAGATCGATCAGGCCGTAAGACAGATTCTCCTCGATGCCTACCTCTCGCGGATGACCGGAGACATAACCTTGTCCCGCATGCAGGTGGAGAATTATGTCGCGACATGGAAGCCCACATACCTCATGGAGATACATCCACGTCACATACTGGTGCCCCGGGCGGACCTCGCCCAGTCCATCCTCTCGCGCCTGCAGAGCGGAGAGAGCTTCGAAACTCTTGCACAGACATACTCGATCTGCCCGAGCTCAGCCGACGGAGGAGACCTGGGCTGGCTCAGGAGGGGCGATGCGGTCATGGAGTTCGAAGAGGCGGCCTTCGCCCTCACGCCGGGGAGCATGAGCGGAGTGGTGCATACCTCGATGGGGTATCACATCATCAAGCTTCTCGAGACAAGGCAGATATCGCCCGTGCCGACGGATTCGGAGATCGTTCAGCTCGCCGGAATGGAACTGACTTCGGCCGCGCAGGAAAGGGCCATCCTCGGAGTCCTCGATTCGCTCCAGGCCGCCCATGTCGTTACCACCTATCCGGAGAGGCTGCTTGAGCACGCCGGGAACTGAGGAGAAGGGTTTCCCCGTCCTGGCTGCCGCGGCGGCCGTGCTGGCGCTGGCGGTGACCGCGGGAGGATTCGCGGTTGCAGGCGGCCGGGCCTGTCCTGAAGCCTTGACGGACAGCGCCCCCGCGGCCCTCGACACGCTGGCCGTCGTCGGCGGAGAGGTCCTGGGCAGGGAGGAGTTCCTTCTCGCCGGCGGGGCTCGAGAGGATCTCGATACATGGATCGAGGACGAACTTCTCGCCCAGCTGGCCGCGGAAAGGGGACTCGAAAACCCGGTCATGACGAGGTTCGCCGCACGCAGAGCCCGCCAGCTGTGCCTCAGGGACGCGCTCCTTTCATACGAACTCGCCCGGACGGCGCCTCCCGGCTTCGAAGAGACGCTGGGCATAATGCAGACGGACCCCGCGCTCTACATGGTCGAGAGGCACTACTTCGAGATACTGGTCGCCGACAGCCAGTCCGCCGAATCGCTCCATGCAAGGCTGGCCGCGGGACAGGGGTTCCAGGTCATGGCCGAGAACGTATCGCTGGGCCAGAAGGCCGCGCTGGGCGGCGACATGGGCTTTCTGGCCGGAGGCGAGCTGACCGGAAGGGGCCTGCCTGACGAGATCGGAAGGCTGGAAGGGCTCTCGGGAGTGATCGAGTCGGATCTCGGCTGGCATATCTTCCTCGTGACGGAGACCAGGCCGCTTACCGATACCGTGCGCGTCGTGGCAAGCCTGCAGCAGGTCTTCCTCGAGCGGCGCAGAAGGGAAGTGATCGAGAGCCTTCTCGCCGAAGCGAGGCAGGGCCGGGTCTGTCACTCGAACGAAGGGATCCTTCCTTGATACTCCTGCTTCTCGCTCTCGTCTGCAGCCCCGGGCTGGCGGACAGAGTGGTGGCCGTGGTGGCGGAGCGCCCCGTGCTTCATTCCGATGTCCTGTCCAGACTGGCGGAGAGCGGATCTCCGCCCGGTGCCCTCCCGGGCGACCCCTCCTACGAGAAGGCTCTGGAAGAGATCATCGGCGAGCTTGTAATAGTCGAGACTGCGAGGTCGGAGGGCTACTACCCCTCCCCGGCCGAGCTCGAGGTTCTGGTCAGCGAGAGGCTGGCCCAGATCGAGTCCGGGCTCGGCGGCGAGGAACAGCTTCTCGCCGCGCTGGCCTCCACCGGCATGACAATGGGCGAGTACCGGACGCGCCTGGGGGAGTTCATCGGCGACCAGCAGGCCGCTCAGCGTTTCGTTTCCGACCATGCCGGGAGAGACCTCGCAGCAGTGCCTGCCGACCCCGCCGCGTACCTCCAGTCGAACCTGGAACTGCTGGAGGAAAAGCTGATGCCCCGCCATCTCGGGTGGATCCTTTTCCCGGTTCTTCCTTCGGACAGCGCGTGCCGGGAGGCGGAAGAGCTTCTCTGGTCTCTCCGCTCCCGCATCGAGTCGGGAGAGAGCTTCGAGGATCTCGCCGGGATCTGGTCGGAGGATCCGGGATCCGCCCAGTCCGGCGGCGATCTCGGAGAGTTCGCCCCTGGCGACATGACGCCCTGCTTCGAGGCGGCTCTCGCGGATCTGGCTCCGGGTGAGACCTCCCCGCCGTTCAGGTCGCCATACGGCGTCCATCTCGCCAGGCTCGACGCCCGTTCGGAGTCAGGATCCATGGAAGCGCATCACATCCTCCGCATCGTACCGCCGACCGCCTCCGACCTTCAGCGTACGATTGACACCGCCTCCGCGGTGGCCGATTCCATATCGCAGGGGCTCCTGTCCTTCGACGAAGCCGTGCGGAGATACAGCGCCGACCCGCTAACGCGGGGCTCCGGAGGGGACCTCGGAGTGGTGTTCGTCGCGCAGATGCTGCCCGAAGCCGTACAGGGGGTCGCCGGGCTTTCCGCCGGAGACGTGTGCGGGCCCGTGGCCGTCCAGGAGGGCACCGCGGCAGCCGTGATCACGCTGCTCGAAGACTCACTCCGCATAGACTGGTCGGGCTACGACCGGACCTGGCTGTCGGATCTGGCGGGCAGTATCGCGTACGAGCACGCCGTGGAAAGCCTCGTCGATTCGCTGAGCGGCTTCGTGACGGTCGTCCGTCCCCTCTATGAGGATTGACATCTTCGCAAGGGCGACCGGTCTCCTCAAGTCGAGAGAGACGGCGAAGAAGGCCTGCAGCGGGGGCTTCGCCCTGATCAACGGCAGGGAGGCGAGGCCGTCCTCCGAGGTGGCGCCGGGCGACACGATCGAGCTCGAATTCCCCGACGGCAGGACTGCGCGGTACGAGGTGCTGGCGATCCCCGGACCGGGCAGCGTGCCCAAGAGCAGGCGCTGCGAGTACCTGAAGATCCTCGGCGGAGAAGGCGACTGATGCTCGTCGAGTTCACCTCGGTCGGCAGGAACTATGGAGACTGGCCGGCGATCGACGAAGTGAGCTTCGGTGTGGAACCCGGCGAGTTCGTAGTGATTTCCGGGCCCAGCGGAGCCGGCAAGACCACCATCCTGCGGCTGGTGTGGATGGGCGATCTCCCGTCGAGGGGGCGTGTGGAGGTCGCCGGATTCGGATCCGACAGAATGCGCCCTCTCGATTATGCTCTCCTGCGGAGGAAGATCGGCATCGTTTTCCAGGACTTCAGACTGCTTCCCGACAGGACGGTATTCGACAATGTCGCCCTTCCTCTGCAGGTGTCCGGAGCCTCCCCCGCCTCCGTCAGGAAGAGGGTGTTCGCGCTCCTCGCCGAGATGGGGCTCAGCCATCGGAGGGCTGCGCTCCCGCACGAGCTCTCGGGAGGAGAACAGCAGAGGGTCGCGGTGGCGAGGGCGATGGTCGCCCACCCGGTTCTGCTCCTGGCAGACGAGCCGACGGGCAACCTGGACCCCGAGGTCTCCAGGCACGTGATCGATCTTCTGCTCGATATCAACAGAGGCGGCACGGCGGTCATGATGGCCACGCACGACCCGAGAAGGGTGCCGCCAGGCAGGGCCAGGTTCCTTTTCCTGCGACAGGGCAGGCTCATCAGTCCGGGTGACTGGCGGGGAGGGGAGGTCTGATGCTCCACCTCGTGATGTCGGTGCTCCGGGAGACGTGGCTGAACCTCAGGGGCAAGCAGGCGTCCGTCGCCCTCACCCTCCTCATGACCAGCCT
>JAAYTY010000090.1 GCA_012523605.1 Candidatus Fermentibacterota bacterium
GACGGACCTGCTTGAAAGACACCACACGGCCGTTCCGCCCGCCTGTCTTGATTCCTATCACACCCAGCCCGCCGCGCCGCACCAGCGGGTAGTCCTCGACCGGCGTCCGCTTGCCGAAGCCGTTCTCGGTGGCGGTCAGGATGTCGCCTCCGTCGCCGAGCACCAGCATTCCCACGACCTCGTCTCCGGGGCCGACACGGATGCCCCTGATGCCGCTGGTGAACCGACCCATGGCTCTGACATCTCTCTCATGGAACCTTATCACGCGCCCGCCCGCCTTCATCAGCATGACATGGGAATCGCCCGACGTTATCGAGGCTCCCACCAGGGAGGCGCCCGGGCGAAGCCTTATCGCACGAAGACCGCTCGCTCTCGGCTTGCGGTATTCCGTCAGCGGAGTCTTCTTGACAATGCCGTTGCTGGTGGCCGTCAGGATGAAGCCTCTGTCGCACGCAGGAGGAAGGCATACGCTCGCAACAGGACGCTCCCCCTGTTCGAGCTTCAGCAGGTTCACTATGGCCTTCCCTTTGCTGTGCCTGCTCTCCTCGGGGATGCGGAAGACCTTGAGCTGATAGCAGTAGCCCAGGTTCGTGAAAAAGAGGATGCGGGAGTGATTCGTGGCGACGAATACCTGCTCCAGAGCGTCTTCCTCGCGAGTCGTAGCTCCGGTGACCCCTTTTCCGCCCCTTCTCTGGCTCTTCCAGGTATCCACAGGAAGACGCTTGACGTAGCCGGCCCTGGAGATCATCACGACCATGCTGTCGTCCGGCACGAGATCCTCCATCTCGAGGTCGCTCGTGGCGTTCTCGTCGATCCTGGTTCTCCTCGGCTGGCCGTACTGGGCGGCCATCTCCCTCAGTTCCGACCGCACCACCTCCATGCGCTCGGTTCTGCTTGCGGCCAGGCTCCTAAGCCTCGCAATCTCCACGAGGAGCTGCGAGTGCTCTCCGACGACCTCGTCGCGCTCGAGCGCCGTGAGCCTGTGCAGCCTCATGTCGAGGATCGCACGGGCCTGCCGCTCGGTGAAGCCGAATCCTTCGATCAGTGCCTTCGACGCTCCGTCCTGATCCTTCGAGGCCCTTATGACCGCGATTATCTCGTCGATCGCCTCTAGAGCCTTGAGAAGGCCCTCCAGGATGTGCGCCCTCTCCTCGGCCCGCGCGAGGTCGAACCTTACTCTCCGCTCCACCACGCTGTGCCTGTGCTCGATGAAGTGATTCAGCATCTCTCGCAGAGTGAGCTTCAGCGGAGTGGATCCGACCAGGGCGAGCAGGTTCGCTCCGAAGGTCACCTCGAGATCGGTGTGCTGGTAGAGCTGGTTGAGAACGACGTCCGAGATCGCTTCGCGCTTTAGCTCCACCACCACGCGCATGCCCTCGCGGTCGCTCTCGTCCCGGATGTCCGCTATCTCGGGAATCTTCCTGTCCCTCACCAGGTCGGCGATCGAGGCGATCATGCCAGCCTTGTTGACCTGGTAGGGGATCTCGGTGATGACTATCGAGTCGCGTCCCTTTGCGCTCTTCTCGACGGTGGCGATGCCCCTCACGATGATGGAGCCCTGTCCGGTGAGGTAGGCCGAACGAACTCCGGCTCTGCCGACGATCAGCCCTCCTGTCGGGAAGTCGGGGCCTCTGACGACGGCCAGGAGATCGTCATCGGAAGCGTCGGGGTTCCGGATGAGCAGGTCGCACGCCTCCACGATCTCCACGAGGTTGTGCGGCGGGATGTTGGTGGCCATTCCCACGGCGATGCCCGACGCGCCGTTCACGAGGAGGTTCGGGATCCCCGACGGCAGAACCTACGGCTCTTCCAGGCGCTGGTCGAAGTTGGGTACGAAGTCGACCGTTTCCTTCTCTATGTCCTTCAGCATCTCCTCGCCGATGCGCGACATCCTCGCTTCTGTGTACCTGTATGCGGCCGCCGGATCTCCGTCGACGGAGCCGAAGTTCCCCTGTCCATCGATGAGGGGATGCCTCAGGGAGAACGGCTGCGCCATCCTGACGAGCGCGTCGTACACTGCGCTGTCTCCGTGGGGATGGTACTTGCCCAGGACGTCGCCGACCACGGTGGCCGATTTCTTGAACGGCCTCTGGTGTGTGAGCTTCTGCTCGTACATGGAGTACAGTATCCGCCTGTGGACGGGCTTGAGCCCGTCACGGACGTCGGGGAGCGCACGCGAGACTATGACGCTCATGGAGTAGTCCAGATAAGAGCGCTTCATCTCGTCCTCCAGGTCCACCTGGAGGATCCTTCCGGCCGACCGGATACTCACCGGCTCTTTAGACATCGAGGTTCCTCACTTCGGCGGCGTGCCTCTGTATGAAGGCCCGTCTTGGCTCAACGTCATCGCCCATGAGTATCGAGAATGTGTGACTGGCTTCCACCGCATCCTCAAGGCGGACCCGCAGAAGAGTTCTTGTTTCGGGATTCATGGTCGTCGCCCATAGCTGCTCGGGATTCATTTCTCCGAGACCCTTGTAGCGCTGAACCATGGCCTTCTCCTCCCCGATCTCCGAGAGGAATGCGTCGCGCTCCTTTTCGTTGAACGCATACTTCACGGCCTTGCCGTGTCTGATCCCGAACAGGGGCGGCTGTGCGATGAATACATGGCCTTCCGATATCAGCCCGGGCATGTAGCGGTAGAAGAACGTCAGCAGGAGAGTCCTTATATGCGCGCCGTCAACGTCCGCATCGCTCATTATGATGATGCGACCGTAGCGGAGGCGGGCGATCTCGAACTCGTCCTCTCCGATCCCCGTGCCGAGCGCCGTGACGATGGTCTTGATCTCGGCGTTGTTGAGAATCCTGTGCAGGGGGGCCTTCTCTACGTTCAGTATCTTCCCCCGAAGCGGCAGCACGGCCTGTGTCTGGCGGTCGCGGCCCTGCTTGGCGCTTCCGCCTGCTGAATCTCCCTCGACGAGGAACACCTCAGCCTGTGCCGGGTCCGTGACCACGCAGTCGGCCAGCTTGCCCGGAAGCGCCGCGGTTTCAAGAGCGCTCTTCCTGCGGGTGAGTTCCCTCGCCCGGCGGGCGGCCTGACGGGCGGCGCTTGTCTCCTGGCATTTCTGCAGAATCCTTCGCGCCACCGCCTTGTTCTCCTCGAGATACTGCGCCAGACCGGAGTAAACGGCCGACTCGACGGCGCCCTTTACATCACGATTGCCGAGCCTCGCCTTGGTCTGACCCTCGAACTGGGGATTGGAAAGCTTCACGCTGACGACGGCCGTGAGCCCCTCCCTGACGTCGTTTCCGGAGAAGGGCTCGTCCGACTTCTTCATCATCCCGGCGGCGGCGGCGTAGTCGTTCAGAATCCTCGTGAGGGCGGACCGGAACCCGGTGAGATGAGTGCCGCCATCCACCGTGTTGATGTTGTTGGCGAACGCGAAGACCTCCTCCTGGTACCCGGTGTTGTACTGGAAAGAGCACTCGACAAGAAGTGTGCCTCCCTCCTCGAGCTCGGGCTCCCGCCTTATGAAGATCGGCTCCGGGTGGAGGGTGTGTCTGTTCTGGTTGAGGAACTTCACGAAAGTCACGATCCCGCCGTCGTAGCAGAACTCGTGCCGCTTGCCCGAAGCCTCCGCTCTCTCGTCCGACAGCGTGATCATGAGGCCGCTGTTCAGGAAGGCCAGCTCGCGCAAGCGCTTTGAGAGCGTATCGAAGCTGAACTCGGTGGTCTCGAAGATCTGGTCGTCGGGCCTGAATGTCACGAGTGTACCGACCTGCTCGGTGGGACAGCATTTCTCGAGATGGCCGGTGGGAGCACCCCTCTCGTACCTCTGGCGGTACTTCCACCCGTCCTTGCAGACTTCCACCTCGAGCCACTCGGAAAGCGCGTTTACCACGCTCACGCCTACACCATGAAGGCCTCCGGACACCTTGTACGCCTCGCCGTCGAACTTGCCCCCCGCATGAAGCGTGGTCATTACGACCTCGAGCGCCGACTTCTTCATCTTGGCGTGCATCTCGATCGGGATGCCCCTGCCGTTGTCGCGGACAGATACGACATCGCCATCGAGGAGCCTCACGTCTATCCTCGTGCAGAAACCGGCCTGTGCCTCGTCGACGCTGTTGTCAACGACTTCCCAGACGAGATGGTGCAGCCCGGTCTCGCTCGTCGAGCCGATGTACATGCTAGGCCTCTTGCGGACGGCCTCCAGCCCCTCGAGCACCTGTATGGACTCGGCGTCGTACTTCTTCGGCACCGGATTCAATTCAGCGTTCCCTTCTCGTGCAGCGCCCCGCGGGGAGGATCCTCCTCACCTTCCGACCTCCGAGGCGTCCGTTGAGGACGTCCGCCACCTCTCCCGCCCTGAGTTCGAGCTCCATGGCCGCCGCCGGATGATCGACCCTCACCACGAGCACTCCATCCTCGAAGGACAGGGGCCTGGACAGCCCGGCGAGCCCGCTTCC
>JAAYTY010000091.1 GCA_012523605.1 Candidatus Fermentibacterota bacterium
AGTATCGCGAGGGTTTCGGCGGGCCTGCCCAGATGCCTCCTGTAGGCGGTTCTCTGTATCGCCCCGTCCCGCACCACGGCGATCTTGGTGCTGACCGATCCCATGTCTATGCCAAGCCGTGCGGCGGGCGTCGCCATAGCTCCCCCTGTCTTTCCAGGCGCCCGCCCCGGTCTGCCGCCGAAGCGGGCCTGTGCTCAGAAGCTGTATCTCAGAGTCGTCGATCCATCGGCCAGATATATCGAGATCCTGCTCGAGGCCGATGCATTCTGCGGCATCTCCACCGAGTCCGTCATCTCGTACTCCCCGCAGGAATAGGACACGACCGCGCAGCCCTGCTCCGGAACGGAGAGCCGCGTCGAGACGGCGTCGCCCGGTTCGATCCTGTCCCAGGAGGCCGACAGGCTCCCGAAGGAGACGCTCACATCCGTGAGGTCGACACCGAACTCGTTCACGACTTCGACCTTCGTCCCGCTGCCGCAGCCGGCGCCGAGAACGGTGAGCAGGACCAGGGAACCAACCGCGAGCTTCATTCGTTCTCCCATCGTCGAGATAGCCGGACACATACGGCGCAAGTATAATCGTCCGTCATCCCCCCGAGGAGGAAGTTCCTGGCTCGACTGATTCTTGTCTCCATCACGGCGCTGCTGCTCTGTCCCGGGGCCGCGGCCGCCTATGTCGGTCCCGGGGCCGGCTTCGGACTGGCCGGCTCATTCCTCGCTGTTCTGAACGCGGTTCTGGCTACTGTCGGCTCCCTGGCGGCATGGCCCGTCCTGGCGGCCGTCGGCGCCATCCGTCGCTCCAGGCGACCGCTCGAACCCGTTGCCAGAAGAGTGGTGGTGCTCGGTTTCGACGGCCTCTCCCCGGATCTGGTCTCCAGCCTGGCATCCGAGGGAGAGCTGCCCGCGTTCTCGTCTCTGGCCTGCTCCTCCCGGATGGAAACTACCGTCCCGGGTATTTCCCCCGTTGCCTGGTCGACCTTCCAGACGGGAGTCGATCCCGGCGGTCACGGCATCTTCGACTTTCTCGCCCCCGACAGGTTGCGGTATCTGCCTAAGCTATCATCGGTTGCAACGACCGGCTCTTCGCGCGGCAGAGCCCGGATCCGGCTCCTCCGCAGGAGCAGGCCGTTCTGGAGCTACCTCGGAAGGTTCGGCCTGGAGGCGGTGGTGATAAGAGTGCCGATCACCTACCCGCCGGAGAAGCTCTCCGGATCCATCCTGTCGGGGATGTGCGTCCCGGACCTGCGGGGCACACAGGGAACCTACACGCTCTTCGGAGGCCCCGGCAGACGCCTCCCCGGTGGTGTGGAGGCTCCCCTGTCCCCTGTCTCGGAAGGAGTCTGGAAGGCTTTTCTCGACGGCCCTCCGGGGATGAGGCCGATCGCCGTCACCCTCCGGCGCAGGAACGGCGGATGGCATCTGGGTGTCCGGGGATCGTCCGTCCGGCTGGAGCCCGGGCTCGCCTCGGATTGGCTGTCCCTCCGATTCGGCGGGCGGCTGCGCCGGGCGCGGGGCATAGCGAGTTTCCTCCTGGAGCTTTCTGAAGAGGGCGCGCCCTCCCTCTACTGCACCGCCATACACCCGGACCCGTGGAATCCACCGGTTCCGATCTCCCATCCGCCGCTCTACTCGAAGTATCTCGCGGGGCTGATCGGCCCGTTCGCCACCCTGGGCCTCGCCGAGGACACCTGGGCGCTCAACAACTCCGTGATCGACGAGAAGGCTTTCCTCGCACAGTGCTGGAGGATCTTCGGCGAGAGGCGCGAAATGCTGCTCGACGCTCTGCGATCGGTGTCCCGCGGGCTCGTGACATGCGTGATCGACACCTCCGACAGGATTCAGCACATGTTCTGGAGGCAGGGTCCGGGGGCCGGAAGCGCGATAAGGGACATGTACAGGAGGATGGACGCGCTTCTCGCCGAGGTGCTCCGGCTCCTCGACGAAGACGATCTCCTCGTCGTTCTTTCGGATCACGGCTTCACCTCGTTCGACTGGTGCGTGGATCTCAACAGGTGGCTCGTCGACAACGGTTTCATGACCCTGGAGGACGGGGTGGACGAGATCGAGGATTCGTTCCGGGGTGTCGACTGGTCCCGCACGGCAGCCTACTCCCTGGGCCTCGCGGGCATCTTCCTGAACCTCAGGGGCCGCGAGGCGTCGGGAACAGTAGATCCGGCGGAGGCTCCCGCGCTGGCCGACCGCATTGCATCGGCCCTCATGGAACTGAGGGGGCCCGACGGCTCCCCCGCCGTTCTGGCCGTTCATCGCTCCTCCGATGTCTATCACGGGCCCTATTCGGCGGATGCACCGGAGCTGATAGTAGGCATGAGAAGCGGTTTCAGGTCGGCCTGGAACAGCGCGACGGGGGGAGTCGGGAGGCTGCAGATCTATCCGAACGGACTCAGATGGAGCGGCGACCACTGCCAGGACAGCAGCCTGGTTCCGGCCCTTCTCGCATCGAACAGGAAGCTGCATACGGAAGGAGCGACGATCGCGGACATCGCGCCCACCGTTCTCTCGGCCCTCGGGATCAGCCCCCCCGCCCACATGAAAGGAAGAAGCCTTCTGGAGAGGTCGGGATGAACAGACGCAGGTTCCTGGGAATGGCCGCGGGCGCGGCCGCGGCGGTTCCGTTGCTTTCCTCATGCGGGCGTTTTTCGCAGGACGGCCCTCGCAGGATCATCGTGATGGCCGTTGACGGCATGGATCCCGGCATGGTGGAACGGCTCGCAGGCGACGGCCGTCTTCCGAACCTCCGAGCCCTCTCTTCGACGGGCGGTTTCTCGAGGCTCGCCACCACGCTCCCGCCCCAGAGCCCGGTCGCCTGGTCGTCCTTCATCACCGGGAAGGGGCCCGAGGTGCACGGCATATTCGACTTCGTCCACAGGAACCCGTCCGACCGCAGCGCATACCTTTCCACCTCCGTGGTAGAGCCTGGCGGGAGATCCGTGGATGTCGGGCGCTGGCGCATTCCCCTCGGAGGAGCGCACCCCCGCCTCCTCAGGCAGGGGACGCCGTTCTGGAAGCCTCTGACCGATGCCGGCATCCCGGTCTCCCTCATGAACCTTCCCGTTGACTTCCCCCCCGATTCAGCGCACGGAGCGCGTGTTCTCACGGGCCTCGGTACTCCGGACATCACCGGCTCGCAGGGCAGCTTCTCTTTCTACACCGACGATCCGATGCAGATAAGCGACGACACGGGCGGCGGCACCGTAACCGCGGTGAGAGACGATGGAACCGGGACCTATGATTTCCGCATATATGGACCCCGCAACACATTCTTGGAGGGCGCCCCGCAGGCGGGCGTCGAGGCCTCGCTCACGGTCGACAGGGCTGCGGGCGGCGCGCTCATCGAGGTTTCCGGGGAGACCATAGTCCTGGCCGCAGGCGAATGGAGCAGATGGGTGAGGATCCGCTTCGACCTGGTTCCGGGAATCGCCTCGGTCGTGGCCATAGGAAGGTTCTGTCTCTGCAGTGTCGAGCCCTTTCTCGAGCTCTATCTGTCACCCCTCCAGATGGACCCGGTGGATCCCGCCATGCCTATCTCGTCTCCGGGATGGCTTTCGCGCGATCTCGCAATGGAGCTGGGGACGTTCTCGACGAAGGGGTTTCCCGAGGACACCAAGGCTCTCTCCCGAGGCGTTCTCAGCGACGCGGAGTACATCGACCAGGCCCTTCTCGTCCTCGAGGAGCAGGAAAGGCTGTTCCGCCACGGATTGAACGGGTTCAGGGAGGGGCTGGCTTTCCACTACTTCACGTCGCTCGACCTGAACATGCATGTCTTCTATCGTGCGATGGACTTCCTGAGTCCGGCGCCCCGCGTCTCCGGGGGGGCGGCGGGCTTCATTCCCTACCTCTACGACAGAATCGATTCCCTCGTCGGAGAGGCCATGGAACTCCTGGACCGCCGGACCGACCTGGTGGTCATCTCCGACCACGGATTCGCGCCGTTCAGGAGGCAGTTCGACCTCAACACCTGGCTGGCCGCATCGGGCTACATGTCCAGAGACCGGCGCACCCCCTCCACGGCGCTCTTCGAGGGTGTCGACTGGAACGGAACGGCAGCCTACGGACTCGGCATCAACAGCCTCTACCTCAATCTGCGGGGAAGGGAGCAGGACGGCTCGGTCGATCCCCCGGAGGCGGCCGCCCTCCTCGCAGGGCTAAAGGCCGACCTCGAGTCGGTGACCGATCCCCTCACCGGGCGCAGGGTCGTGTCCTGCGCTCATATCGTCGTGGAAGAGATGCCGGGGCCTCTGCCTGCTCACGCTCCGGACATCATCGTGGGCTACGCCCCCGGCTACAGATCCTCGTGGGCCACCGCCCTCGGGGGGTTCGGGAGC
>JAAYTY010000010.1 GCA_012523605.1 Candidatus Fermentibacterota bacterium
CTGGCGGCGGAGGAGGCGAAGGCCCGCCGGGCCGCCTTCGATCAGGCGGCGTGGCTGGAACGTTTCGTTCGTTTTGCCGGCGCATCCGGGAAAGCTGATACGGAGAGGCTCTTCGAAGCCTGGCTCGAACTGGGCGATCTCCATGTGCTCCACGGAAGGCACGACGACGCACAGAAGGCCTTTGACCAGGCCGCGGGCTTCGCGTCCGGCAGCCGGCAGAAGAGCGAGCTGGCCTTCGCAAGGGCTTCGCTCCACTACAACCTGGCCGGATATGACAAGGCTCTGGAAGCGTTCTCCGAGGCGTACGAGAGCGGGATTTCAAGAGAGAAGCGTCTTCTCAGCCGCATCAGGATGGCTTTCATCAGGCATATCAAGGGCGCGAGCGACGAGGCCGTCAGGATACTCGACGAGACGCTCGAGGCGATGTCTTCCCTGCCCGACGGCATCGAGAAGCGAAGGCTCGAGGCCATGTACGACAACACCAGGGGATTCATAGACGTGCAGTTCTCGCAGGCCGAGCGGGGCACAGGGCTCTGCCGAAGGGCGGTGGCGATATTCGGCGAAATCGGGGACACGAAGCAGCAGGCGAGGGCCATGCTGAACCTGGCTTCGACCCTTTCGTCCTTCGGCGCATGGGAGGAGAGGCTGAAGCTCCTCGGCGAGGCGGTGGGCATCCTCACCGAGTCGGGAGACGTACATTCGCTGATGGTCGCATACATCAACCTCGGCCAGGTGTACCAGGCGATCAATCAGGACGATTTCGCGGAGGACTACTTCAAGCGGTGCCTGGACCTGGTGGAGGCCACCGGCACACCCCGGTTCAGGGTGTGGGCCGAGTGTCACCTCGGGACCATAGAGGAGAAGCGTGGCAACTACGAGGATTCACTGAAGCATCTCACCACGGCGGTCGATGCGGCCGGGGAGCTCGGCTATACCCGGATGGCCGTCATCTGCAATCTGAACATCGCCATCACCCTCGCACGGATGAGAAGATTCGAAGAAGCCTGGGCGGTCCTGGGCGGGATCGAAAGCGAACCGGCGGTGGACCACATGGGGGCCGGCATCAGGAGCGCTGTTCACCAGGTCTTCGGCTTCGTCGGCTGGCTGGACGACACGGGCGACAGGCGGGCGAAGCTGGAACAGGCCGCGGAACGGCTGGTCAGAGCCAGGGAGGCGGGCGGGGCGGATCTCCTCGAATCGCTGGAGATCGCACTGTGCGAGGCGCGGGTTCTGAAGGAGCTCGGCCGACTGGACGCGGCGAAGATCGTGGTGGCCCAGGCGGCGATCGACATCGAGAAGTGCCTCAATACCATACAGAGTCCGCTCATAAGAGAGGATCTCAGGAAGTCCGTCTGCTTTTCAGGCCTCATCGAACTGAGAAAACAGCTCCTGGATCAGGAATAGGGGACAGACTCCTATATTTAACAGAGCGCAATGCTTCAGTAAAATATAGGAGTCTGTCCCCTATCGCCCGTACCAGGCGGCGTCCATTCCTCCACACGGCGGGAAGGACGTCGAAGGCATTCCCAGGGCGCAGGCTTGCCGGACGCTTCGATAGCTGCAATCATCCCCGGGGAAGTCCACTGGTCGGGAAACCCGGAAGGCGCACTATGAAATCCCTGCTGTTCATGGCGATCCTGTTCCTTCCCGCCGCCGCCCAGCTCCCGGGTCAGCCATGGTCACCCCACTGGTTCGTGGACGAACTCCTCGCGTGGGACCCGGCGTCCGACCCGGACGCACCCTACAACAGGAGCTGGGTGCCCCTGGCCGACCGCTTCGAGGGCGAGAAGGTCAATCCCCATGCGCGGCAGGGCGAGGCCGGCATCACCGCGCTCTGTGCCTGGTACGGCACCAGCACGAATCCCTCGCAGGGGCGGAACGAGTTCGATGTGTTCGCCTTCAACTACTGGATGTACTTGGACATCATGGTATTCTGGGGAGGTTCGGCAGGCGAGGGCATCATCCTTGCCCCGAGCCCGTACGTGATCGACGCGGCGCACAGGAACGGCGTTCCGGTGTACGGAACCGTCTTTTTCCCGCCCGCCGTCTACGGGGGCCAGATCCAGTGGGTATGGGACTTCGTAGAGAGGGAGGGCGATACCTTTCCCGTGGCCGACAAGCTGATCGAGGCGGCGGAGTACTACGGTTTCGACGGATGGTTCATCAATCAGGAGACACCCGGCGGCAACGCCCAGATGGCCGTCCTCGTGCGGGACTTCATGGACTACGTCCAGACCTGCTCGGACATCGATATCATGTGGTACGACGCCATGATCGAGAACGGCGCCATTTCGTGGCAGAACGCCCTGAACGCCAGCAACGACATGTTCTTCCAGGACGGCGAGGTGATCTCCGACGAGTTCTTCATCAATTTCTGGTGGAACCAGACGGGCCTCGTCAACTCCGGCGCTCTCGCCGAAGCCCTGGGCAGGAGCAGGTACGAGCTCTTCGCAGGAGTGGACGTCGAGGCCGACGGCTACGGCACCACGGTGAACTGGGCGGCCCTGTTCCCCGAGGGTCAGGCCCACCGGACATCGCTCGGCCTGTACAGGCCGGAATGGTGCTTCAACTCGTCCTCCGGCCCCGAGGATTACTACACGAGGGAAAACCGTTTCTGGGTCGGGGCCAACCGCGACCCCAGCAACACCTCCACCTCCGAGGCGTGGAAGGGCATGGCCCACTATGTTCCCGACAAGTCGGCGGTGAACGACCTGCCTTTCGTGACCAACTTCGACACGGGCCAGGGGAACCTGTACGCGGTTGACGGAGAGGTGCTGAGAACCGGCGGGTGGCAGAATCTGAGCCTGCAGGACCTGCTGCCGACATGGCGCTGGATCGCGCAATCCGCCGCCACGCCTCTGTACCCCGATCTGGTGTGGGATGACGCCTACTACGGAGGCACCTGCCTCGAGGTGTCCGGCGACATCGCTCCCGGGGCGCCGACCACACTGCACCTCTACAGGACGGACCTGCCGCTGAACTCCTCGTCGCAGCTCACAGCCGCCTTCAGGAAG
>JAAYTY010000092.1 GCA_012523605.1 Candidatus Fermentibacterota bacterium
AACCGCTTCCTGAGGTCCGGCGCGAGGGGATTCGAGGAAAGAGACGCCCTGGAGCTGCTCCTCACCTATGCAGTGCCCAGGAGGGACGTGCACGATACGGCCGTGGCGCTTCTCGACAGGTTCGGGAGTCTGGGCTCGGTGCTGAGCCAGTCGCCGGACATGCTGGCCTCGGTCCCCGGAGTCGGCCCCGCCTCCTCCGTTCTGATAGCCCTCGTTCCCCAGCTCGCCTCCATGGCTCTCAGGCCGAGGCGGGGCGAGCGCCTCGACAGCTCGGCCGGCGTGAGGGAGTACATCAGAAAGAGCCTCGGCCTCCAGAGGAGGGAGCGGCTGGTCGCCCTGCTGGTAGATTCTTCGGGAAGGCTCCTTGCCGAGCGCGAGCTGGAGCACGGAACCGTGGACAGGGCCTCCGTGCATCCCAGGAACCTCGTCGAGAAGATTGTGGCCACCAATGCCACCGGTGTCATCCTTGTCCACAACCATCCGGGCGGAAGGCCCGAACCGAGCTCGGAGGATCTGGCGCTCACGGCGCGGCTCTGCGAGCTCGGCAGGAGCCTCGGGTTCAGGGTTCTGGACCACCTTGTCGCGACCGACGCGGGCGTGACCAGCCTGAGGGAGAGGGGGGCGTTCCCGCATGGATGCTGAGAGGCCCTGGATCGTGCGGTGCGCCGGAAGGGCTTCGGGATGACCGAGGCTCTGGTTCTGCTCTGCTCCTCGTTCTCTCTGCCTTTCGTCTCCGAAGGCCCTTCAGGCGTGCTGAGCGTCAGGATGAGCCCCGAAGTGACACTCGAGGTGATAGCATCCGACACCTCCGTCAATGCGGGGGGCTTCACCTTCACATACAGGGTCGAGGGCGCCAGGATGGTTTCGCGCGGCTTCGCTGACACGCTCTTCTGGGTCGGCCCCCTCCCCCGTGAGGCCCTTTCGGCCGCCGCCCTCTCCGGCGCGGGATATCTCTACGAGACGCGCACGCTGAGGATCCTCAACTGCACGGAAACCTACGTGGGCGGCCTGGTGGAGGTGGAGACGGCAAGGGACGGCCGGGGGGAATCCTCCTACAGCGCCTTCCGGACCTGGCTGCTCGCCGGCGTACCTCTGGATCTCGACGCGGTGGTCCAGACGGATTCCCTGTTCCGCTCCGCTCTCAGGTCCGCACTGGGCGCGCCTGAGGCCGGCAACCTCGATTCCTGGCTCTGGCTGAAGGGCTTCTGGCTCGATTCGCAGAGTTTCCTGGTCCTGCCGGAGGAGGAGTCCTCCATCCTGAGGATAGGCCTTCCATCGTGGAAGGGCCTGGACAGCATGCTGATAGTCGATCTGGACCTGGGCTCGCTCAATACCGCCCACGGCGCGATGCTGGACTGAAAGCCAGGGAGCAGGTCGGAAGGCCCGGTCAGCTCTCCTGCTCCTCGAGCGCCCATCTCTGCCGCAACAGCGTGTCCGGAGTGTGCCAGGCCCCGCGCTGGTCTCGGCCCAGCAGGATGCACCTGGAGAACAGCTCGGGGATCCCGGCCGCCCTGCAGTCGCGCGCATAGGCGGCGCCGTCGAAGGCGAATCTGATCCAGGAGACCGATATGTCACGCCTGTTCCCGATGTCCGCCAGCGCCGCGGTTCCGGCCGATGGAAGGGTTCCGCCGCCCACGCTCCCCGGATTCACGATCAGCCCCGAGGGTCTCCATATCAGCGCCTGGGAATGGGTGTGGCCCAGGAGAAGGAGGTCCGCCCGGGACTCCTCGAGCAGATGATCGTAAACATCCAGGAGGTCGAACGAGCGTGTCAGCCCGTCGCGTTCGGCCCGCGCCTCCTCCGCGAGCATGTCCTCCGCGCCCAGGGCCGAGCCGTCCGGCAGCCCGACGGATATCCTTCCGGGAAGGCCGTGCACGGCGAGGATCCTCACCCTCTCCACTTCGAAGCGCATCTCCCCGGGAAGCCTCCTCAGCCAGGAGCCGCTCCTCCCGGAGAGGCGGCCGGAGGTCCATTCGAGGACCCGCCCTGCCAGACGCCTCCAGTGGATGTTCTCGAACTCGTCTCCGGTGTCGCGCCTGTGCCTGGCGGCGGCCCTGTCGCAGTTGCCCTGCACGGATTCGATCCGGTGTTCCATCGCGAAGGCGACGCACTCCTCCGGATGCGGACCGTACTGGACGAGGTCTCCCAGGTTCAGAACCAGGTCGGCTCCTTCGGCGGCCAGCGCCCTCCACGCGGCCTCGAGACCCTGCAGGTTCCCGTGAACGTCGGCGAGGATTCCGATCCTCATGCCGAGAACTCCCTGGGATAGATCAGGTGGGGGCCGGCCAGGCGCGAATGGGCTTCCGGATCGCCGGAGCAGAATTCCGCCAGCCCGTCGAAGTCCCCCGTCTCGACCATGCGCCTGGCATCGGCGGTCCCTGCCAGGATGTCCATCGGCATCCTGTCCCAGACGTATTCGTAGGGCGGCTCCCTCCATGCCGAGCCACGGAACCTGAAGCATCCCGCCAGCAGAGCCAGACCGGCCCTCAGGGGCCTGAACGATGCCGGATCGATCGGATGGATCCGGGCTCCGCCGCACATGACTCCGGCGTGCTTCCCGAAGGCCGGTACGAACCTGTGAGGTCTGAGCACCGAGCCCTCCAGCATGGGGTGCCCTTCGAGCTCGCCGCAGAGAACGTCCGGATCTATCCACGGTGCTCCGAAGACCTCGAAGGGTCTTGTGGTTCCCCTTCCCTCGGAGATGTTGGTGGCCTCGAAGAGGCACATTCCGGGGTACACGAGGGCAGTTTCCGGAGTGGGCATGTTGGGGGATGGAAGGACCCAGGGATATCGCTCAGGCAGGCCTTCGGTGCAGTCTGCCTCGAAGGCGATTACTTCGGGGGTCGGAAGCCCGTCTGAATGCGCGAAGAGCCGGGCCAGCTCGCCTATCGTCATGGCATGGCGGACGGGTATCGGATACAGCCCGACGTAGGAGAGCATTCCGGGCTCCTGAGGCCTGCCCTCGACGATCCGCAGCCCCAGGGGATTGGGCCTGTCCAGTATCATGACGGGGATTCCGGTCGAGGCGGCCCTGCGCATCGAGAGGGCCATCGCATAGACGTAGGTGTAGTACCGTGCTCCCACGTCCTGGAGGTCCACGAGAAGGAGGTCGCAGCCGGACAGCATCGAATCGGAAGGCTCGCGGCTCCCGCCGTAAAGGCTGTGGACGGGAATGCCCCAGCGAGGGTGCTCGTAGCTCTCCCACTCGATCATGTTGTCCTGGGTCTCGCCCCAGAACCCGTGCTGAGGGGCAAGTATCGCTCGGAGCTCCGTTCCGGGAAGGGAGTGGACCACGTCGGCGGCGTTCCTCCATGACGAATCGACCGCCGCATGATGGGTGAGAAGGGCTATCCTGCGCCCCCCGAGCCCCGCCGCGGCTATGCGGTCCAGCCCGGATACGGCGGGGTTCGCCGCTCCGCGCCGCCCGTCTCCCGGATCCCTGACGGACCGGTCAGAGGTCATCTCTTCCTTTCAGGGGAGGGTCAGAAGACCAGCCGGTCGCCTCTCATGAGAAGCACCGCCGTTTCGCCGAACTCCCTCGACAGGTCCCTGTCTATCTCCTGTCTGAACCACGGCTTGAGGTGGAACGCATAGACCGGGAGGCCCAGCCCGTCGAACTTCGAGAGCTCCCTTGCGAGGAGGCCCGGCGTGAGGTGATCGCTCGCGATCGCAGTGTCCGTCCGGCTGTCCGGGAAAGACACTTCGGCGATGACCGCCTTGATGTCGCTCCTCTTCGCGGCCTCCTCCCAGAGCGTGAAGGTGGGGCCCGTATCGCCGGTATAGACTACGGTTCCGGAGCCGGAACTGAAGAGGAAACCCCTGCCCCCCGCCCCGTGGTTGACCGGAACGGGGAGGGCGCTGGCTCCTCCCGGAAGCTCGAGCAACTCGAGGTCCGCAAGGTCCTCATAGACCACGGCCGGCCCGTGCGAGGTCCTTATCCTGCTGAAGTCGGGCCACACCACGTCGTTCATGTAATGCGCCCTTATGGCCTCCAGACAGGCCGGGCTGCCCCCCACCCTGATGGGGGCGTCCCTCGAGCCCGCCGTCGAGTCTATCACGAAGCCCAGCTCGAGGATGTGGTCCATGTGGGCGTGTGTCATCAGGACCAGTTCGATCCTGTCGAGCTCGGAGGTCCGCAGGGACGACGCCGAGCCGGCGTCTATCAGCACGCGGTCCCCGAGCTTCATCGTTACAAGCCTGCAGCTCTCGGAGTTCTTGCCGCCGTCCGAGCCGATCACCTCGAGGAACATGGCCGCCCACCCCCCGTCCCTCCCACGACGATCCTCGGAAGGAGAGGGCTTATCCTGGTCACGATCTCGTAGTTGATGGTTCCGGCCCAGGAGGCCATCGTCTCGGCGGAGATCTCCTCGTCCCCGCTTCTGCCCAGAAGTACGACCTCCTCCTCGAGAGAGGGGGATTCGATGTCCGTGACGTCTATCATCGTGAGGTTCATGCAGACCCTTCCTATGACGGGCGCGCGCCTGCCCCTCACCAGAACCCAGGCGGAGTTGCCCAGTGCCCTGTCGTATCCGTCGGCATATCCCACGGGCAGAACCCCGATCCTGGTCCTGCGGGTCGTTCTGAACGTGCAGCCGTAGCCCACGAAGCTGCCCTCGGGCACCTCCTTCACCTGCACGAGCCTGGTCTTCCAGGAGAGGACGGGCCGGAGCGAGGGCACGGGGCGCCCGCCCATGAGCGCGGACAGGTAGGTCTCGCGGGACGGCCATAGCCCGTAGACTCCGATCCCCTCCCTGACCATTCCGAAATGTGTGCTCGGGAAGAGGATCCCGGCTGCGGTGCAGGCGGCGTGAACCACGGGCGGAGCCGCCCCTGCCGCGGCCAGCGAATCCATGCAGGATCGGAACACGGCGAGCTGCCGCTCGGCGTATCCGTGGTTGAGCGTGTCCTCGATGTTGGCGAAGTGAGTGGAGATCCCTTCCGTGACGACACCGGGGATGCTCCTTGCACGGAGAGCCATAGGAACCAGGTCCTCGGGCATGACACCCTGTCTCCCGGTCCCGGTCTCCACCTTGAGATGGATGACGGCCGGTCTCGCGGGTGAGGCGAGCCTCTCCAAACGGTCGAGAGTCTCACGGTTGAACACGGTCAGCCTAAGGCCTGCATCGAGAGCCTCGCCCAGCCTGTCGAGGGGCGCGTGCCCCATCAGCAGCACGGGGCGCCTCTCTCCGAGCCCCCTCAGCTCGAGGCCCTCGTCGAGAGAGTTGACGGCAAGCCAGTCCGCCGAGGGGATGAGCCCCGCGATCTCCTTCATGCCGTGCCCGTAGGCATTGGACTTGACCACGGCGCAGAAGAGCGGCGCCCCGGCGGTGCAGGAGCGCAACTCCCGCACGTTGCGGTCGGGAGCGTCTGCGTCGAGTTCGATCCAGACGAGGCTGCTCATGGACGAAGCATAGTCAGGACGCGCCGGGCAGGACAATATTCATTCTCCACCTGGATCGGCCGGCCGGGCCGGCGGTCCGCCGAAGGGGAGACTGCCGATGGCGAAGGTTCATCTCGCAAGAGGATCCGGAAAGGACAGCATTTCAGCTCTTCTCGAACCGTATCTGAAGGGCGCGGCCCTGAAAGCGACGGACCTTGTAGCGGTAAAGATCCATGCCGGCGAGCAGGGGAACACGAGGTTCGTTGGGCCCGGCAGGGTGGCCGCCGTGGTCGAGGCGCTTCGCCTCACGCCGGGACGGGTCTTCCTCACGGACACGACAGTCCTCTACAGAGGACGCCGCCTCTGCGCTCCCGACTATCTTCTCCTGTCCTCCGAACACGGATTCGGCCCGCCCGTCACTCCGCCCTTCATAGTCGCCGACGGGCTGAGGGGAACCGACGACGTCGAGATACCCCTGCCCGGGAATAGCGACCCGCATCCGGCCAGGATAGCGCGCGTCATAGCGGAGTCCGACGCCATGGTAGTCATCAGCCATTTCAAAGGGCACCTGCTGACGGGGTTCGGGGGAGCTGTCAAGAACCTGGGTATGGGATGCGCCTCCCGCGCGGGCAAGCTCTTCATGCATTCCGGAATCCGTCCCGTGACGAAGGCGTCGAAGTGCACCGGGTGCGGAAACTGCGCCGAGCACTGCCCTTCCGGAGCGATCGCGCTCACCCCGCTCGCCTCCATCGACCCGGATGCATGCGTGGGATGCGGCGAGTGCATCCAGAGGTGCCCCGCAGGAGCCATAGGCACCGACTGGGGGCAGGAGAAGGGGGAGTTCGCCCGCAGGCTGGCCCTGTATGCGATGGCCGCGTTCTCCAGCACCAGGGTCCTGGTGTGCGTGAACTTCGTGACGGACGTGGCCCCCGACTGCGACTGCCTGGGAGACACCGGACCCGAGGTGGTGGAGGACATCGGCGTGCTGGCATCGACCGACCCGGTAGCCCTGGACCAGGCCTGCCTGGACCTCGTGACTGCGGCGGACGGAGCCTCCGGAACCTTCAGCGGGACGGGCCGGGGGGTGGAGAAGTTCGGACTTCTTCATCCAGGAACGGATCCGGAGGCCCAACTGAGCGAAGCCGAGGCTGTCGGGCTGGGCTCGAGAAGCTTCGATCTGGTGGAACTCGGAACCTGAAGCCGAGGCAGGCCGTCAGTCAGAGAACCAGGATGCGGGCCTCCGCCTGCCCCTGGCCGGCGACGAGTCTTGCCAGATAGACACCGGGCGGAAGCGGGCCTTCACGGACTTCCAGCACCGTATCTCCCGCCGGCAGGATTCCGCTCCAGATCCAGGACGTCCTCCCGTCGAGCCGGTACAGCCGGATCTCAGCCGGGGATTCTGCGGACATCGTCGCAACGAGCACCGGCGCCGCGCAGGGATTCCGTGCCGGGCAGAGCGCGGGGCCCGTGCCGGGAGCGCCGCCGCCGGATCCTGAAGCCGGGGTGTAGAAGATCCTCAGGGAGTTCATGAACGAGAGCAGGTCTCCGGTGCCGGAGGTCGGCAGCCCGGCATCCAGAGTTCTGAACGGCGTAGGTGGGTAGAATGCCCCTGCGTTCACGGTCCTGCCGTCCTCCCCGAGATATCTGAACTCAAGGATCAGGCTTCGCGAGCCGTCGTACTGGAAGGCCGTGTCGAAAGGAAGGCCGTTCCATCCGGGGGCGGCCCAGTGTATCGAGAGGGTGTCTGCCCAGAACACGAGGACAAACTCGTTGCCCGTGTAGTTCGCGTCGAAAGAGGTCGTCAGCTCCTCGAGATCGCTGTGGCACAGCAGGATCTCGGCATTGTAGAACTCGCCCTCGCTAAACTGCTCATGGGTGGCGTAGAACTGCACTTCCGTCACGTCGGCGGCGCCGCACATCTCTCCGGGTAGTACCAGGACCTGGTACCTCCTGCCTATGTCGGCTCAGGAACCGCAGTAGGGCCTGTTCGTGGTGAGAGGCGCCCCCCCGCCCAGCTCGACGAAATCGGCGGCGAGGGCCAGCAGGAGAATAGCCGAGAAGGTCATGCATCCTCCCTTTGCATTCGCCGGAATCGCTGCCGGCCCCGTATTATCGCTCCGGCCCGACCCTGCGGCCATGCCTTGACGGGCATGCGCGGGAAGACTATTGAACCGCGTCTTCGAAAGGCGGGAGCAGTCATGGCGCAATCCGGAGCCACATCGTCCTCCCGGGCGCAGGGCGCCTGGATGGCGATGTACATCCCCGGGAGGGGTCCGGCCTAGAATCCGCTCCAGCGGCATTTCGAGCCCCGGGCCTCCTCCCGGGGCTTTTTCAACGACGAAAGCGACTCCAGCCGTAGGCGGGCGGCAAGGCCTGTGCCGGCGCCGTCCACCGCGACGATCCAAGCCGCCCTCGGACGCCGGGGCGGATCCTCGGGGCGCGCCCCTGCGGGAGACGGGCGGCGCAAAGACAGGAGGCGGAATGAAAACCTATACCAGGCGGACCTACAGGGACTGGCCGGCCCCGGCAGGGTACCGCCGGCTGGATCTGAGGGCGGGCCAGACCGACATGAGAGTCCTGTGCGACTGCCGGCCTTCCCGTGACGCCATGGAGGCACTGGAAAAGGCCCGTGCCGAGATAGAGGCGGAGATCCTCGCCGAGCCGGCCTTTTTCGCATCCATGGCTCCCCTTGCGGCGGGCGGACGGGCGGGCAGGGCGGCGAGACGCATGTACGAGTGCGGGGAGGCATGGGGAGTGGGCCCGATGGCGGCGGTATCGGGAGCGATAGCCGACGAGGTCGCCCTGAGGATCCTCGAAGCCGGGGCCGGGGCGGTGATCGTCGAGAACGGCGGGGATGTCTATGCGAAGCTTCCCGGCCTCCTGCGGTTCGCCGTCTATGCCGGTGAGGATTCACCCTTCAGGACCTGCCCGGTCCTGGAGATAGACGCTTCCGGCGGAGTCGGCATCTGCACCTCCAGCGCCACTGTGGGGCCCTCGCTGTCCCTCGGAGGGGCGGACGCGGTCACCGCGGTTTCTGGGAGCGCCGCGGATGCCGATGCGGCCGCCACGGCGATAGGCAACCTGGTCTGCGGGGCCGGGGACGTAGAGAGGGTCGTGGAAGAGGAGAGGGCGAAAGGCAGGCTCAGGGGGCTGTATGCCTGCGCGGGAGAAAAAGCGGCGTTCTGGGGACGGATCAGGCTGGTCGGCTTTCTGGAAGGGAGGGTTGAGAGGTGAGCGGAGTGACGAAGACCGTTCTTCTGGAGTTCCCGCCCGACCAGGTGGGGAAGCCCCTGGTCAGCAGGGCCGTGCGGGGGTTCGAAGTCGAGATCAACATTCTCCACGCCAGGATCTCGCCGTCGGAGGTGGGAAGGATGCTGGCCGTCGTCGAGGGCGAGGAACCCGAGGTGGAGGGCACCCTCGACTTCCTCTCCTCGAGCGGCGTGAGGATCGCCCCGCCGGGCGAAGGGCTCGCGCTGGACGAGGAGCTGTGCACTCACTGCGGCGCCTGTGCGGGTCTGTGTCCGACCGGGGCCTTCACTGTCAGCCGGGAGGACTGGAAGGTGGCCCTGGACATGACCAGGTGCATCGCCTGCGGGATCTGCGTCGAGGCGTGTCCGTACGGGGCGGTCACTCCGGGCGGGGCTTTCGGCTTTACGGAGGCGGGGCTGTGAAGAGCGTCGAGGAGATCAACACCAGGATCCGCGAGGGCCGCGCCGTCGTCGTGACGGCTGCCGAGATGAAGTGCATCGTCGAAACCGAGGGGACGCGGGCGGCGGCCGAGAGGGTCGATGTCGTCACCACCGGTACCTTTGCGCCGATGTGCTCGAGCGGTGCTCTGTTCAACATCGGCCACCCATCCCCCAGGATAAAGCTGAAGACCGCGACACTCAACGGCGTACCGGCCCATGCGGGCCTCGCCGCAGTGGACCTGTTCCTCGGAGCCACCTCACTCAGAGAGGGCGACCCGGGCAACTCGGCCGGGCCGGGAAGGTTCGCCTACGGAGGCGGGCACGTCATAGAGGATCTCCTGCGAGGAAGGGAGGTCGAGCTCAGGGCGACCGGACACGGCACCGACTGCTATCCGGCCAGGGAGCTGCGCACCCTGATCAGCCTCGGCTCGCTGACCGACGCAGTTCTGCTCAACCCGAGAAACTGCTACCAGAACTACTCGGTTGCCGTCAACGCCCGCTCACGAAGACCCATCCACACCTACATGGGGATTCTCCAGCCGGGGCCGGGCAACGCCGCTTACTGCAGTGCGGGGGAGCTCTCGCCCCTGCTCAACGACCCCTTCTACCGGACCATCGGCCTGGGGACCAGAATCTTCCTCGGCGGAGGGAAGGGTTACGTCACGGGGCACGGCACCCAGCACTCGCCCTGTGTCGCCCGCAACGGAAGGGGAATACCCCTTGGAGGTTCGGGAACGCTCTCCGTGACGGGGGATCTCCGCGGAATGAGCCCCGAGTTCGTCAGGGGCGTCTCCATCAGGGGCTACGGAGCGTCTCTGGCGGTGGGGATCGGTGTGCCCATCCCCGTCCTGGACGAGGAGATGGCCTTCTTCACATCCGTGAGGAACCGCGACATCTCCGCGCCGGTCATGGACTATTCGAGGGACTACCCGGACAGGTCGGGCGAGCCGCTGGGGCATGTCACCTACGAGGAACTCAGGTCCGGGAGGGTCGTCGTCTGCGGGCGCGAGGTCAGGACGGTGCCGCTGTCGAGCCTCCACCAGGCCGGAAGGATCGCGGCCATCCTGAAAGACAGGATACTGGAAGGGTCGTTTCTGCTCTCCGCTCCGGTCGAACCGCTTCCAGGGCCGGACCCGGGGATGTGCACGATCCCTCTCTCCCCGAGGCTTCGCGCCTGATCGCGGCGCCGGACGCGATGGCGGGGGTCCGTCGGCCCCCGCCTCGGGCTTTCAGCGGCCGGATTTCAAAAGATCCCTGATCTCGGCGAGCAGCACCTGG
>JAAYTY010000093.1 GCA_012523605.1 Candidatus Fermentibacterota bacterium
GACCTGCTGGAGCGCGCCGAGCAGGAGCTGGTGGACAGAGCGATGAGACGCTTCGCCGCGAATCCCGCGATTGGCCTCCTGGGAAGCACCCGGGCCCGCCGGCTCGGAGTGTTCTCGTTCGTCCTCGATGGAGGCAGGCTTCACCACAAGCTCGCCGTGAGGCTTCTGAACGACCTACACGGCATCCAGGCCCGTTCGGGCTGCATGTGCGCCGGGACATACGGCCACCATCTGCTCGGGATCGGGAAGGAAGCCTCGAAGAGCATCCGCTCGGCCCTCGACCACGGCGGGATCTGGTCGAAGCCGGGCTGGACGAGGATATCGGTGTCCCCTCTCACCGATCCGGAAGACCTGGATCTCGCCCTGGACGCGATAGACTCGATCTCCACAGGATATCGTGATTACGAGGGTCTCTACGAAAGGGACGAATCGGGGGAATATGTGTGGGCCGGCGGTGGTTTCCTCGAGGAGCCACCGAGGCTGGAGCTGTCAATCTGATCGGATGCCCGCATGGATGCGGGGGGAGGGGACATGGAACACAGGGTCCTTCCTGCGACCTGGAAGAGCAAGGGGTCGCTCGCCCGCGTGATAGCCGACATGGAGTCCGGCGGCTGGAGCGTCGCCACTTTCGGCGAGGTTTTCAGCGGAAGCATCCTGGTGATGATCCGGGACGGTCGCCTGTGGACCCACGAGGTGGTCCAGCTCTTCTGGAAGATGAAGGACAACGTGGCACAGCTCATCAGGGAGCGGGAGAAGGACGGCTGGGAGGTGGCCGCGATCGGGGACTGCCTCGGCGGCACCGTTATGATCCTGAAGAAGGTCGTCGGCGTCAGCCGGGACGGACAGCCAGCATCCTCCTGACCACCGCGAGGGTCACGGCATAGACCGGCTCGACTCCTCTTTCTCCCATAGGCTCCGAGAGCAGGTCCCCCGAGAGCGGCGCATCCGAGGCGTAGTACGCTATGCCTGTCTGCACCCCTTCGGCGAGCCTGCCCCTCAGCACAGCCTGCCTGACCGCCTTGGCGTACGGAATGCCCTCCATCTCCACGCCGAGGGCCTTCCACCTGGCTCTGAAATACTCCAGAACCTCGGCGTTCTGCAGGAACGTGCCGGCAACGGTCAGCATGGGGCCTCCCGTGATGACCTCGAAATCGCCGAGGCCGGCGAAATCCTCCGGCCGCAGGCAGTTCCCGATGTCATAGACCTCCCCGGATCCCTGCTTCACGAAGAACGAGGGAAGCATGATGTCTCCCCTCGATCCGGCCAGAGTCCCCGCCTTGCCTACGATGAAAACGCTCCGGATGAGGCCGCCCAGGGCTTCCATGATCTCGTTGAAGATGAAGAAGCCCTCCTCGCCGAAGGCATAGTCCATGTTGACGATCACGCCCTCGCGCCTGCCGTTCCAGCCGAGCCTGGGATCGGCCATAGAACCGTCGATGCGCGACATGTCGACGATCTGGCAGGCCGGCATCCCGGGTGCCACGGACATGTGATGGATGCCCGCGATCCGATCCTCGGCCATCCTCTCTTCGCACGACCATCCCGGCAGAAGCCTCCTCAGCGCACCGTAGTCCGGGGAACCTCCCATGCCGGCCTCCGCAGCCCTCCGACCGACCCACGGGGACAGCACGTTCACCAGGCTGTGAGTGTTGCTCGAAACAAGATGGAGGGGGGCGCCGGAAAGGCCCAGCTGTCCGATCGCCTCCACGAGCGAGGCGGTCCATTCGCGCGCCCTGCGGCTGTAGGTCCCCACCAGCCCGAATCTGTCCGAGAAGACCACCTTGAGATCGCGCGGATGCGCCCTCGAGATGCAGCCGATCACCTCGGGAAGCCTCCCGTCCAGAGACTGGTCAAGCGACTTGAGCGCTCCGTAGTCGCACCTCAGCTCGACCGAGAGTTCGTGCAGGAGCCTCTTCCTGTCCTCCTCGCCCGGGGGCGCGGCGCCGTCCGAAACGGCGTCCAGCGCTCTCCACACCGAGTACAGCGCCGGATCCTCCGCCAGTTTGGACCTGTATGCGGAATACCTCGCCCTGATCTTGTCGGATTCGATCTGGTAGCAGGTCAGGGCCGAGACGAAGTCCAGCAGGTCGCTCATGCCGCCGCGGAAAGAGGTGACGTAGCTCTCCGCGCCGGTTCTGAATGTGGGTCTCCTGCGGGCCCTGGTCTCGACCGGGTCGAAGTCGCGCGCGACCTCGCTCTCGATCTCCCTGGCAACGGTGATCTGCCTGACCGACCATATCCCGTCGGGAAGCCTCATGAGCACGTACTTCAGCGCCCCCGCATCGACCCTGTCCGGATCTCCGGCCAGCGGGTACAGAGCCGGCTTCGAAAGGACCATCAGCTTTCTCAGGCTGGCGCCCGATTCGCCCCCGGGCCTGTAGTAGCCCCTGAGAATGATCCCCTTCGCCAGGGTCTCGAACTCCTCTATCGCCAGCCTCGCCTCCAGGCTCATGTTGCACCTCCGCTTCTCCGGCAATATGCTTGGGCGGGCGCGTCCCCCGTGAGGTCCGGAGGCCGCGCCTGACAGGCGCACCGAAGGGTTTCCGTCCCGGCTTGCTCCGTCCATCCTGTTGCTGCACCTCGCCTGGGAACCGGCAGGCTTCTTGCTTGATTGATGCCTGTATGCCGAAAGGAGGCCCCGGAATGGCCGGCATTCTGAAGAAGATCTCGGGAAAAGAACTCGCCGTCGTCACCGCAGTGAAAGATCGGAACGTACTCGTTGATTTCAGCGCATCCTGGTGCGGTCCGTGCCGGATGCTCCACCCCCAGCTCGAGCAGCTCGCGGCCGAGATGGCCGGCTGGGACTTCTACGAGATCGACGTGGACGAGGCTCAGGAAGAAGCCGGGAAGCTCGGCATCCGGAGCGTCCCCACCATGATAGCGTATTCGGGCGGCAGGGAGATCGAGAGGCTCGTCGGCTTCAGGGACAAGGCCTCCCTCAAGACCCAGCTCTCCGGCATCGCCGGAAAGTAGAGAAACCGTGATCGGCCTCGTTGCCGGCATCGTCGGACAGCCCTCCGGGCCGGCGGGCCGCCGTGACGTAGTCATCGCGGGCGGGGGACCTGCCGGGCTTACCGCGGCGCTCTATTCGGCCCGCTACAGGCTCTCGACGGTCGTGCTCGAGGGATACCAGCCGGGCGGTCAGGCGGCGCTTACCGACAGGATAGACAACTACCCCGGCGTCCCCGGGGCCAGAGGTCATGAGCTTGCCTCCCTGATGCGCTCTCAGGCCGTCGAGGCTGGCGCCGAGATCGTTCCGGCCAGGGCGGTGCGCTCCGTCCACTCGGAGGAGGGTTTCGCGACCGAGACCGACTCCGGCACCTTCGAATCCCCGGTTCTCGTCATCGCCACCGGAGCTGCGCCGAAGAAGCTGGGTGTGCCCGGAGAGGAGAGGCTCTACGGCCGTGGAGTGAGCTACTGCGCAACCTGCGACGCTCCGTTCTTCAGAGGCAGGCGTGTGCTGGTGGTAGGCGGGGGCGACAGCGCGGTCAAGGAGGCCCTGCATCTCGCCGGATACGCCTCCAGCGTAACGGTGGTCCACCGGAGGGACGCGCTCAGGGCGGAACCCGTCCTCGCCTCGAAACTGCTCAAGAATCCGGTATGCGGCGTGATATGGAACTCGAGGCTCCTCGAGATCCGGGGCGGAGACGGAGTAGAATCCGTCCTCCTCGAAACCCCCGGGGGACCGCGGGAACTCGAGATGGACGGAGTTTTCGTCTATGTCGGCAGGCGCGCCGAGACCGATCCGTTCCGGGGCCTGGTGGAACTCGGTGATGACGGCACCGTAGTCACCGATGGAACGGTCCGCACTTCGCGCGAGGGGGTCTTCGCCGCCGGAGACGTCACCGGGCGCGAGCTGAGACAGATCATAACGGCTGCCGCCGACGGCGCGCGGGCTGCGGCGGCCGCATACGACTACCTTCAGCACCATCCCGCAGCAGTCTAGGGAGGATCATGGCGCTTCTCTCCGCCGCCGATGCCGAACAGGTACGGAAGCTCTTCTCCACCATGACTTCCGATGTACACCTGAGGCTCTACACGCAGAGGCTCAACTGCGACACGTGCCTCGAAGCGGAGCGGATCCTGTCGGAGCTGTCGGAGCAGTCCGACAGGCTGAAAGTGGAGGTTCTCAACGCCCTCACGGACGCCGGGCGGCGCGAGGCCGACGGAGTGGAGAACGTACCAGCACTTATCGTCGGCGACGGCTCCCACGGCAGGATTCGATTCTACGGCACTCCGTCCGGATACGAATTCTCGACTCTGCTGACCGTGATAACGGATGCCGGCACTCCCGGAGATCGGCTCGAGAAGCCGGCGCTCGACTTCCTTTCCTCGCTCGCCGAAGACCTGCTGATAAGGGTCTTCGTCACCCCTACCTGCCCCTACTGCCCGAGGGCCGCCGTCACGGCCGCCAGGATGGCCGCCGCGAGCCCCCGGGTGCGCGCGGAGATCATCGAGGCGAACGAGTTCCCCGACCTCTCCCGCAGGTTCAGAGTCCAGGGCGTTCCGAGAACCGTCGTGAACGACCTGATCTACCTGGAGGGCGCTCTTCCCGAAGCCGCCTTCGCGAGGGGGCTGGGCCTGGCGCTTCCCCTGCTCGCGAAGGGCGAGCCTGTCGACATGGCGGCTCTGCTCTCGAAGCCGCGGGAGGAAGAGGAGTCGGCAGGAAAGTGACCTCCCTTCTGCTTCTGGCGGCCGCCGCTTCCGTGGAGTTCCCCATGGAGCCCCACGGTCTCCTGGGTGTTTACAAGTTCTTCGAATCCGACGTGGCCCATTTCGTCTATGCCGAGATCGAGGCGAGGGTCATGCCCCTGCGGTCCGGCAGGTTCGAGACCAGGCTTGGGCTCCGCATGGATACTTACATGGGCGAGAGCTGGAACAACCCCGACATGAAGTTCAACATCTACGGAGGGCACTGGAACATCACTGCCGAACTCGGCTGGCGAACCGGATGGGGGCTCGCCAGGCTCTACACCGATCACGAGTGCTTCCACAACATCGACATGCCCGACACCCTCTCGGAGTACATGAACAACATCAAGACCGGCGTGGTGTACGATCCTCCGGATCGTGAGCCCCCGGAATCCCCTGTTCTGCTCCCGACGTCCGGGATTCCCGAAGGGTGGGCTTCGGTCGGCCTCTACAGGCCCCGGGGCGAGGGCTTCCAGAAGGGGCACGACTTCGACTGGTCGCTTCAGGGCGGGCTGGACGTGCCCCTCGCCGCCTATCGCCGCTGGACAGGCGGCCTGAGATACGTTCCGGAGTTCTTCTTCCACACCGACGGCGACACGAGTTCCAGGCACCACGCCCTGGTGTACGGACGCTACGACGCAGGTCCCGGTGAAATCGAGTTCCACGTCACGCACTACATCCGCGACACCCAGCCGTTCCGACGCCTCGAAGGCGAGACCTTCGCCGGTTTCCGCTTCATCTGGTAGCAGGGGTCTAGTCGCGGGCCAGGCTGTCGGCCAGGGTCAGGGCCGTGCGCGCGGCCTCCCGGTCGCCCGAGCCCGGCGCCGCCCTGCCCCACGCCCTGAGAGCTGCAACGCTCGAAGGTTCCATGTCGAGAGCCTGCGCGGCGTGTTCCAGAGCGGGCCCGTACATTCCCAGAGATGTCTCCATCGAGGACAGGTCAGCCAGAAGGGTCGCATCCGCGAGGCCGGTCGCATACGCCGCGTTTACCAGCATCCAGGCTTCCTCGGGCCTTCCCCTCTCCAGCATCACCGCCGCCCCCTGGTGCAGTGACGCCGCGAGCCGCCTTCCCGCCTGCAGGAAGCCGGGGCAACGCTCGAAGGCCCGGGACAAAAGCTCCGCCTCCTTCGACAGCAGGAGGCTGTCGCGGGCGCACTCGGCCTCCTGGAAGAGTCCCACAGCCTCCCAGGCGGCGATGAAGCCCTCGCCGTAGAGGCTCTCTGCGCCTGCCGGCGGGCTCCTCAGGTCGAGAATGCGCGAGATGTTAGGCGCCACGGTCGAGGGCCCGAAGACGGCCCTCGGAGCCGAGGTCTCCAGGAGAGGATCGTCGTCGGTCACCACCGGCGCTCCACGGGCGTAGCCGGCGAGCTCCGCCGGCCCCATGGCATACAGGGCCAGAAACAACCGGGGTTCTTCGAGGCCGAAGGGCGCCAGATCGGCCGCCACGTCAGGATCGGCCAGATGGCTCGCGACCAAGAGAGGCTCGATCGGGAGGCCCTTCCTTCCCACGAGCATCGCGTCGCGCCCCAGCAGCCAAAGCGTGGCCTCGGGAAAGACGTCCATGAAGGTCGCGACAACCATCCTGCAGTCCGCGTCGGACATCTGGTACAGTGGCAGCCACTGGCTCATCACGCCGCCGCTGGAAAGCCTTTCCCATGCCAGCCTGTAGTATTCCCTGGTGTACAGGTTCACCACTCCTGACAGGGCCGGGTGCATGGGCTCCTCGGTTATCACGTCATAGACGGCGGTTGTCCCGGCGAGATGGTTTCTGCCGTCCTCGATCACCAGCCGGGACGAGCCGAAGGAGATCACGCCGTGGTTATGCGCCTCGAAGGGTCCGGATGCCTCGATCACGGCGGGGTTGATCTCCACGCAGTCCAGCCGCTCGACCGAGGGGAAGACCGATGCAGTCCCTGCCGTTATTCCGGTTCCGAAGCAGATAACGCACACCGAGCGCGGCGAAGAATGGACGAGCAGGGGGAAGTATGCCATAAGGCGGTTCTTCAGACAGCCCTCCGGGGTGGTGGTCGATGCCTGGCTGCCACCCACGTTCAGGAGGAGGGCGGAGGGCATGTCCCTGCTCTGTAGGACCGTGACATCTCCGCCGGGGGATTCGGCATGTCCGAGAAGCCGGAAACCCGGTGGCACTTCGATGCCCGGCCCCCCGGCGGCTGTCATGGCAAATCCCGCCGCCGCAATTGCGGCTGCCGCTGAGGCCCTCCTGCGCGATCCGCGCGGGGAGCTCACGGCGAGCGCGGAGGCCGCGGGGAGGCCCGAGGCGGCGAAGGACCACCGTAGCCCCGTCGCAGGGAGCAGTATGAAGGCGGCCAGAAGCGAGCCCGCGACTGCGCCGGCGGTATTGGCGGCGGAATACCTCCCGATCCCGGACGCCGAGTCCCGCGGTTCGGGCGAATACAGGGAGGACATGAGAGGGAAGGCGGCGCCCGACGCGAACCCGGCTGGAAGCACGACGAGGAACGCTGGGATGTATCTCGCCGCCATGGCGGCCTCCAGGGATCCGGGAGCCCCCAGTGACTCGAGAAGCGGCAGTCCGACCCTCAGGAGAAGACCGGAAACAGGTATCCAGAGCGCAAGAAACGCGAGTGCTCCGGAAGCTGCCTTCTCGCGGTCTCCGGAGATCCGCGCCGCCGCGGCCGAGCCGGCCGCGATCCCGGACAGCACAGCGGCGAGCATTGCAGAGGCCGCATATCCGTTATTGAATACGCCTCTCACAAGCGACCTAGCCCACAGAACCTCCGAGGCGAGCATGGCCGTTCCGGTGAGGAACCCCGCGACAAGCCACCTGCGCCCGCCCTGTTCCTCCCCGCCGGTTCTCTTCCGGCGGACGGGACCGGC
>JAAYTY010000094.1 GCA_012523605.1 Candidatus Fermentibacterota bacterium
CCACCGTTGACATCGCTCTCCGGATGTCGGCGCTGTCCGGAAGGACGGACACGGCGGCGAATCGCACTATCCCGAAGGGGGGTGTCGTGAAGAGCTCCGGGTGGGAGTCGTAGAACGCCCTCAGGTCGTCATCGCCCGGGAGGGGCGGGTTGCTGGAGAAGACGAGATACCTGGCGGAGACAGGCATGTATCTCTCCGAGACGAGGTATTCCACCTCCTCCCTGGACGCCATGTTCTGCAGCCTCGTCGCGGCCGGGAAGGCCGCGAAGCGGAGCTGTCTGACCACCTGCTGGAGCTGGGCCGGGAATCCCGGCATCCTCTGCATCTCCGACAGGTAGGTCTGCGGGTCTTCTACACCCATGAGTTCGAGCTGGACCAGCATCAGGGCCATGGCCTCCCTCGCCCCTGCTTCCGGCCAGCCGAGGTCTTCGAGATAGAGGCGCTCGAGCTCGGAGTTGATCAGGTCCTCCCAGGCCTCCTTCTCGATGACTCCGGCCATCGCGGTGAGCTCCTGGGATGGAGAGGGATCGCCCGCCATCGTCATCTCGTTCTCGTGGTGCTGGTAGGCGAGCGTGAAGCAGTCGTCGTACTCGGCGGGGGTTATGTCCCGTCCCTCGATCCGGGCCACGGCGCCCGTGTAGTCCCGTCTCGCGTTGAGCTGGCCCGTTCCCCACTGGACGAAGATCAGGACGACGAAAGTGACAATGATCGCGATCAGGAATATCTTCGCCTTGTCTCTGAACCAGGTCAGCATCGCGTGTCCCCCAGTTGTTTGATGCGAATATCGCGAAACAATAAGGGGGGACGGCTGCCGCTGCAAGCCCCGGGGGACGGAAGGCTTTGAGGATAACCGGATTCGACGGATTCGAGGCGGAGGTCTCCCGGTCCGCCCCGGGCGCGTCCTTTCTCGTCTGTGGAACAGAGCAGTACCAGGCCTCGAGGCTGAGGACGGCCATCAGGCGGCGCTACGAAGGAGAGCTGGGATTCGAGCACCTGACGCTCGCAGTCGACGACCTCCAGCCCGGGCTCCTCGCAAGGACGGTCTCCTCGGGGTCGCTCTTCGCCCCCGGAAGGATCATCAGGCTGCCCGACGCGGATCGCGCGCCCCAGTCGATAAGGGCGGAAATCGTCGAGGTCCTCGGCGCTCCACGGGAGGATTCGATCCTGGTGGAGACTTCGGACACTTCGCTCAAGTCCGGTTTCAATGCCAAACTCGACCGGTACTGCATCTCATACGTATGCTGGGAGCCGTTCGATAGCGACTTCCCTCGATGGTGCGAACGCCTGTGCAGGGAGGCCGGCCTGCAGGCATCCGGCGAGATCAGATCCATGCTCGTGGCTTACGCTTCCGGCAGCCTGTCGAGGCTCGCCGAAGCCGTGGAGAGATGCAGGGGATACCTCGGCGGAAGAAGGCCGGGCGCGGGCGAGGTCGCATCGCTCCTGTCGGCTTCCGCGGACGCCGACATCTTCGACCTTTCCGACAATGTCCTGGAGGGGCGTTTCGAGGAGTCTCTCGCCGACTGCTGGAGGCTGGTCGCCGCGGGTGAGGAGCCCGTCGGACTCCTCGCGTTCCTCTTCCGCCAGTGGCAGCGCGCGGAGTCCGCCAGGGCGATGCTGGAGTCCGGGCAGACGGTCGCGGCCGTGGAGAAGTCGATGGGACTGCCCAGGAATGCGGCAAGGAAACTCTCGAGCGCCGCTTCGGCGAGGAGGTGGGGAGGCGCGGCGGGGGCCGCCGAGGCGTTCGCCCGTGCGGATCATAGGATCAAGACCGGCGCTGATCCGTACATTGCTCTCGCCGACCTGCTCGAGAGCTTGACAAGGCCCTGAAAAGTTTGTTGACTACGTTGCCGCAGATTGTTGCGGCCCTGAAAGGGAAGAGCAGGCTTGAGCGCCGTCAGGAAGAGTAACCGCAGTTCCTCGGAGGGAGACAACATGGCGGATGTCCTTGAGGACAGGATCCAGGAGTTGCTCGCGAGGCGGACCGAGCTTGCCGACAGGCTCGGGAATCTGGAGAAGCTGAAGGCAGAGACCAACGACAGGGTCTACAAGCGCATCAGGCAGGACTACGACGATCAGCTTTCCGCCGTGATCAGCGAGATCTCGAAGGAGCGCGGCACTCTCGAGAGCAAGGTGGCGAGCCTTCGCGAGGAGATAGGCAAGAAGGAGAAGCTCCACCAGGAGGAGTCCGACCACGTAGACGAGCTGCATGTCAGGGCCAAGCTCAAGGAGTTCGACGCGAACGACAACTCCTTCCGGGCCGAGCTCGACGAGGCCAGGAGTTCCCGCGACGCGACAGCCGCCGAGCTCGAGCGCCTGCGGTCCGAGCTGGGCGATCTCAACAAAGTCCTGAAGGACGTCGACGAGGCCACGGGCGCGCGCGCAAAGGCCGCCGCAGCCCCTGCCGGAAAGAAGGCCGCCGCTGCGTCTCCGGCTCCTCCGCCGCCCGAGACCGAGCCCGAGGAGATCGAGCTCGAGGAGGAGATCGAGGAGGAGGGCGAAGGCGCGAAGTGTCCCTCGTGCGGACATGTGAACCCTCCGCAGAAGCTCTTCTGCGAGAACTGCGGGAGCTCTTTGGACGAGGAGGAGACGCTCGACGAGGATTTCGACCTCGTCGACGACGACCTGGACCTCTAGAGGGATTCCCGGCGACTAGTGCGGCGGCGGTGCGGAAGCGCCGCCGCCATGCACAAGCCCGGGAAACGCGAGGCTGGGGTGGTGTCTAGGGCGCTATCGGACTGCGTCCCCGGCCATGAGCCGGAGAATCTGGACTGCGTTGAGAGCAGCCCCCTTCCTGACGTTGTCCGCCGTGATCCAGAGCTGGAGGATCCGGCCGTCCGAAGGATGATTCCTCAGCCTTCCGGCGACCACTTCGTCCGTCCCTGCGACGGACACGGGGGGCGCACCGGCGGCGGACACCGCGACCCCGGGTGCGCTCTCGAGGCGGCGGGCCGCCGCTCCGGCATCCACGCAGGATTCGAAACGCACGGTGACGGACTCGACGTGCCCTACCCTCACCGGAACCCTTGCGCAGGCCGCGAAGACGGGGAAACCCCTGCCGAGGATCTTCGCGGTCTCGTTCATGAGCTTGGTCTCCTCCTCGCACCAGACCCCTCCGCCGTCCTGTCCGATGGACGTCAGGATGTTCTCGTGGAACCAGCCCTCTCTCGGGAGAGGGGAACGCCCTTTCTGCTGGGCTTCGAGCTCGTCCAGGGCGGGGCCGCCGGCGCCGGAGACGCTCTGATAGGTGCTGACAGCCACCCATTCCACTCCGGCGAGGTCGAGGAGGGGTGCGAGAACGGCGACGAGCTGGATGGTGGAGCAGTTGGGGTTGGCGACGAGTCTGCATCCTGCCGGTATGGCGTGCGGGTTGACCTCGGGCACCACGAGCGGCACGCCGGGATCCATCCTGTATCGGGAGGAATTGTCTATCACCACCGCTCCGCGCCGCAGGGCTTCGGGAACCCACTCGGAAGCCACGGCCGCCGATGTGGCGCCGAGCATCCAGGCTCCCTCGGGGATGGAGCCGGGATCGAACGGGAGCACGGCGACCCGGCGTCCCTCGAACTCGACGGTCCTTCCTGCGGATCCATCGGAAGCGAACGGCAGAAAACGGTCGATCCTCCCGGGAAGGAGCCTTCCGAGGGTCGCCGCCATCTCGCGCCCCACGAGCCCCGTCGCACCGACTACACCTGCGATCATCCCGTCATCCTCCGCAGCGTTCGCAGAGCGCGATTCGCGCTGCTCTCGGCGGCTGTTGCGTTCGCCGCCTGCTCGGGCGCCAGAATAACCAATCACAATCACTCCGTGTTAGCCCGCCCGCAGATCTCCATCGAGCCCTGCTTCCAGCCCGGCTGCCTGGGGGGAACCGCTCCTCCCGCCGAGCCGCGCGGCATCTGGGACCTGCCGGAGGGTCTGGCTTCCCGCAGCGACGTGAACTACGCTCCAGGGCGCTTCCCGGCTCCGAGCGGGCTTCGAAGGCTCCTCGAGCGCGTGCTGGCTGAAGAGGGGGTCCCGGTCGAGTTCGCCGCCCTCCCCTGGATCGAGAGCGACTACAACGTCGCGTGCTGCTCGCCGACCGGCGCCGCCGGCCCGTGGCAGTTCATGAGGGGGACCGCCAGGAACTTCGATCTCAGGATGGATTCGGAGGTGGACGAGCGCTACTCGTGGCCTGCCTCGACCCGGGCCGCGGCGAGGCTTCTCAGATACCTCAGGGACACCTTCGGAAGCTGGACGCTCGCTCTCGCGGCATACAACTGCGGCGAAGGCACGATGTCGAGGGCCGTGTCGAGGGGCGACTCGGCTTTCGTTTCGCTCGACCTGCCTCCCGAGACGATGACCTTCGTACCGAGATTCGCTTCCGCTCTGTCCGCGTACAGGCAGTTGTCCGAGGACGAAGACGCCCTTGCGATCATCTGGGTGCCCCCTTCCACCGATCTCAGGGTGCTCGCCGCCGAGTGCGGCGTTCATCCCGACTCGATCGTTTCCCTCAACAGATCCTTCCTCAGGGCGCGGACTCCCGCATCCGGAGAGGGATGGGAGCTCGTTGTCCCGTCGGGGATATCCGAGCGCGCGTTCGAGGCTGCCTGGCGGATGGACGGGTCGCACTATGCGGTTCGCGAGGGAGACACATGGAGCAACGTGGCGGAGACCCTGAATGTCACGGAAGCGGAACTCAGAGCCGCGAATCCGGGACGGGTTCTGGAAGTCGGTGCTCTGCTTTCACTGCCCGAGCCCGACGAGATGCCGATCAACGCACTTTCCGGCGATGCCGAAGGTTGGTATTACTATACGGTGCGGAGCGGCGACACTCTCAGCGGCATCGGCGCCTCGGTTGGCGTAAGTTCCAGGGAGGTCGCCGAGTGGAACGACATCTCGAGGGATGCGCTGATCCACCCGGGACAGCGGCTCCTTCTGAGAGGTTCCCCGCCCGCCACGGCGTCGGGGGACGCCGTCCCCGTCGTGCGTGCCGGGGAGGGAGGCGTGACCCATACGGTCGTGAGCGGCGATACCCTCTGGGATCTCGCCATTCGCTATGGTACGACCGTCGAGGAGATACAGAGGCTGAACGGCATGACCGGCAGCTCACTGAGTCCGGGCCAGGTGCTCGTCATAAGAGCGGAGTGACGGAACATGGCGATCTTCGAGAGCAGGCAGAGGAAGCTTTTCAGGAGCATCAAGGCGCTCTCGGACGCTGGCGCCGTGGATCAGGCGGCCACCCGCGTGGAGCAGGAGCTCAAGACCCTCATCGAGAGCCCCGAGATCGCGAGGGAGCTGGTCGCCTATCTCATGGACATCGCCTATCCTGACCTCGCGGCGAGGGCGGGTGAGGAGATCATCAGGGCCCACAGGGACCTGGCGGTGTCGATAATGCGCCTGCTCGAAGAGCGCCAGGCGGACTTCCCGAGGTCCTTCGAACTGCTCCGCACGCTGTGGCAGGTCAAGCTTCGCCAGAGAGACTTCAACGGGGCTCTGGAGGTTCTAAACAAGGTCGACAGGGCTACCGAGGCCAGGCTGTTCGAGAGCCTCGAGTCGAGCGCGAGGAACGCGGACAGGTTCGCCGCCGACCGGCTCCTCGAGGGCGACATCGACAGATTCATCAGCTATTCGCTGGCCCTCTACAGGCGCGGCAGGGAGAACGATGCGCTAGAAGCGCTGCTGCGGGCGGCCCAGCGTTCAGCCAGACCCGACGACAGGATTCCCGCGATCGTCGAGTGGATAGGCACCCGGAAGGGCGACAGGGCTCCGCTGGCCATCCTGTATCTCGTGCGCGTCTATCTCGCCGCGGAGAACGTGGAACTGGCTCTGAGGAACATCCCGGAGCTGTTCGACGCCCCCGAGGAGATCGTGACCCAGGCCGTATCCATCGTCGAGAGGGATCTCCTGCCGCTGGACCTCAGCTCCAGGGGGCGCATCTGCTTCGCTAGGCTCCTGGCCGCCGCCGGGCGATTCGACGCTGCCGCCAGGGAGCTCGAGAAGCTGATAGCCGAAGGCGAGCTCGGCGCGGAGATGGATGCGGCCGTGAAGGATCTCGCCTCGAGGGCGTCCGACAGCGCTAGACCCCTGCTCCTGCTCGCGCGCTTCAAGAAGGCCAGGGGGGAGAATACGGCCGCGCTCGACGCACTCGAGAAGTCGTTCGAGAAACCGGACGCCTCCTCATCCCCGATAGCCGAGACAGCGGGGGACTTCCTCTCGTCCGGCATCGACAGGGACAACTCCATCGCCAGGCAGCTCGCCGCTCTGCTCGTGGAGAACGGGTCTGTCACCGAGGCGGTCGAGGCCCTCTGCAGGATGGTGGTGCCCGACCCCGAATGGGTCCAGGCGCAGATCCAGAAGCTGCTCCTGAAGGACAAGAACAGCGCCGAGATACTCACCCTGCTCGCGGTGGTCATGCTGGTCAGGGGGCGCGAGTCCGAGTCCGCGGTGACCATGAAGCATCTGCACGAGAGGAAGGACAGGAAGTCCAGAGAGGACATCGTACAGGTCCTGAGCAGGTTCGACAGCCTCATGGAAAGCCATCCGGGGCTCAGGCGGATGAGGGCCGCCATCAGAGGAGCCGCGGGGCGGGAAGGCGAGGCCGCATCCGACTGGTTCTCCCTCATGCTGCATGGAGACCACATCCCACCCGAGGGACTCCGGGAGATCGAGCAGGCGGGCCTCCACAGGAGCCGTGCCAGGGATCTGGTTGCCTCCGGATTCAAGCCGGAGAATCCGCACGAGCACATGCTGACGGGCCTCGCCGCGCTCGCAGTCTCCGAATACGGACTTGCCGAGGAGTCACTGGCACAGGCGTCTTCCGATCCCGCTCTGGTCAACAGGATCGCCGAGCAGATCGCGATCCTGCCGGACGAGGCGCTGAGCCGCCTCGACCTCGGCCGCCTGCTCTCGGTCTTCGCGTCGTCAGGTGCGGCGAAGACCGCCGCCGACATCATCCTGAGAACCAGGGGCTCGCAGTCCTGGAGGATGGATCTCGTATCGAAGCTCTCGTGGGGAGACAGGCCTGCCGAGGTGCTGTTCCGCCTCAGAGCGTTCCTCGCGGAGGGCAAGGTCGCCCTCGCGGGCGCCGCGGCAGCGGATACCGGAATCGTGGATCCGGCTCTGACGGGGCTTGCCGACTTCTGCAGACTCGTATCGGAGGGGAGCGTCGAGACAGCCCTCAGGGTCGTGGCTCCGGCCGTCGAGGACAGGAGGACGAGCTCTCTCGCCGCGGGCGTGCTGGAATCCATACTGCACGAAGCAGGGAGCAGCGAGGCCCTCGCAAGGAGGATGCTGGCGACCGCCTTCACGACCGAGGGCAGGGCACGCGACGCGGTGGGCGTGCTCGAGCCGGTTCTTGGGATGCCCGGGGTCACTCAGATGCTGGAGGATCTTGCATCGTCCAACTCCGGCCTGGTCGAGGCGCCTCTCCTCCTGGTCAGGACCGCCGCACTCGAGGGCGAACCCGAGAGGCTCCGCAGATACGCGGGGATGGCTCTGGAGATAGATCCCGGACGCGCGGGCGAGATATGCGCCCTGTGCGAGAGGGTCTGCGGCGAGCGGCAGATGGGGCAGTGCCTGTTCTTCGCGGCCGAACTGTCCGACAGATACCATCTCCAGTCGGATCCCGAATCCCTGCTGACGAAGGCCGTACTCATGGATCCCCAGATCGCCGGGCAGATCGCCGGAAGGAAGAACAACGGCCCCGGGCTGAGGGCGCTCTGCTATCTCGCGACCGCCAATGCTGCCGGATTCGCCGACGTGATGAGGCGGAGGCAGAACCTCACCGTGCCGGTCAGCGCTCCGGTTGCCGAGATCGCGATAGGCTCCTGGCGCGCTGAGACCGACGGCGAGGCCATGACCTTCCTGGCCGGAGTGCTCGATGCCGGCGGCATGGAGGACAGGGCTATCCAGGTTCTCAGCCTCCTGGCGCGCGACGGCATTGGAGCCTGGAAGACTTCGGCCGGGGAGAAGCTGCTGCTGGCTGCCCTGGAGGGCCGTGCCCCCCGGAAGGTCTTCTGGGACTCCGTGCGGGACCAGGCCGTGATCCAGCAGGCGCTCGACGGCGCTATGGCGGAGGGTCTCGCGGACAGCCCCACCGAGGAACTCTCGTCCGCCGCCGGAGCAGTTCTCGCGAGCGGAGTGGATGCCTCGAGGGCTTTCGGATTCGGCAGGCTCCTCATGGGGAGGGACGGCACCAGGTCCAGGCTCGTGGAGATCGCCTCCTACTGCTTCGAGCACTGGAAGAAGGGTGACAGGCCGCCAGAAGAGGAGTTCGTGAAAATGCTGCTCGCGGCCGGGCTGAGGGCCGAGGCGTCCGAAGTCGCCCTTGCGTCGGGCCGTGACGACGTTCTGGGTCATGTCATGAGCGCGATCGAGCACCACAGGGCCGAATCCGCCCCCACCGGACAGGCGCGCGCGCGCAGTCTGGTCTATGCGGGGAGATTCGCGGAGGCTTTCGAATCCCTTGCCGGTGCCGACGACGACGAGGCGCTGGATCTGAGAGCCTACGCGCTCTGGCGCATGGGCCGGCGCAATGCGGCCATATCTTCCTGGCTCGATGCCTACCGAAGAACGCGGAAACCCCTGTTCATCAGAAGGGTGCACTGGGCCCTCGACGAGGCCGGGTATGCCATCGATGCCAGGGCGGTGGAGAAGTACATGGAATCGAGGCATCCCGGCGAACTCGCGCGCGTCGTCTCCGGCAGGAGGCGCGGCGGCACCGGGCTCGGCGTTATTTCATCATTCCAGGACGGGAAGGACCGGCTATGAGCGAGAACGACACGAGCGGACCCACCGCTTCCGTCACGACCGATCAGCTTCTGATCGGCATCGGCCAGCTCGTGAGGCAGCTGGCCGACCAGACGAAGAAGATGAGCGAAAGGCTCGAAGCCCTGGACGGGCGGTTCTCCGGTTCGATGATCGAGAAGCTGGACCGGATAGCCGGACTTCTGTCCGCCCCGCTTCGCATCGAAGCGCCTTCCGGCGGGCCGGCGGAGGGTGAGGAGACCTCGGCGGGGGGGAAGGCGGCCGAGAGGCTGGCCTCCATCGACGAGAAGCTCACGGCCATGCTGGGCGTCCTCTCCATCCCGCCGGCTCCCGTTACCGGGTTCGAAGCCGGCATAGAAAGACTGGAGGCCATCGAGAAACGCCTGGAGTCGATCCAGGGCTCCCTCTCCGTTCTTCCCTCCCAGATCCCGCCTTCCGCTCCGGCGCTGGACATAAGCGCCCTGAAGGCTGGCTTCGAGTCCGCCGCCGGAACGATTGACGCATCCTTCACGCGCGTCGGAGACAGCATAAACGTCTCGCTGGCGAAGGCCGCCGGCGAGATGGCGGACATGCTGAAGGCCCAGCAGGAACGGCTGGATGCGCTCGAGAAGGCTCTCTCGGCTCTTTCCGCGGGCGATTCGTCGGCTCACGTCGTCGAAGCCTTTGGCCGGCTCGGGTCCGAGATCGCGGCCTCCGCGTCGGCTTCGGGGAAGTCGGTGGAGGAATCGGTCAGGGCGGCGGGCGAAGCAGTTTCTAAGGCGGGCGAAGCCGGCCTGGCGGCCGTCTCGGCCCGGATCTCGGAGATGGCGGGCAGGCTGGACTCGATCCATGCCGCTCTGACGGCGGCGTTCGAGAAGGACAGCGCCGCCCTCATCGCGGAGACCGTCGCGGCCATCCGGACAGATATCGGCATTTCATCGAAGGAGATGGCCGGCAGGATCGATGCCGCCCTGAAATCGGCGGCCGGCGATATAGGTGGCGGCATGGCATCGGGCAGGCAGGAGCTGGCGGCTGCTCTGAAGGCCCTCGACGAGAAGCTGACAGCCCTCTCCGGGGCCGTGTCGGGGCTCGAGAGGATCGTCGTTGCGTCCTCCGAACCATCCACCAAGGCTCTCTCCGCGCTGGCCGAACTCAGGAGCCAGATCTCCACGGCCTCCGAGGCCCTGGTCGCGGCCGTGACCGCGGCCGGCAGGGACGGAGCCGCGTCCATAGTCGGCAGGCTCGACTCGGTGGCGTCCACGGTTTCGGGCTTTCCGCAGTCCGTCGAAAGGATGCGCGAGGCACTCGAGGGCAGGATGGAGAAGCTTGAGGATAGGTCTGCGGGGGTCATGGATGCCGTCAGCGGCTCGCTCGATGCCCACGGAAGGACGCTCGAGTCGATGAAGGAGATGCTCGGCGCCTCCGCGGGCGATCAGAAGCAGGCCCTGGAGAGGATGACCGACCTCCTCCAGGTCCATCGCGACGAGCTGCTGCGCGAACAGGTCGAGGATCTCAACAACGAGGCCATCCACTACTTCAACGAAGGGCGCTTCACCGACGCCGCTTCCGCCCTCGAGAAGGCGGTGGCGCTCGAGCCGAACCGTCCCGAGCTGTGGACGAACCTCGGACACGTGAGAGCCTCGCTGGAGGATATCGAGGGCTCCGAGATATGCTTCAGGAAGGCCTTGTCCCTCGAACCGGACCTCAAGCCCGCCCTCTCCGGTCTGGGCATATTGCTGGTGAAGGCCGGCCGGCCCCAGGAAACGCTCGACTTCCTTCGCAGATTCCTCGACGAGGCGCCTCCCTCGGCCAGGGTCACCATCGCCTATGCCAGGGCTCTCACCGCCCAAGGCAGGCATGCCGAGGCGGCGGCCCTTCTTCAGAAGGTCTCGACGGCCGTTCCGGGCAATCCCGACTTGGAAGCGGAGCTGGCAAGGTACACGGAGAAGAGTTGAGGCGGCCGGGAACCGTCTTCCTCGCGGCCGTAGCTCTCTCCTGTACACGCCTCGGAGGAGTCGAGGGCGGCGCTCCGAGTCTGGCCGCCGGTCCCGCGTCTTTCGAAGAACAGGCCGCGATCCTCGAGGCTTCCGGAGATGTCGGGGGAGCCGCGAGGCTCTATTCCACAGCGGCTTCGATGAGGGAGCCGGGAGATCCGCTCCGGCGGGCCGACGCGCTCGCAGCGTGCAGGCTCGCCGTCGAGCGCGATTCCTCCGCGGCGACGATCCTCCTCGAGGATCCCTCCGACAGCCTGGGGCTGATCCTGGCGGCGAAGGCCGGCGGAACGGCCGCCTGGCCTTCTATAAGGTCGCTGGCGCAGTCACGCCGGTCGATACTGACGGGCTATGCCGCTCTCGTGGCCGCGGATTCCCTGTGCGCGCGCGGCAGACCGGCCGAAGCCGCCGAGGCCGTATGCATAGCCGAGTCGTGCGGACTGTGCGAATCGGTCAGGCCGGAGATAGAACTGCTGAAATACAGGATCCTGCTGACGGAGGGCGACCTTCAGGGGGCCACCGCACAGCGTCTCAGATTCGCCTCGGACAGCATCCTCCAGAGCCGGATGTACCGCGCTCTCGGGATGTGGCGTCTCAACGGCGGCGTGGATGACTGGGAGGGCGCCCTCGAGAATTCGATCAGACTGTGGCCCGCGGGCGACATCCACAGGTCCTCGTGGCTTCTCCTGCGCGAGGGCCTGCTCGAGGACTCGGCGAGGGCGTCGCGCCTGGCCGATGCGCTCTATTCCGGCGGTCTGTGGAACGAGCTGTTCGAACTGGCGACTGCTTCGAAGGCACCGCCCGCGCACTGCGTCTATCTGGCCGGCCGAACGCGCGACAGGCTCGGGTTCTACGGCGAGGCCTGCGATCTCCTCGGATACTACCTCGACCGATGGCCCTCGGGTCCCGATGCAGAGCAGGCGCTCTCGAACCTGGCACTCGACGTCGCAAGGGCAGGCCGTCCCGATTCCGGTCTAGCCCTGCTCTCGGAGCTGGAAAGCCGCTGGCCCGACAGCCCCAGGCGGGGGAACATCCCCTGGTTCCGTGGCAGCATCCTCGCCGAGAATGGCAGGTGGGAGGAAGCGCTCCTCCAATTCAGGAGGACCGCCGCTGAGTATCCCTCCAACGTGACCGCCGACGACTCGCACTTCTTCGTCTGCCTCGGCCTCGTCGAGACCGGACGGCATGCTGGGGCGGTCGAGGAACTCCGGGCGTTCCTGCACTCCTTTCCTTCCAGCGTCTACGCCCCGGCGGCGAAATACCTTCTCGGAGCCGTGATGCTGCGCAGGATGAACGACCCGGCAGGAGCCGATACGCTGCGGCGTCTGGCCGCCGAGTCGCCCGAATCCCTGCCTGCAGAATTCGCGCGACTCCTCCTGGGGATCGATTTCCAACCGCCCGAAGTCGCGGAGGCATCTCTCGACGACTGGATGCGATCCGGAGGAATCGGGCCATGCAGCGCCACCGCATCGATGAGAGCCGCTCTGGTGCTGATCGATGCGGGATTGCGCCGCTGGGGCATCGGCGAACTGAAGGCTGCCGAGACAGCGGCGGGGGGGGCGGAGTTCCTGGCGCAGTTCTATCTGGATCACGACATATGGGAACGGATGCCGTCGTCTGGCTGGAGGCTGGCTTCGCGCATGCCCGGGCCGTGGCCCCGGGAGGTGTGGATGCTGCGGTATCCCGAAGCCTGGCCTGACGAGGTGCTCGCCGCGAGCTCCCGCTATGGATTCGACCCGCTCCTGACCTGGAGCATAATGAGGCAGGAGAGCATGTTCCAGCCCTCGTGCTACTCGCCTGCCGGCGCCAGGGGCCTGATTCAGATGATACCGAGCACATCCGAGATGGTCGCGACTGAGATGGGCTGGGACGACTACTCCCCGGACAGGCTCTACGATCCCGCAGTTTCCCTGGACTACGGACTCTGCTACCTGTCCGGGGTCGCAGCCGGAATGCCCGGAGTCGTCCATCTGCTCGCCGCTTACAACGGAGGTCCCCACAACGCCACAGGCAGGTGGGGTGCATCCAGCCTTCCGGACGACATGTTCTTCGCGAGGATCACCTTCAACGAAACCCGGCTTTACGCCGAGAAGGTCTTCTGGAACTACCGCATCTACAGGTGGCTCTATCCAGGGCACTCGACGCTCGTTCAGCAGAGGTTCGCAAGGAGGCCGGTGCTGGCCTTCGACTAGTCCGCGATCCTCCACACCGCAACGGAATCGGAGCCGCAGATGACCGACGCCGGGCTCCGGAACCCGGCTTCGAAGACGGCCCGTCCGCCAGCCTCCTCCAGGAGACCTGCGTACTGGTCCGGGAAAGCCACCAGCCAGTCGGCGCGTTCAGAAAGCCAGCGCCATCCGGCCCTTCCGGAGCCAGGAAGGCGCTCGGGAGTGACCAGCCCGTCCAGATCCAGGATCTCCAGCCCTGTCATCCATCCGATCGCGCCGATGTCGGCAGCGGCGGCGACGTCGCAGGGCCCGGCGGCCGAGGCGACGAATCGTGCCGGGAGGATATCGATGTGCTCGACGTCCTCCGAGGCCTGCAGCCGGAGGCCTGCGAACCATGCCAGCGCCGGCAGGGAGGAGACGAGAAGCACGGGCCTGGCTATCCTCCTGATCCTCTGCGCCATCCCGTCGAGCCAGGCCGAGGCGGTGAGACCGGCCGCGAAGAGGGCCGGCACATAATAACGGAGCTGGAACCAGGGATTCGGCTGTGTCGCGAGCGCCGCAGCCAGGAGGAGCGGCGCCGCGAGGAACCCGGGCCTGCCGCGCCTGGCGAGCAGCAGTACGCCGGCCGCCGCCGCCGGGATCGCAAGCGGAGCGGATGCGGCGAGCCTCCAAGCCAGCGATGTCAGCTCTTCCAAGGCCGGAGGGGAGGCGGCCTGCTTCGCATAGAATGTTGAAGGGAGCGGCCTTCCGGCGGAGTGCAGATTCCAGGCGATCCACAGCGACACGACCGCCGCCGCGGGCGCCAGAACCAGGGCCATGCCGCCTGTTCCGTTCTTCCGGTGCCTCGTCAGGACCAGGGGCGCGAGCACCGCGAGCTCCGGCCGCGCCAGTAACGCTCCGGCTATCAGCATCCCGTCACGGAGACGCGACGGCGGAACGGCCAGGCTTCTCCAGATGAGAGCCACGAAGAGGCAGGCCAGTGCGGTCTCCATTCCGCTGGAAGCATGGAACAGGAAGGGTCCTGTCAGCAGGGCCGGCCATGCCGACCCGCCCGCCAGGAGGAGAGCGGCGCATGCGCAAAGGGACGAGAGGATCATGAGAACAGCCGGGGCACTGTCGCCCGCCGTCGAGGCAATCGCCGAAGGGATGAGCCAGAGAGGGCTGGTGAAGCCGGACGAGGGCTGGCCCGGATTGAACGAGAGGGGTGCCGGAGTCAGGAGGCTCCGTCCGAAGACCAGGTGTATGTAGGTGTCGTCCATCGGGGGTGCATTCCCCGAGGCGAGGACGAGAGCACCCGATGCGGCCGCTACTGCGAGCGCCGCAGGCAGTCCGGAAAGGGGTTTCCGTGGCGCCATGATGGGTGTCTTCTGCAGATTACACAGCCTTCCGTCAACCCCGAGCCTCGCTGGAATCCGAAAATCCTGCTGCATCGGGGCATCGCCGCCGGCAGGCCGTATCCCGGAGTCCGCCGAGGCGAAGCGATATCGAAGACGCCGCATGATGTATCACCGCGTTACCAGGCCGGAATCTGTCTCACGGTTTGCGCCATTTACGCCGCGGCGACCGGGCGGAGTACCGTCGGAGCGGTGCACTTCTGCGCTTCTTCTCTCACCCCGGTGGAAAGGCCCGCTCTGCAGGAGGCGGCATGGGAACGGTTCTGGAACATGCAGGCAGTCGCGGCGGCGCCGCTTCCAGCGACACGCACTCCCCCTCGTCCGGCGGGGGTCATAAATTACCGACTTCGTCCACCGTGCCGCACTAACAACCCGTGATCGGAGCGGCCGCCCGAGGCCAACCCGGCGAAAGGGGATCGTCATGTCGAGAAGGATATTCGCCGATCTGGAGAAGCAGATCGAAGACAGGAGAGAGAAGGGGCTCTACAAGGAGGAGCGCATAATAGAGTCCCATCAGGGCGCGGAGATCGAAGTGGGCGGGAGGAAGGTCCTGAACTTCTGCGCGAACAACTACCTCGGCCTGTCGAGCCACAGGGAGGTGTTGAAAGCCTCCAGGGAGATGATCCGGCACAGAGGCTACGGCCTCTCCAGCGTTCGCTTCATCTGCGGCACCCAGGACATCCACAAGCAGCTCGAGAAGAAGGTGAGCGAATTCCTCGGCACGGAGGACACCATTCTCTACGTCGCCTGCTTCGACGCCAACGGCGGCGTGTTCGAGCCATTCCTGGACCAGGACTGCGCCATCATAGCCGACCAGCTCAACCACGCCTCCATCATCGACGGCGTACGGCTCTGCAAGGCCAGGCGCCATGTCTATGCCCACAACCAGATGGGCTCAGGCGAGTACGAGTTCGACGGCAAGACGCTCCCCGGCCTCGAGAGGATCCTGCAGAGCGAAGAGGTGAGGGGCTGCAAGTACAGGATGATCGCCACCGACGGGGTCTTCAGCATGAACGGGGACCTCGCTCCTCTGGACAGGATCTGCGAACTTGCCGACAGATACGACGCTTTGGTGATGGTCGACGACAGCCATGCGACGGGTTTCATAGGCAAGACCGGCCGCGGGACCCCCGAGTATTTCGGCGTGATGGACAGGGTGGACCTTGTCACAACCACCTTCGGCAAGGCCCTCGGCGGAGCGAGCGGCGGCTGCACGAGCGGCCGCAGGGTCATGATAGATTGGCTGCGCCAGGTCTCGAGGCCCTACCTGTTCAGCAACACCCTCTCGCCCAGCGTGGTCGGCGGCACGCTAAAGGTTCTCGAGCTCCTCTCCTCGACCACGAGGCTCCGCGACAAGCTCGAGAGGAATCAGAAGTACTTCCGCCGGAGGATGACGAGCGCGGGCTTCGACATCATCAAGGGAGACCATCCGATAGTCCCCATCATGTTCAGGAAGTTCACGCCGAACGACGCACCGGTAGCGCAGGCCTTCGCCAGGGACATGCTCGAGGAGGGCATCTACGTCATCGGGTTCTTCTATCCCGTCGTGGCCATGGGCCAGTCGCGCATACGAGTCCAGCTCTCCGCCGCACACTCGAAGACGCAGATTGACAGAGCGGTCGAGGCCTTCATCAAGGTCGGCAGGAAGCACGGAGTTATCTCCTAGCATCCCCGGAGCTTTTTCGGGCCCCGTCGCGCAGGCGGCGGGGCCTTCGCTTCGGCGCTACCCCCCGCAGGCCCGAGGGATTAGTTTTCCGGGAGGGAGGGCGGCATGTTCAGACTGATCGCTCTTGTGCTGTCTGTAGGGCTCGTCATGCTGGGCCTGGTATTTCTCGTTGCCTCCGGTGCGGGAAACACCGCCTCGAGGCTGGTTGTCGGTGCGGTCATGATCGCGGCCGGGGCGTTCCTGCTGGTTTTCGTCCGGCGGTCGGCCATGCACGGTGGAAGCGCGGCTCCGTCCCAGAAGATCGATCTGTCCGGGGACGTGCACCTCGAGGAGATGAAATGCGCCAGGTGCGGAGGGTCGCTGTCCGCACAGAACGTCTCCGTGAGAGCCGGCGCCGTTTTCATCTCCTGTCCCTACTGCAGGTCCGAGTACCAGATCGAAGAGAAGCCCAGATGGTGAAGCTCCTCCTGCCGGCGGCTCTCCTGGCTTTCGTCTCGGCTCCCCGGGCGGCCGACTACTCCTTCGAGATCCCCAGGCTCGAATGCAACGCCTCCATCGAGGCCGACGGAACCCTCCTCATCCACTACGAGATCGAGTTCGCGTGCCGCCTGGGAGCCCATGAGATAGACGTGGTGGACATCGGATTCCCCACGTCCTCGTACGAACAGGGCTCTGTTGCCGCCGAGGTGGACGGGCATCCAGTCACCGACATCCGCCGCTCTACGGTGATCCCCGTCGGCGTCGAAGTCCACCTGGGGAACCGCAGCATCGGGCCGGGAGAGACAGGCGTCTTCGCCCTCTCCGGAGCCAACCCCGGGCTCGTGTATGCAGACCCGTCTCAGCCGGGTTATGCATCGCTGGAGTTCACTCCGACCTGGTTCGACGCATCCCTGCTCGAAGGCGAAACCCGGATGACCCTGCGCATCCAGTTCCCTCCCGGCGCCGATTCGGCCTCCACACGATACCACGACATTCCTTTCACCGGAGCATGGAGGACCGGCGAGGGCAGGATCGTATACGAATGGCAGACCGTCAGGAGAATGTCGTCGGCCTACATGGTCGGCGTCTCGTTCCCGGCCTCGCTGATAAGCGGGCCGATCGCCAAGAGGGCACCGATCCAGAGCACCGCCTGGGCGGGCGCCTCGGATGGAGGCGGCGGCACCGGCGAATGGATGCCCTGCTGCTGTCCCGCAGGCATCCTGAGCTTCTTCGCAGGGATAATCGTGCTTGCGGTGGTCCAGTCCAGGAACCGCAGGCTCCAGTACATCAAGCCTTCCATCGGCGTCGAGGGAGTCGGCATCAAGCGCGGCCTCACCGTTCCACAGGTGTGTGTCCTGCTCGGGCAGAAGCTCGACAGGGTGCTCATGCTGATCATCTACGGGCTCGTGCAGAAGGGCGCCGCAGTCCTGGACACCTCCTCAGGCAGGCCCGTCTTCACCTCCGTCCAGCCCGGCATGGAAGGGCTCCTGGATTACGAGACCGCGATTCTCAAGGCCGTCCGAGTCGGGAAGGCAGGGAGAGAGGCCCTCGACTTCGCTCAGGTCAGAGACGCCTTCGTGGCTCTCGTCAGGGACGTGGAGAACAGGATGAAGGGCTTTTCGGTGAAGGAGACACGGGAATACTACAGATCGATCATGACGGAAGCCTGGAAGCAGGTCGGAGCTTCGGCCGGGGCCGATGGAATCGAGGCCGTGGTCGCCGAGCAGCTCCCATGGCTCCTGCTCGAGGACAGGGTGGAGAAGCGTCTCGATGAATTCCCGGAGCTGCGCGGCCTGGTCCTCTACCCCTCCAGGCTCGGCGGCTCGTACAGGCCTGTTTTCTCGACCGGCCAGGGCATGAGCATCCAGCAGTTCTGCTCGGATGTCGCCTCGAGGCTCGAGAGCACGGCGTCTTCGTTTCTGGGGAACGTGGACGGATTCACCTCGACCGTGACCGCCGTGACGAACCCGATCCCGGTCAGCAGCCACTCGGGCACGCACACCGGGGGCGGGTGCGCGTGCGCCTGTGCATGCGCAGGCTGTGCGTGCGCCTGTGCCGGAGGCGGGCGATGAGACTCGCTGTCGGCAGGTTGTTCGGGAAGCCGGAACCGCTGGCCGCTCCAGGGCTCCATCATTTCAGGCCTGGAGGCGGCCTCCGCGGGAGGCGGGTGCACCTCAGGGTCGAGTGCGACGGCAGCGGAATACTCGTGATAGACGCCTCGAAGATCCTCCATCTAAACGCTACTGCCTGCGAGTTCGCATGGCTGTACCTCGCGGGCTCGACGCCCGCCGAGGCGGTGAAGACCCTGGCCGGGCGTTACAGGATCTCCAGGTCCGCCCTGCAGGCGGACTGGGAGGAGTTCCAAAGGACCCTGGAATGCCTCCTCGCCGACGAGCCGGTCTGCCCGGTGACCTTCCTCGGCCTGGAGAGGATCGAACCTTTCCGAACCCCCGTTTCGGCGCCTTACAGGGCCGATCTCGCGGTCACTTACAGGTGCAACGTCGACTGCAGCCACTGCTACAACGAGAAGAAGCGGGCCGGAAAGGAGCTCGACACCGAGTCCTGGAGGAGGATCCTGGGAAGGCTGTGGGACGCCGGGATTCCGCATGTCGCCTTCACGGGAGGGGAGGCCACCCTGAGGGAAGACCTGTCCGAACTCGTCCTGCATGCAGAGTCCCTCGGCATGGTGTCGGGACTCCTCACGAACGGAGTCAGGCTCGCCGACGCAGGATACCTTGCAGAGCTGGATGATGCCGGACTGGACTACGTCCAGGTGACTCTGGAGTCCCGCGACCCATCAGTCCATGACGCCATGACAGGGGCGGATTCGCACGCCGCGACTGTCCAGGCGCTGCGGAACTGCCTGGCGCGCGGAATCTACACCATCACGAACACGACCATCACCGAGGCCAACCGTGACACGCTGGAGGCCACCGTGGACTTCGTCGCGGAACTCGGGCTCGAGGCCATGGCGTTCAACTCCGTGATAAGGAGCGGGAGGGCTGCGAAGGGCGGCTTCGGGCTGGCTCCTGCCGACCTGAAGCTACTCCTGGAGAGACTCCGCGGAAGGGCGATGCAGCGCGGCGTGAGACTGATATGGTACTCCCCCACCAGATACTGCGAACTCGACCCGGTGGAGCTGGGCCTCGGACCGAAGCGCTGCACCGCCGGCCAGTACAACATCTGCATCGAACCCGACGGAACGGTCCTTCCCTGTCAGAGCTACTATCGCAGCGCCGGCAACATTCTCGAGGACTCCTGGACCGACATCTACGACTGCGGACTCATGCGCTCGCTGCGCGAGCGCGACTGGGTGGAAGCGGCGTGCAGGAGCTGCGGCGAATTCGATCTCTGCGGCGGCGGCTGTCCTCTCGATGCAGCAGGGGAGTCCGTGAGCTGCCCGGACATGCTGTCGAACCCCTGAAGGCTCCGGGCTTCCCGGCCTTTCTCGAGCGTCAGGCGGCATGGACGTCCGGTCTGCGCGCCAGGGTCTATTCCATGATCCCGCTGCGCTCCGCGGGAAGGGTCGTGGAGGCTGGCTGCGGGACGGGGCTGATCCTCGGCGAGGTGGCATCTCTAACCGAGGCCTCGGTGGCTGGGATCGACCACGATCCGTCTCTGCTCGCCGAGGCCGCGAGGCGCTGCCCAGCCGGCGTGGATCTCGTCGAGGCGGATGCGCTCGAATCATCTCCGCCCCGGGCCGACATATACCTCTTCCACCATTTTCTCCTTCATTCGGCGGATCTGCCGCGCTTCCTCGTTCGCGTCAGGGAGGCGCTTCCGGGATGCGGAAGGGGGATCGCCACGGTGCTGGCCGAATACGACTGGACCTGTGCCTCGGCGGCGCCTCCGGGACCCTTTCCGAATCTGTTCCGGAGATCTCTGGCCGCCCTGGGGCTCCATCTCCGCTCTCGTGCCGAGGTGGAGGCTTCCTTCGAGAGCGCGGGCTTCCGCAGGGTGGCTTCCGGGTGCGAACCGGGCATCCCCTCGCGCCCTGACGAATGGTTCGTCGAGAGCCAGGCCGCACTGCTGGAGGAGAAGGGCGATCCCCACGGAGCCGATGCGCTCCGTGCGGGTTCGGATGTCCTCATGGTCGTACCGCTGATGTGGAGCGTGTGGCGCACTCCGGTCGGGGGGCGTTGACGGAGAGTGCGCGCCTCGCCGGCAGGTGGAAGACCCGGGACGGACAAAGACCCCCTTCCGATGTTCCCGCCGCGCTGCAAGCACCGCGGTATGCCGCTCCGATTCCTCAGGGAAGCCCTGCGAGTCCGGGGGGGCTTTCCCGGCACCGCCGCTGGAACCTCAATCGGATGCATGGGTTGTATCGATCGAAGATTGCAGTATTCAGCGAAGCGCGTTATTCTACTTTGACAGGGCTCAAGGGTCGGAAACTGATGATACGAAAAGAGGCTGTCATGAAACTCGTCATCCTGGCACTGGCGCTTGCGGGTTCGGCATCGGCCTCCGACTGCCTCTATCTGATCGAGGCCGATTACAGGGACATTGCAGGAGAGCCATGGCTTTCCAGGTCGGAGGTCTATTACATAGCCACCGACTTCATGCTGGTCTCGGCGGTCCCCGAAGCGATGAGCGGAGTGCGCTTCGCGAAGCCGCTAGACGCCTCGTTCGAAGCGCCCGGCGACTACGTGATCGTGCACATCTCGGGTCCGGAGGGTGTTCTGTCGGCCGCCGAACTCGGCCCCGTGATGCTCCAGCGCGGTGGAATCGCCCTGGTAAGGCTGTCCGGGGGAATACCCGAGCCGTTCCTCGGCAGGGGGCTCCATCTCCTGCAGCCTCTCCGCCCGATCAGCCTGGATCATGCGCAGGCTTTCGTTCCGCCGATGCGCGGCTATGACGATTACGTGGCCGACATCGTGGCAGCGGTCAGCGAAGCCGGATTCCAGGGGTTCATCCAGCATCTTCAGGACTACGGCACTCGGTATTCGAGTACTGACAGCTACGACACCGCCGCCGCCTGGGTCCGTGACACGATCGAAGGATACGGGATCGACGCCGAGCTCCAGTACTTCAGCATGGGCTCGTACGACTGCGAGAACGTCGTGGCCGAGAAACCCGGACTGACCTATCCGGATAAGATCTACATCATCTGCGGCCATCTCGACTGCACATCGCCCAGCCCGTACTCGAATGCTCCCGGGGCCGACGACAATGCCAGCGGATCGGCCGCGGTGGTCGAGGCCGCCAGGGTCATGTCAGCCTACAACTTCAAGTACACGATAAGATTCCTGTGCTTCGGCGGGGAGGAGCAGGGACTCTACGGCAGCGCCTACTATGCTGATCAGGCAAGCTCCGCCGGTGACGACATACTCGGCGTGGTAAACCTCGACATGATCCTCTACGGCCCTCCCGGCCAGAACGTGTTCTGGGTGCCCTACAACTCCCAGTCGACCGGGCTCGGGCTGGCTGTCGACGCGATCTGCGACACCTATGTGCCGGCCCTGAACGTCCTGCCCGAGTACAATCCCGGCCTCACGGCCAGCGATCATGCCTCGTTCTGGAACGAAGGCTACACCGCCGTTCTGGGCATCGAGCACGAGGTCTACGGCAATCCCTACTATCACCAGACCAGTGACATCCTCTCCAACTACATGAGCTACTTCCCGTTCGGGACAAACTGCGCGAGAGGAGCCATCGCTACGATCGCCTATCTCGCCGAGCCGCTGGGACCCACAGGAACGGGCGAGAGCCAGTGGGATCCCGTGGACGAACCCCTCGACGTCCTTTCGATCGGCCCGAACCCCGCTTCGCTGATGATCGAGGCATCTCTGACGGCTCCGGGCGGGATGTCCGTCGAGCTCGCGATGTTCGACATGGCGGGCAGGCTGATTTCCTCGCAGGAGGTGCAGTGCGCGGGCGGTATTCAGTCGTTCGGAATCGGCATCGGCGATCTGCCGGACGGGGTGTTCTTCCTTCGGGCATCCGGCGGTGGAATGTCCGACTTCCTGAGGTTCGTGGTAGCGCATTAGTCTTCCGTTTGCCGATCATTCCGGGCGCCGTTCGGCGGCGCCCGGTTCCGACCTGGAGGTGCGTGTGAAGAGGTTGCCCACCATCCTTGCGGTCCTGGCGGCTCTGATCCCTGCCTGCGGCACTCCCTCCGGAGGCTCCGCCTCCTAAGACGACGGAAGCGCGAGGGCGCGGGAGATAGTCACCAGGGCTGATTCAGCTGCTTCAGCGGTCGGCTCGGTTGCGTACGACTTCACGTTCTACGGCACCGGGGAGCTGGAGGGGCTCGCGCCCTTCAGCGGGAGCGCGATCCTCGAGAAGGGGCCCGACGGTGGTCCGCCGCTGATGTACGTGCACTTCCTTCCCGACACTCTCGAGTCCGGTCAGACGACTCCTGATCTGACCTTCACCACCGATTCGGAAACCGCCTGGATGCTCGACGTCTCGTCGAGGTATCTCGTGAGCGGCCTGATCTCGGAGGGCGGCGAGGACATCCTCCAGCCGACCGCCACCGCCGCGATGATGGAGTTCGTGATCGGCGGACCCTTCCAGGCGGAGATGGCCGCCGACACGCTGAGATACGAGGGCGTTGACACCGTCGGCGGAGTCGAGTGCGACGTCGTCTATGTGGTTTACGCCGACGGAGCCGGCCGGGCCAGGTGGCACTTCGGCGCCGCCGACGCTCTTCCGCGGAGAGTCGAGCGGTACGATCCCACGGGATCGGTTTCCGGCGCCCAGGTTCTGGAGCTCTCGAACCTCCGGCAGGGGGTGGGTGTCGAGCCTGCCGACCTGATCCTGGTCGCGCCCGACGACTCCTTTACGGTTGAAACGTACAGGGCTGTGCTCGAGGCGGGCACTCCAGCCCCCGACTGGTCGCTGACGTCCACCGCCGGCGAGGTCGTGACGCTGTCCGAACTCCGGGACACAGTCGTGGTTCTCGACTTCTGGGCGACCTGGTGCGGGCCGTGCGCCTCAGCCATTCCGTCCATCCAGGCGCTCCACGAGGAGATGGCGGGACGCCCCGTGAAGGTCCTCGGCCTGAACGTCTGGGAGAACGGCGATCCCGTATCGTTCATGGAGGAGATGGGGGTTACCTATCCGGTTCTCACCGATGCGGACTCCGTGGCCGATCTGTATCTGGTCACGGCCATCCCTACGTTCTACGTGATCGGTGGAGACGGGAGGATAGTGCTGGCTCGCAGAGGATTCGAGCCAGGCATGGAGGATGGCATGAGATCCGCCGTGCTGGAGGCACTGGACGGGCTCGGGCCACGATAGCCCGCCGGGGCGGATGACATGAGCCGCATCGCCGAAGGAGACGCAGCGCCGGATTTCACTCTGCCGGATCAGCACAAGAACCCTCTCACCCTTTCGTCGCTCAGGGGAGGAAGAGTACTCCTGTCCTTCCATCCACTGGCTTTCACGCCGGTCTGCACCAGACAGATGCAGGCCCTCGAGGCGGCTCACGAAAGGCTGGCTTCTCTGAACACCGTCCCCCTCGGCCTCAGCGTCGATGCCTGGCCGGCCAAGCACGCATGGAGCAGGGAGATCGGTCTCTCGAAGCTGCGCATCCTCTCCGACTTCTGGCCGCACGGAGCATATGCCGCCGGTCTGGGCCTCTTCCGGCAGGCCGAGGGCTTCTCCGAGCGCGCGAATCTGCTGCTCGACGCAGAGGGGAGGGTTCTTCTCCTGAAGGTCTATGACATTCCCGAACTCCCCGATCTGGACGAAGTAGTATCCTTCATCGAGGCGCTCGGCTAGCGTCGTGAACCCGGCCATCCGCCGTCTCGCTCTCATCGGGGGGGCGGATTCCGCCGCAGGTCTGGCGGTGGTCGTCGACGTGCTGAGATCGGGCTCGTTCCTGTGCGCCGCCTTTTCGAAGGGAGTCGATCGGGTGATCGCGGTGGACGACCTGGATGCCGCTCGCAGAATCGCCGGAACACTACCTAGAAGCCTTCTCTCCGGGGAGAGGGGAGGGTTGTCTGTAGCCGGATTCGATCTCTCGAACTCGCCTGTCGAACTCGGTTCGAAGGATCTCGATGGACGGACCCTGGTCCACACGACGAGTGCGGGCACGCAGGGGCTTGTCAGAGCTGTCAGGGCGGGTGCGGAACCGGTCGTAGCCGGAGTATTCCTGAACGCTTCGGCGGTTGCGAGGTTCATATCGGATCGCAGGGCCGGGGAGATCAGCATCGTATGCATGGGCAGGGAGGGTATCGAGACCGGACAGGAGGACGAGGCCTTCGGTGACTACCTCGAGGAGATCCTCGCAGGAGACCCGACGCCGGATCCTGCTCCACATCTCGAGAAGGCGCGTCGATCGAGGGCGGCGGGGATGTTCCTCGCCGGGGACAGGCCGGGGGCGCCTTCCGAGGACCTGGAGTTCTGTCTCCGAGCCGATGTCTTCGATATAGTCCCTGTCGTGACCGGCTTCCTGGATGGCTGTCCCGTCCTCCGTCCCTGGCGGGCGTGACGGAGGCTTCTCAAGGGGGTTCCGGCCCGGCTTCGCCTGAAGAGGTTCGGAGGGATTGGATGGAGGATCCCGTTGGCTCTCCACAGGACTGAAACCTCATTCGAGATACCGCGTGAGACGCGGCTCGTCGTGAGGGGCACGAACGGCTCCATCATCTGCAGGAGAGGGTCTGGAAGCAAGGTGCTGGCAGCAGCCGTCCGGGAGGACTCACCCGAGCTCCCCCACTCCCGCTTCATCGAGCTGCATGTCGATACCGGCAGTGAATTCGTCGTGAAGTGCAGGTACTGCTGCAGCAGGGTGCCCGCAGCGGCCGACCTGGAGCTGGAGCTGCCCGGCCATCTCGACAGCCTGCTGGTCGAGACGCTGAACGGCAGCATCATCGTCGACGGTCCCGGATGCCCTGTCAAGGCGATGACCTGCAACGGCTTCATAAGGTGCAGCGCGCCCTGCGGTCCTCTGGACCTGCAGTCCAGAAACGGCAGGATCGACACACTCGGGCTCTGCGCCGTCTCGTCCATCTCGACCACGCTGGGCGACATCAGAGCCGAGATCGGCTCGATCCCCGTGTCAGGAGCCTCCATCTCGGCGGTGACAGGCGCAATCGAGGTCTGCCTGCCTCCCGACGCCTCCATCTTCGTGGATGCGGCAACCGGAAGGGGAAGGATCTCGGCTCAGAACCTGGAGATGAACTCGCCCGAAGCCGGCCACGGCTCCATCCGGGGAGCGATGGGTCCGGGAGGCCCGAGGCTTTTCGTCAGAACACGCCTGGGCGATCTCGTTCTGACCAGCCGGAAGCCCGGAAAGGATTGATCTTGCGGGGAGAATCCGCACCGGTTCAGCGTCTTCCGGCGTCACTCCTCGAATGGCTGCGCTCCGTCGCTGGAAACCTGGCAGGAGATCTCACGGAGGCTCGATGCAGGCAGCTCGCAGAGCCGCCTCCAGGCGATTCCTACGAACCACTGGACGATGTGCGCCGGATTGTCGTGCACCATTCGGCGACACGCGACGGCAGCGTCGGACTCTTCCGGCTGATGCACAGGGGGCTGAACGGCTGGAGCGACGTGGGCTATCACTATGTGATCGGGAACGGAACCTTCTCCGGCGACGGCGAAGTGGAGGCTGGCAGGCCTCCATGGGCGCGCGGGGCTCATGCGAGGGGCGGCAACGCCGACTCGATCGGGATATGCCTCGTCGGCAACTTCGACGAATCGGCGCCCACGCCAGGACAGCTCCGTTCCCTGGGAAGGCTGCTGAGGAGACTCATGCGCGCCTCGGGACTGACATCGGAAGACATCATCCTGCACAGGGAGGTCCGCACCTGCAGGACAGGCTGCCCCGGCCGCAATCTCGACCGCGCCGCCGTCCTCGCCCTGCTCGACCGGAATCAGGTTGAAGAAACTTGAGAAACACACATAAGATTTGACATGTCAATCTAATACGTTTCCTGTCCCGACTGCCCGGCGCCATCCCAGTGAAGAGCCTTTCGCGTTGCGAATGATGATGTTTCCGGTTTCTCCGGCGGATACCGTCGGGGCGGGCCGAAGCCCGCCCCGCGCGAGAACAGATGATCCGTCAGGCTACCGGATCAGGATCACCTTGGCCGATTCGACGGAGCCGGGGGCCTCCAGGCGAACGAAGTACACGCCGGAGGGAGCAGGACTTCCGTCAGCGGCGGCGCCATCCCACGACATGATCGATTCGCCGGGGCCGGCCGTGCCGTCGTTGAGCACCCTCAGGCACCTGCCGCCGAGGTCGTACACCGCCACGCGGAACGGTATGTCCGCCGAGGGGACCGACACTTCGATGGACATGTGCCCGCAGGAAGGGTTGGGAACCGGCAGGCCCATCTCGAAAGACGCCGGAGCGCCGGGGCCGCCGGGGGCTCCCGTGGGCGGTATCAGCGTCAGCCGGAACGACCAGTCGGCGTAGGTGACATTGTTCCAGCCCTGCGTCTTGTTGTGCCACCAGCTGCGGTTTGCACGCGGCAGATCGGTGTCCGTTCCCACACCGAGCGCCTTCGCATCGGGCCAGTGGGTGACGAACCAGAGGTCTCCGCCGGTCGATAGCTCGACGCTCATCGGGACGACGAGCCATCCCGGAACGGAGGAGGCGGAGATGTTCTCGACGTAGTAGAGGGGATTCTCGATGTCGGGCATGCCGGAGCCGTTGTCCGGACACAGCGCCCCCCAGCTGAACGGCTCTGTGGAGTTCACATACACTCTGAACTGCGTGGCTGTATAGGGGGGGGAGATGGTCGGGGTGAAGCGGGTTGCGAACATGTCGTCATCGAGGCTTCCCACCCAGTAGTAGGACTCCCATCCGCCGTCCTCGTAGATGATCTCGTAGACTATCTGGAAGAAGGGGAGGCCGGCTGTGTTGTTGTCCGGATCGTAGTCGTCTGCAACCGAAACCGTCAGCTCGGCGGAGTAGTCGCCGATCTGGTCCGGAGTCCAGGGCGGCATCGACACGGTTGCCAGGACACCGGGCGCCAGGGCGGAAGTGGTCGTGCTCTGATCGTACACTATGCCGCCGGCTCCCGTGATCACGAGGTGGACGCTGATCGCTTCCGTATAGGTTCCGGAGTTCTTCACCTTCACCATGGGCGTCATCTGCATGTTGAACGTGTTTTCGGCGTAGGGGCAGAGTATAGAGACCGCCTCGGCGTCGTGATACGCCCTGACCAGCACGGCCATGCTGTCGTTGGCGGGAAAGCCGTCACCGGAAAGACCTGTGACCGCCGAGAAAACCCAGCTGCCGTACTCGGGCACGGTCCAGCTCGGGAAGGTGACGTTCGTGTTCGCGCCGGGCGCGAGCGAGTTCACGCTGGCTGTCCCGGTCCAGACGACAGTCCCTCCCTGGGCTTCGAATATCTCGGCGCTCACCGGGAAGCTCTCGGCTGACTGCCCGAAGTTGCCCACGGTGATCTGCGGCGTGACGGTGTTGCCCACCTGCTGGTTCTCGGCGGGGGAAACCACCGCCACCACTCCCACGTCGTGCGCCTGGGTCTCCATTATCCGGATTCCGTAGACTTCGCCGCCGTTTCCCATCTGACGGGCGTGGACGGCCTTGCCCGAGCATGTGGCGAAACCGCCGTCGTCGCTTATGTCCACGCTGAAGATCGAGCCGGGTTCGTCTATGTCGTCCAGAAGGTGGAAGATGACAGCCCCGGTGCGATCCAGGGCGGTGAACACGTCGCCTCCTGTGGCATTGTACGTGCCCCAGCTCCCTGCAGCGATCACGGAGCCGTCGTCGCAGATGGCGATAGAGCTGACATAGTCGCCGTAGTTCTTGTACTCCCACATCACCGACGCTGAGCCCGAGGAAGGCCAGTCGACGGCCACGACCTTGCCGCGGTAGGGATTGAATCCGAGCGTCCCACCGGCGGCGGTCAGCCCGTCGTCGCTTATTCCCACTGCGGTCACCCAGCTGTCGCCTGTGGCGAAGGTGCCGGCCGAAGCCCAGGCCGAGCCGGTCCACTGGTACAAGCGAATCTGGCCGTTGAAGTTGCCTATTACAACCCTGTTCCCGTCACCGGAGATGGCCGCCTTCGTCTGGCCGTAGTTCCCCATGCCTGAACCCACCAGGCTTCCATCCGCCATGCTGTAAACCTGGGCGCCGGCAGTCTGGTCGTATGCCGATACCAGCACGCGGTTGCCCGAGGAGGCTATGTCGACTCCATAGATGCCGTTGCCCACGGTCTGCAGATGGACCTCCCAG
>JAAYTY010000095.1 GCA_012523605.1 Candidatus Fermentibacterota bacterium
CAGTTTCTCCGTCTCGAGATTGCATATGTCGGCCAGCTCGGGAACCGCTCCGTAGAGCTCGCCGGGCGAGAAGGCGGGGATGACGGCTCCGGTCCTGTAGTCAAGCCTGCTGGCTATCGTGCCGCCGGTGCCGAAGAGCTTAACAAAGGGAAGAGCCGGGTTGCGGGGGAAGTCCTTCTCGGGAATGTGGTAGTGGGCCTCCCTGGAACCGGCCTTCCTGCAGGAGGTGACCTTGCCTGCCGCCACCCCGATGTTGTAGCCGTTGGACAGCTTCAGCACGATGTGCCTGTCGTCGGCGGTCTCCGAGCGCGGAAGGACGACTCCGCTGAAGAGATTGCCGTCCGCCTCGATCTCGACGTCGTCCCACACTGCGACGCCCAGCCTCTCGAGGACTTCGCGAGCCTCTCCCCTGTAGCCTTTGAGAGCATCGTTGCCGGTCATGTCGGGGATCTCCATTGCGGATCCGGGCGGCGTACGCCCGGTCCTGTGATGGGGGCCTTCGGCCCCGGTTTCAGTACCTCTTCCTGTCCCGGGCCGGGGGGATTCCCAGCTGGTTCCTGTAGTTGGCCACCGTTCTTCTCTTGACCGCAAAACCTCTTGCGAGAAGCATCTTCACGATGGCCTCGTCGGAGAGGGGCGCTGCGCTGTCCTCGGATTCGACGATGTGGCGCAGCTCCTCCTTGACCGTCCGCGTCGAGACCCCTTCGCTCTCTGGAAGCCCCCTGCTGAAGAAATAGCGCATTTCCGTGACACCCTGTGGCGACTGGACATACTTCCCGTTGATGGCCCTGCTGATCGTCGACTGGTTGTATCCCAGGGCCTCGGCCGCCTGCTGGAGCGTCAGAGGCTTCAGGGCCTCCACTCCATGTTCCAGGAAGGGCTCCTGGTACTCGGCGAGGAACTCCGCGATCCGGCGGACCGTCTGCTGCCTCTGATCTATGGATCTCAGGAAGAGGCTGGCTCTCCTGTACTTGTCCCTGACGTACTCCTTCACTTCGGGGGGAGAGGTCCGAGACTCGAGTATGCGCCTGTTCCTCTCGGAAATCACGAGTGACGGGAACCTCGAGTCGTTGAGGAAGGCCATGAACCTGCCCTCTATCTTCTCGATGATCACGTCCGGAATGATGGCTGAGTTCTGGTCGGGCGCGAAATCGGACCCAGGATAGGGATTCAGCCTCGTGATCTTGTCGACCGCCTCCTGGACCTCGTGGGGCGTCGTTCCCAGAGATCTCGCGATCCGAGGCCAGTTGTGCGACGCCAGGTCGTCGAAGAACTCCGCCACGATCCTGCACGCGACCGAGTCGGGGGAATGGCCCTTCTCGAGGAGCTGTGCAGTGAGGGCCTCCTGGACGCTGAAGCGGGCGACTCCCACTGGCTCCAGGGACTGCACCAGTTCCAGCGCCTGGTCGAGGACTTCGGGAGAGCCCCCCCATCCCGCGAGGAGATCCTCCTTCGTCATCGAGAGAAGCCCGTGGGTATCGAGCGAATAGACGATGTAGCGGGACGCCTCCTCTACCTCGGCGGAAGGATGCATGTCCAGTACCTGCGCGAGCAGGTGCATCGATAGCGTCTCCCCGCTTGCGACCTCCGGCCTCCACTGCTCCTCCGGAGCCCAGCCGCCGCGCTCTTCGCTCGTTTCCAGAAGCCCCTCGAGGAACTCCAGATGGTCCTCGCTCTCGTCCTCCCTCCGGGGCTCCAGATCCTCATCCTGAGATTGCTGATCGGTCTCCTGGTCCTGGTCCGGCGCCTGATCAGATGCCTGGTCCGCGGAAGAGGTCTCTTCAGACGGCTCCTCCTGCTCGATCTCGAGGAGGGGGTTCTCGCTGAGCTCGACCTCGATGAGCCTGTCCAGCTCGATGGAGGGGAGCTGCAGCAGCTCCAGCGCCTGCTGAAGAGTAGGGCTCAGAATGAGCCGCTGGGTCTGTGACAGCCTCGGTGTCTGCCTCAGCTCGATCCGAGCCATCTAGAGACGGAACCTCTCTCCCAGGTAGATCTTCCGCGCCTCGGGATCGCCGGCGAGCTGCTCGGCCGACCCGGAGAGCAGAACCTTCCCGTCGTACATTATGTAGGCCCTGTCTGTTATCGCAAGCGTCTCGCGCACGTTGTGATCGGTTATGAGAATCCCCAGCCCTCTGTCCTTCAGGTTCTTGACGATGTTCTGGATCTCAGAGACGGCTATCGGATCAATGCCCGCAAAGGGCTCGTCGAGCAGGAGGATGGAGGGACGGGTCACCAGAGCCCGTGCTATCTCGACCTTTCGGCGTTCCCCGCCCGACAGGGAATAGGCCATCTGCTTCTCGAGGTGAGCGAGACCGAGGTCCCTGAGCAGCTCGGTCCTGATCCTGTCCCGTTCGTGCCTCGTCAGCTTCATGGTCTCCAGGATGGCGGCCAGGTTGTCGCCGACGGTCATCTTCCTGAACACGCTGGACTCCTGGGGGAGGTATCCGATGCCTATCCTGGCCCTGCGGTACATCGGCATCCTGTTCAATGGTCGGTCGTCCAGGAAGACGCTCCCCTCATCGGGCCTTATGAAGCCGACTATCATGTAGAAGGTGGTGGTCTTGCCCGCTCCGTTGGGGCCCAGGAGGCCGACGACCTCGCCGCTGGAAACCTCCAGGCTGACGCCGTTGACGACCTTCCGGCCCTTGTAGGCCTTCACCAGGCGCTCCGTGCGCAGGGATCTGCACGGGACTGACGGTCCGGACATCATTCCTCCCTGCGGTAGGTGTACGTTCCTCTCACGCCGCCGGTCACGGTGACTACCTCCGGAGAGCCCCCCGAGTAGCTCACGGTGAGCCTCTCGCCGCTCACCGCATTGCTCTCCAGGCGCTCGGCCGCCTCTCCCCCGCTGCGCACTGTCAGGGTGACGGAGCCCTCCAGGGCCACCGAGTCTGGGGAGCCGTTCGAGAACTCGAACCAGGCTCTCTCGGACTGGAACCAGCTCTCACCGGGAGGATCGACGGTCGAATCCACGAAATGCCCCCTGGCGGATCCTTCGATCCTCAGGGACGACAGCTCGCCTCCAGCCAGGCTCGCGTCAATGTAGTTCCCCGAGATCTCTCCGTCCGGAGTGGTCACGTCAGGAGAGCCGAGAAGTTCGACCCTGTCCTCCGAACCGTGGAATCGAAGCAGCTCGGAGACGGCGGTCATATCCCTGCCGGGAGCCACCAGTACGGCGTTGCCCTGCGCCTCGGCCCGCTCGGAATCCGGGAGGAAGACGAGACGGTCGGCCGTGATGACGAGGCTGTCCCCGCCCTCGATCCGTCTGAGCTCGGGCGAAACCGTGACGAAGAGGCTCCTCTCGACGAGGTCGTAAAGCGCGTAGTCGCCTGTCACGCGCCCCAGCATGGGGCCCGTCATCAGAACTCCGCCGGTTGCGATCGCCTTCTCCGCGTACCTGTAGAAGACCACCTGGTCCGCGCTCAGGTCCGTCTCGCCGTCGGTGAGCACGGCGTTGCCGATGAGCGTCGCCGTGCCGCCCGCCCTGTCGTATTCGAGCCTGTCCCCGGTGGCCGTCACGGTGTCGGCGGACACTTCCACGCTGCCGACGAAGACGGCTCGCCCGCTGGTCTGCCAGACGCGCCCCGAGTCCGCGGTGATGGTCACATCCCCGTCCGTCACGCGGACGTCGCCCGAGAGGTCTATCACCACTTCTCCGCCCGGAGATTCGACGCCCGACGCGGTTCTGGCGCTCACCGTGAACACTCCCTGCGCGGATGCGAGGGCCGCGGCGAGGACGGGCAGAGCAAGGCTACTCCTCAACGGGAACCTCTCCGCTGTACACGGCGGTGAAGCTCTCCCGCACCTCCACCTCGGAGGAGGCGCCCAGATCCTGTCCGATCACTATCCCCCTGCCGGTCATGACGCTCACCCCGGCAGAGTCGGGAATCGTGAGGACAGCCGTGCAGTCGGTCTGGAACACGGAGAGGCTCTCGATCCAGAGCAGTTCGGGAGTCTCGAGTATGCGGCCCTCGACCGACTCGACCCGGACGCCGTCCCAGGCTCTTATCGTGCGTCCGGCGTCCGCCGCCTCGCCGGAGTCGCTCGTGAGAAGGCTCGAAGGAGAGTCGTTCTCGAAGAGAGTAAGCCGCACGCCGGAGATGATCGTGGTGGAATCCTCCTCGTAGAACAGGGCTGTCTCGCCTTCGAGCTTCCAGGATCGCTCGGCGCCTTCGGTTTCCACCAGCGTGAAACTGCCAAGATCCTGCCTCGGCTGGGCGTCGGGCGACATGCCGCGGCCGGTGTCACCGCAGGCCAGGAGAGCCAGGAGGCCTGCGACACCAGCGCTCGTGAAACCAGACCCACTGCCGCGGATCCGACCTGATCCACGCTTCGATCCGCGCGGTGAGCAGCTTCGTGAGTTCAAGAGCGCCCCCCTGCCCTCCGAAGGCTCCGGGATCGACGGGTTGCTCGATTTGCACTTCATGCCCGCCCCGTTCGTTCCTCCACGCATGCAGGGGCACCACAGGCGCCGAAAGCGCGATCGCCAGCCTCGCGGGGCCGACCGGAGTCCTCGCCGGAAGGCCGAAGAACTCCACGAATTCCGAGTCCACCGCGGTTGTGTCCTGGTCGATGAGAATACCAACCGCGGTGTTCCCGCGCAACGCCCGCACAAGCGCCCGCGGGCCGGCACCCCTGTCGAGAACGAGCACCCCGGGCGCCGCCCTCAGCCTGCAGAGCATCGCATCCGCCGCTCCTCCCGACAGCTTCCTCCCGACCACGCCCACCCTGTGCCCGAGCAGGCGGACCGCCCGCGGGATCAGCTCCCACGCTCCATAGTGAGCGGTCACGGCCACGGCCCCCCTGCCCTCCGAGAGCGCAGAGGCCATGTTTACCGCGCCGTGCACGCGGACCGCCCGATGGAACTCCTCGTCGTCCCTCCGCGCGAGATGAAGGAAGTCGAGGATGTTTCCCGCAACGAACCGGTAAACCTCGTGCGGCTCGACATCGAATCCGCAGGGAAGCATCACATTCCGTCTGTGTCTGCCGATGATCCGGTTGGGGCGGCTGGGGCAGGCTGCAGCCATTCGAGACGCCATTCCGGCGAGCAGCCACAGGGTCCTCCTGCCCAGGAGGGCGGCGGAGCATTCGAGAAGCCTCGCCGCGGGCTCCTCCAGGAAGTGCCTCAGCGAGCGGAGCGGCAGACTCCTCGCGGGCAGGGTCAGCCCTTCGGGAGCGCTGGCTCAGTAGATGCCGGCGCGCATGATGTCATGGAGATAGACCAGCCCCTCCGGCCGGCCGTCGGGGTCTGTCACCACGAGGCTGGTGATCCCCCGCTTCTCCATTCTGGCGAGCGCGGTGGTGGCGAGTTCGGAGGCGGAGATCGTGCAGGGCGACCTGTTCAGGACCGCCCCGACGGGCATTTCGAGGGCGTCGGAGCGCGTTTCGAGCAGCCTGCCGAGGTCCCCGTAGACGAAGATTCCGGAGAGCCTGCCGGATGCGTCCACCGACAGGCACACGCCCCTGTTGGAGGTCATGGGAGCAAGGGCGGATCTGAGAGGCGAATCCTCGCCGACCAGAGGGAGAGGAGGGCCGACCATGAGGTCGGACACCCTCGTGAGGAGTCTGCGGCCGATGATCCCTCCGGTGTGGACATCGGCGAAATCGGACTCGGTGAAGTTCCTCTCCCTGATGAGGGCCATCGCCAAGGCGTCCCCGAGGACCAGCATGGCGGTCGTGCTGGCCGTGGGGGCCAGGTTGTGAGGGCAGGCCTCGGCCATGTCGGGTATGCGCAGGACTACGGCGGCCGCCCGGCCGAGCGTGGAGTCCGGTCTGGAGGTCATCGCAACCACGGGGACCTCCAGCCTGCGAAAGCACGGCAGAAGGGCCGCGATCTCTTGCGTTTCGCCGCTCTTGGAAAGGACCAGGTCCACGTCCGACGGCTGCACGAGCCCGAGGTCACCGTGAACGGCTTCCGCAGGGTGCAGGAAGAAGGCGGGAGAACCGGTGCTGGTCAATGTGGCGGCGATCTTCCCCGCGATGTGGCCGGACTTGCCCATGCCGGTCACGACCAGTCTCCCGCCGGCGGATCCCATCAGGTCCACCGCCCTGTCGAAGGATTCCTCCACCAGGCCGAGCGTTGCGGCGAGCCAGTCCGATTCGATTCCGAAGACCCGGCGCGCCTCCTCGAACGCGGTGCTCACGGCATCCTCCCGGAAAGGACGTGATCCGCGACCTCACGCACGGCTCCGGCTCCGCCGGGCTTCACGGTCACAAGCCTGCACTCGCGCCTGACCTCTTCGTGGGCATTCGAAGGGCAGACGGAATATCCCGCGATCCGGAGCGCGGGGAGGTCCATGAGGTCGTCGCCCATGAAGAGCGCCCTTCCGGGTACAGTCCCCAGGTGCCGGCAGATCTTCTCCAGCGCGGATGCCTTGTCCCTGCAACCCAGCGCCAGCAGGTCTATGCCCAGGTCCATCGCGCGCCTTCTCGTCGAAGGCAGGTCCCTCCAGGAGACAAGGGCTATCCTGTAGCCGGCCTTCCGCAGTTCGGAAAGCCCTGCGCCGTCCTGGGCGCCGAACCTCTGCGAGATGCCGCCCGCGCCGTAGAGCAGGGTTCCGTCCGTCATGACCCCGTCCACGTCGAAGGCGAGCAGGTCGAAGATAGTCATTCCGCGGGAATCCCCACCCAGTGTTCCAGCGCAGTATCCACGAGCTCCCCCGCCGTTGCCGGGTCGAGCACGGTGTCGCTGTCGCTGAGAGCCCGCGCGGGATCGGGATGGATCTCGAAGAACATACCGTCCACTCCCCATGCGGCTCCCGCCCGGGCGAGACGCACGGCGAACTCCCGGCGTCCGCCGCTCCGGTCGCCCGCGGCGCCGGGAAGCTGGAGGGAGTGAGTGACGTCCAGGAGAACCCTGTCAGCGATGGAGGCCATGATCCCGAGGGATCTCAGGTCCACGACGAGGTCCCCGTAACCGAAGAACGTCCCCCTTTCGGTCAGCCAGACCTCGGGACATCCCCTCGAGCGGAGCTTGTCCACGGCTCCGGCCATGAGCCCCGGAGCCATGAACTGCCCCTTCTTGACATTCACGGGCCTCCCGGTCGAGCCGGCGGCCTCCAGCAGGGAGGTCTGTCTGCAGAGAAACGCGGGAATCTGGAGGAGGTCGGCCGTCTCGGCCACCCTCTCCACCTGTGACGGCTCGTGGACGTCGGTGGTCACGCGGACACCGAACTCGCGCTTCACCGCTCCCAGGATCTCCAGCCCCGCGACAAGTCCAGGCCCCCTGTAGCCGGATGCGCTGGACCTGTTGTCCTTCAGGAAGGATCCCTTGAAGAGCCAGTCCGTGCCTCCGCTACGGAAGCGCTCGGAAAGCCACGAAGCCGCACCGAAGGCGACCTCCTCCGACTCGAGGGAGCACGGTCCGGCGACGAAGAAAGGCGCGACTCTCAACGGAAGAGCCTCCTGCATCTCTCGAGATCCTCCGGGGTATCCACGCCGATGCCCGGGAAGTCACCGGTCACGACCCTGATCCTGAATCCTGCGGACATCCAGGAAAGCTGTTCCAGTCTCTCCGCCCGCGCAGGGGCGCTCTCCGGCATTGCTACGACCGCATCGAGCACCGCCGGACTGAAGCAGTACACTCCGATGTGCTGAAGCCATTCCTCGGCGCCCCAGGGGATCTGCCTCCTCGAGAAGTACATGGCGCAGCCGTCGTCGTCAAGCACCACCTTCACGCAGGAGGGCTCTCCGGCTTCCGCCGGGTCGGCTCTTCGAGCCAGCGTGACCACCAGATCGTCCGCCGGTGGAACGGAAGTGACCGCTTCGATCCAGGCTCCCGTGACCATCGGCTCGTCGCCCTGGACGTTGACTATCCTCCCCGGAGGGCGGCCCAGGATGCGCCATGCCTCGGCGGCCCTCGCGGTGCCGCTGGGGGCGTCCGGAGAGGTCATCACGCATTCGAAGCCGGCCGTCTCGACGGCTGTCCGTATCCTGTCGTCGTCTGTGGCCACGACGATCCGCGCGCCGGAGGCGGTTCCAGCGCCCTCGGCCACCCTCACCACGAGAGGCATGCCGCCTACGTCTGCCAGCGGCTTTCCGGGAAGACGGGTCGAACCGTACCTGGCCGGGATGATGACCGTGACGGGGAAGGACAAGCCCTACCAGCTCTCGGAAGCCCAGAGAGAGACGAAGAACCCGTTCTCCGCGCCTCCGTCCCAGGTCTCCCTCACGGCCGCGAAATCGAGGCTCGCCCTTCCGCCGGCGAACCTGTATCCGCAGCCGGCGGACAGCCTCTCCGAACCGTCCCTCCAGAGACCCTCAATGCCGGACCATCCGGCCCGGAGGGCGACGCCTCCGCCCAGAAGGGCTTCGGTCCCGAAGGAGTAGATCCTTCCCTTCTCGACCGACGCGCCGGGTATCGACAGGCTCTTCCGGCCATGGACCTCCGAGGACAGCAGCAGCCAGTCGGCGGGCTTCAGCGTGAGCCCCAGGTTCACCTCCCCGGGGATGTCGTACCCCGTCGAGGAGGAGGACTCCCCGGTGCCCGACAGGTCGCGGTCTATGGAAAGGCGGCCGGACCTGTCGGTGACCACGCTGGCCCCCAGGTCGAACCTGCGGGTGTGTACGAACGCCCCGAACTGGGCGCCCCAGCAGGGGCGGAATCGGGCATCGTCCACGAACTCGGTACCGGTGGGCACTTCCGACCCCGACGGAGCGGAGCTGACCGAGGCCTCGGACCTGATGCTGCCGAAGGAGCCGCGGGACCCTGCTGAGAACGAAAGCCACTCGGCGGCCTTCACGGAAAAACCCGCGTAGGCCTCCGACAGGCTCCCGCGCCAGCGGTGGATGCACCTCCAGCCGTCCAGCAACAGGGTTCCGTCCTCCCTGAGACGGCTCCGCTCGGCGAGCCCGATGTTCAGAACCACGCGGAACGGAGTGGGGACCACCGCAGAGACCGCGGGGAAGGAGCATTCGCCGTCTCTCGAGGGATCGTCACCCGACCTGCAGCCGAAGGCCCAGGTCACGCCGGTCCTGTCCGCCCATGCGCCGGCCGAGGGGTTGTTCATGACGACGGATTCGGTTTCGAAGACGGCGGTGGAGGTTCCGCCCATTCCGAGCGCCCTCACGGACAGGGGCATGCTCTCCGCTCCCATTCCGCCGGGGGGCGGAGCGAAACCGGGCAGATCGGACGCGAAGAAGGCAATGGCCAGCATTCCTGCTGTCATCGGTATGACTCCCTTTCGGCTGCTTCCTGGGCAGCTACCCCCGTCCCCGCCCGGAGTTCCCCGGTGAGGGGCCGAGATCCAGCACGTCTCCTCTCGCGGGAACCGAGCAAGTCCTTCCGGTCCCCTCGCGGATCCGGGCGCACAGCGCGGAGGACTGTGATGGCTCGCCGTGGACGAGCACGATACGATCCGCCGATCCACCCGCCGTCTCCGCATATCTGTACAGACCGTCGGAATCGGCATGGGCCGAAAAGCCGCCGATCTGCTCCACGCGCGCCTTCACCTCGATCTCCTCGTCGAAGATCCTCACCTTCCCCGCGCCTTCGGCAAGGCGCCGGCCCAGAGTGCCCTCGGCCATGAAGCCGACGAGGAGAACGGTGTCGGACGGATTCCCGAGGCTGTTCCTGAGGTGGTGGAGGATGCGGCCGTGCTCGCACATCCCCGAAGCGGAGATGACTATCATCGGCTCCCTGACTCCGTTCAGCGCCTTAGACCCTTCCACCGTCCTTATGAAGTGGAGCTGGTCGAAGGAAAACGGGCCCTCGTCCCCGGCCACCAGCCTCCTGGTCTCCGAGTCGAAGCACTCGGGATGCATCCTGTAGATCTCGGTTGCGTCGATGGAAAGGGGCGAGTCGACGAAGACCGGCGCCGGCTCCACCGAACCGGACTCGTACAGGCGTCTCACGTGGTACAGGATGTCCTGCGTCCGCCCCACGCTGAAGGCTGGTATCAGTACGCGCCCCCTCCGCGAGAAGGTCGAATCGAGAATCCCGGCCAGCCTTCCCGCGGAATCCTCGTGCGTCTCGTGGACCCTGTCGCCGTAGGTGCTTTCCATGAGGAGGAAGTCGGGCCTGGGCGAGAGGTCGGGGTCCATGACGATGGGCATCCCGGTCCTGCCGAGATCCCCGGAGTACAGGATCTCCACGGCCCTTCCCCCCTCCCGGCAGGAGAGGAGGATCTGAGCGGAGCCCAGGATGTGCCCCGCCTCCAGGAATCTCACATGGATGCCATCGAAGGGCTCGAACTCCCTTCCGCAGGGCACAGTATGGAACAGCTCCATCGACGCCATGGCGTCCTCCGGAGTGTACAGGGGCTCGATGCGACTGCCGCGCCGCCCTTCCAACCTGTTCAGGAACTCGGCGTCCGCCAAGTGTATCCTGGCGCTGTCCGCGAGCAGGATGGAGCAGAGGTCTCTCGTGGCCGGAGTCGAGAAGACCGGGCCGGCGAAGCCTCTCATGACCGCTGTGGGGATGCTGCCCGCGTGGTCGATATGGGCGTGCGACAGCAGGATGGCATCGACCGAGCGGAAGTCTATCCCAGGATCCCGGTTCATCCGGTCGCTCTCGCTGCGCCTGCCCTGAACGAGCCCGCAATCGAGGAGGAACCTCCTCCCCCCCGCCTCCAGAAGGTGCCTCGAACCCGTCACCGATCCCGCGGCGCCGTAGAACGTGATCCTCAAGGATAACCTCCGCGTTCGCGAACTCCCGTCCCGCTCCTCGCGAAGGCCTGCCGGGCGGGGTATACCATAACCTGCTGCCCGGGGGGCATCCGAGACAACTCCCCCCTCCATCCGGAACCGGGCCTGTTCAATGGACATTGCATGCGGAAGGGGATAGATTTTTACAATGTCTGAGTTGCTTTTGCGTATTCGATCGAGAGACGGGAGGAACCGAATATGACGAGATTTGCCATGCTTGCAGCTTTAGTGTCTCTCGCTGCGATGTCATGGGCCGAAACCACGACCGAACGGATCGAGCAGGCGCTGGCCTCCGGGACGATTTCCACGCCCGAG
>JAAYTY010000096.1 GCA_012523605.1 Candidatus Fermentibacterota bacterium
TATTCATCCTGCATCCCTTCGCTGTTCGCCGGTTCTGCCGGGTCAACACAGGACTATGCATCTCTCGATGCATTCGGAGCAAAACTCCGTTGAATGAAGGCCTCATGGACCCGGGCCGGCTCCGGCGGCGCGCCCGGGTCCGGGGCATCCCCGCCATGGCTGCGGGACGTACTGGGGCTCTTCTCCGGAAACGCCCGGCTCACGGGTATGACGCCATCCGTTCAGGGGCCGGGCCGGGTCTTGATGCCGGATCCGCTATATTCCGAATATGCGCGGCAGAGGAATACCGCTCACGGAAGGGTGACATGAGAAGGTTGCTGGCGATGATCGCGGTTGCGGCAGGCTTCTTCTCCCCCGCATCCGCTGATCAGGTCTGGTCATACGACCTTACGGAGCTCCCTCCGGGTTGGACAGCCCAACCCCCGTGGACCTTCACGGATTCAGGAGCCCACGTGCATCTTGGGTACGCCGCCCGTGGTCCGGCTCCGGAACCTCTCGCGGCCGCAGTGATGCAGACCGAGATGTTCGTTCTCCCTCCGGAGACACAGGAGGTCTTCCTCGAGTTCTATCACGAGTGGGAGCTGAACGGCTGGTATGCATCCGGTGAGTACTACGCCCACGTCAGGGTGAGTCTCTCCGTGAACGGGGACACCCCGTCCACCATTCTCAGGTATTACGTTCATGGAGGCTTCGATCAGAGCCTCGACGGGACGGCATCCTCCGGAACAGAGACCTTCTTCACCGAGCTGACCGCCTCTGCCGGAGATACCCTTCAGCTCTTCATGGAGGCCTACGGATACGGATATCCTTCCGGGCAGGCTGGCTATACGATCGACTGGCTGATCAGCGATTTCGTTCTGACCGCCGGCGACGGCCAGTGCCTGACAAGGAGAACCTGGGCCGGTATCAAGACGATCCCTTCCGAGGAATCCGGCCGGTAGATCCTCCAGTCGGTCGGTCCCGTCGGGCTGCAGGTGTCGAACACCGTCTGATCATATGCCGGTTCCGGACCCTCACCATCCCCGCGCCTCGGTCTCGGCCAGGAGTTGCAGCCAGGCGTACTTGTCCGTGCCGACGTATGTGCGGAGGCCCAGAGTAGCCAGGTACTCCACGAATCCGGGATCGCTGAAGCCGTAGTATTCCAGCAGACCCGCGAGCATTCCGGGCGAGATGTCGTGCAGCCAGTCGATCTTGATCAGCCCGACCTGGCCGGCATGATCGTCCCATGCCGTGAAGAGCTCATGGAAGAACTCCGCCTGCTGCTCCTCCGAGCTGGCGCACCAGTCCTGTCCGGACTGGTATCCGGCCTCGCACAGCCAGATCTCCTTTCCCGGAAAGGTCTGACAGATCGCAGAGAAATGGTCGTGCACCGTTTCAGGGGGCAGGACCTGGAAGTCGCCGTCCTGGGGGTAGTAGGTCAGCATTACGATGTCCGAGTGCTCGTTCAGGGCTTCGACATGCAGCGAGTCGGGGCCGAAGACTCCGTTCATCACGGTGCACTTGCCGCCAACAGGGATCCCGGGGTACGCGTTGCGGAAGTAGTCCGCGACCGCGGAGAAGAACACGATGTAGTCCACCCAGTCGTCGTAGCTCGTGAGGACCAGATCGATCTCGTTTCCAATGCTGATTCCGGTGACCGTGACGTTGTCCGGGATGCTTCCCATGACGAAATCCAGCACTTCCTCGCAGGCCGAGATCACCTCCGGCGAGCTGAACGGGAGGCTGTCGAGATAGGAGGGAACGCAGCTGAACACGGTGTTCACGACGGCCAGCGACAGGAGCACCTCGACTCCCTCTGTGCCGTAGAACGCGGTAGCCGCCAGGACTCCGCCGTATGGATCCTGGTATGTTCCCGGCCCGGTCTCTATCGAATCCCAGGGTATGTTGATCTCGACCACCTGGAGGCCAGCCTGCCGTGCGACATCGAAAGACGGGAGGAACCCGCCCTCGTTTTCTGTCACCGTGATCCCGAACAGGCGGTTGCCCGCAGGCAGGGGATTCTCCGGCGGAGTGACCTCCCAGGCCCCGGGACCTCCAGGGCTGTCGTCGCATGAGACGGGAATCACGAGCAGAAACGGAAGGCAGACGATCGCGGATTTCATGATTCCCCTCATGCCGGTAAGATAACCGCTGACAGGATTTCTTCCCAGGCCTGGCAACGGTTGTCGTGTTCTTGCAACAGGCTCTCGGTATTGTATTTCCGCACGAGAACCGATATTTTCCCGAAGGCTGGTCAAGCAGCCATGGTTCGGAACCGATCCGCGGATGGTTCAAGCATCCGGAAGGGTCGGTTTTTTCTTGCAAAGGAGGGTGTCTTGAAGGCCGGATCGCTCTTCTCTATCCTGTTGTCGGGCGTGCTCCTCGTTGTCGCGTGCGGCCAGCCTGCTCCCCCGCCCGAGCAGCCGGAGGTTCCCGGAGTCCCTGTTGACATCTATGCCGAAGCCCCGCTTCTGAGGGTTGCCTACGTCGGCCA
>JAAYTY010000097.1 GCA_012523605.1 Candidatus Fermentibacterota bacterium
CAGCCCAGCACGGTCTGGCCCGGGAGGGGGAGGCTCCGTCGCGCGAGGAGGTGACTGCGGCCTGCCTGGGGCAGTCGTTCGTCGGAGAAGCGCCGGTGGTCTTCTTCTGGACCGCCGTTCCCTACCGGACCGAGTGGCGCTACGGACCTGTCTCGCAGAAGCTGGTGGCGCTGGATTGCGGGCACGTCTGCCAGAACCTGTACCTCGCCTGCGAATCCATCGGATGCGGAACCTGTGCAATCGGCGCCTATGATCAGGCTCTTTCCGACAGGGTGGCTGGCGTGGACGGCGGGGACGAGTTCGTGATCTACATCGCTCCCGTCGGGCGCTGCTGAACCGTGCTTCTGCTGGGCACCATCGTCAACGTTGCGACCGTGATCGCCGGCGGGACGGCCGGCGCGCTGGCGGGAAAACGGTTCGGCACGCGATTCAACGAGGCGGCATTCAGGGGGATCGGCCTTTTCACCTTGGTCATCGGCCTCTACATGGCCCTGATGACATCAGGCATACTCATGCTCGCCGCATCGGTGGTCCTCGGTTCGATCGCCGGAGAGGCGCTTGGGATCGACGCCGCGCTCAGGCGTTTCGGAACCGCTCTGGGACGCAGGCTGAGCTTCGGAGGCGAGAAGTTCGCCGAGGGGATGGTAGCCGCCTTCCTTCTGTTCTGCATGGGCTCGATGACCGTCCTCGGGGCCGTGCAGGAGGGGATGGGCCAGTCATCGGAGCTTCTGCTGACGAAGGCGCTGATGGACGGCGTGGCCGGTGCGATGCTGGCGTCGGCGCTGGGTCTTGGAGTGGTGTTCTCGGTGATACCTCTGCTGCTCTACCAGGGCGGCTTGACGCTTGTCGCGGCGGGATTCGGAAGCGGTCTGCCGGAGCATGTGGTGGCGGAGGTATCCGCCGCGGGAGGGGTTCTTCTGACAGGCCTGGGCATCGAGATACTGGGTATTCGAAGGATGAACACCGCGAACATGCTCCCCGCCCTGCTCATAGCCGGCGTTCTGTCGGCGGTATTCCACTGATCCCGGGCATGAGTAGCGGCGGACAGGCGGAGTGACCGGCGCACCTGCCGCCAGAGCGCCGATGATCGACCGGCATGTCGAAGCACTCTCCTGCCTGCTTCATCCACCCATCCGGGATGACTGCGGATCCGGGACGATCCAGTCGAGGCGGTAGAGCGTGCGGGTGTAGGATCTTCTGCCGGAGAGAGAAGTGCCTCCGGGAAAATCCCACGACCCGAGAGGGATGAAACGAACCCCGAGCCTCTCCTGAGCAGGCATCAGCGGTTCGATCGCTCCATGCGGATCGAGGTAGTGCGTCACCCCCTGGCTCCTCAGGAACTCGATCGAGGTCACCGCATCCTGCGTGAGACCCGGGTATGAGAACCGTGTGACCTGCGGCGAAACCAGCCCCCCGAGGTCGAGCAGCCTTCTGCCGCTCTCGTAGCCGAAAACGCCTATCTCATGAACAGCGATGAGCGAGCCCCGCGGGGTCAGCCTGCCCAGTTCCCAGGCGACTTCGTGATAGACTCCGAGATTGGCGGACATCCCGGCCATGTGCGGCCTCACGCCCATGCCCCATGCCGCGGCCTGCCATCCGGCCGTGCACACCACGAATGTGACGATGTGCCTCTTCGGCAGGAGCATCCCGGTGCGCATGAGCGACAGCGCTGCGAACGAAAGAACTGGCAGGACAGGCAGGAAGTAGCGGGTAAGGAGAGGCGCCCTGCCGGCAAGGAGAACGGCGAAAAGAGCCAGCGGGACGATGACGGGGAGAAGAGCTTTCCTGGCGTTCCCGTCAGACCACCGGGTTTTCGAGATTCCCGCCGCCAGAACCAGGAGCATCATTCCGTGCGAGGCTGCTATGGCGCCGGCGAGGTTCGGGATTTCGCCCAGGAGGTATTTCCAGACCGAGCCGCCCTGGATCTTGGCATGAACGGCGGACGGCAGGAAGGTTCCGAAAACGGTATGTGCGGTGAAGAGCCACGCTGACACGATTACCGCCCACGGGAGCAGGCCGCTGAGGATTCGCCGCGAACCGCCTCCGGTGAAAAGCGGTGTGAGAACACCCAGGAATGCCAGCTCGGGTCTGGTTAGAAAGGCCAGCCCCGCAGCCAACCCCGCCGCTGAAGGGTGCTTCCTGTCGGGAACAACCGCGATCATCCAGCAGATTACGAGAAGCGCCGCGAGAGACGATTCCATTCCCGAGGAGCCCCATCTGATCATCCACGGATCGAGCGCCGTAAAGAGAGGGAGGGCGAGTCTGAAGAGCGGCTTGAAATCCGCTCTGCACGCAAGTCGCCAGGCCATGAATACGCACGCCCCGGCCCCGACGGAGGAGAGCAGGCGCGCCGCCGTGATGCCGCCGACACCCGCGGCATAGGCCGGCGCGAGAAGGAACACCCAGAGCGGACTGCTGCAGGCATAGACGGGAGGGGCGGCGGGATCGAATCTGAGCCCCGCGCCCGACGCGAGGTTCCGGGCGAACTGGAGATGGATCCAGGAATCGTCTATCGCATATCCACCCATGAGCAGGAACAGGCATGCAGCGTATGCCAGCGCGGTCAGAACCGCCGCCGCGACGGCGCGTCCGCCCACGGAGCCCTGAGCCTTCATCGCCTAGGCCATCAGCTTTCGGAGTTCCTCTACCATCCGCCGTGCCCCGGAGAGAACCTCCGAAGGCCCCTCAGCCACCATGTAGGCCGGAGTTGTCACGACCTTCATCGAAGCATCCACCACCGCGTCGAGAGCACCGCACTCCCTGTGCCTGGCGCCCATCGCCCTTGCGTGTTCGGCTGCCTCGCACTCGCGGCCGAGCGTCAAGAGAACGCCGGGGAGGAGCCTCGCCAGGATCATCGGAGCGATGCACATCGCCGCGATAGGCTTCCCCGCCCCGTGGGCCGAGTGGACCAGTTCCTCGATCCCGGGCAGGACTGAGCACGACGGACCGTCCTGAGCGTAGGTGCAGAGGGTGAGAGCGGCGCCCATGCCCCCGGGGAACAGCACTGCATCGTAGTCGGAAGCCTTGATCGATTCGAGAGGCTTTACCTTTCCACGGGCTATCCTCGCGGATTCCTCGAAGGCGTTCCTCCCCGGCAGGTCGCCCCCGGTTATGTGGCTGACGGTCTTCTTCTGCGCAACCCGCGGCGCCGTGCAAACCGCCTCGAGGCCCGCCTCGTCGAGTGCGATCAGCGCGGCCGTACTCTCGTGGATCTCGGAACCGTCACGGTTTCCGCATCCGCTGAGGACGACAAGAACCCTCCCGCCTTCCATAACCGACCTCCTATGGCAGCCTGAACTCCAGATTCACGATGCCCATGCATCTCTCCTCGAACTCCAGCGGCCAGGCCCAGACGGCCAGACCTCCGTTGGAGAGCCTGTAGAAATCCGCCCTGATCCGCGGTTCGTACGAGCCAATCTCCTCCAGATCCACCGCGAATTCGGCTTCCCAGAAGCCATCCTCCGCGCGGGAGACTGCCTCCCAGCCGCTGCGCCAGCTCGAATAACCATCGCCGGAATATCTGATCGCGTCGGCCCCTCCATCGGGAAAGGCCTTCACCCTCCAGTATTCACCGCCGGCGCAAAGAACGAGACCGAACGCCTCCCCGTCGAGGTCGTCTGCGATCTGCATCCGGGCATGGACGAAGAGCACGTTGCCGCTCGCAGACACCCGGAAGGCGGTGGCGGGAAGAGCGTCTGCACCGCCGTCGCTTCCCGCGAACACCGCTTCCGTGCTTCCAGGGTACTCGCCCTGCGAGCAAGTGCCGTCGACAACAGCCCGGGCCTCAGGCGCGTCCAGCGTGCGTAGGACGGGCCAGCGGACGGAGAAAACCGCAACCTTGTCCCTCGGGCCGTATGCAGTCTCGACAGTCAGGAGGGGCGCCGGGTAGAGGGCCTCTCCCGGATTCTGGCTGAAATACACCGTCCTTGCCTCTCCGGGAGTGACGACGACCTCCAGACTTTCGGGCCTGAGCCCCCACCCCTGCGGATCTACCCGGAGGTGCACCGTTCTCTCGCCGTCGCCTGTCGCGTTGAGTGTGAGTGCGGCGGATTCCAGTGCCGCCTCGAGGAGTCTGGGAGCGAGCAGGCGGGTCTCGAGAAGGTATCGAAGAGTCTCCTCCTCTACCGTGTTAAGGTCGGGTGGATACACATGCCGGGGATCGAGGAGCGCGAAGGAAACTCCGTCGCCGTCCAGGGTGAGCCAGCCCACCTGGTGGAACCGGCCCGCCTGGATCTCCTCCCCGCCGAAGTCGCCTCCCGATGTGCACATGGTGATGTACTCGGTTCCATCGTTCGATTCGCGGCAGTAGGTGTGGATGTGGCCGCCGAGGACCACTTCGATATCCGCGTCACTGACGAGATCCTCGAGATCCGCCACCAGGGATTCGTCCTCCCCGGAAAGCATCCAGAAGGGTCGGTGGGTGAGCAGGACCGATGTGTCCCGTCTCCCGACCCGGCCAAGGAGGCCTTCGAGTCTCTCGAGGCCGGCCTCGTCGAGATGCTCCATGCGGGAAGTGTCCCAGACCACGAATGTCACGCCAGAATGCTCCTCGACCCGGTCGGGAGAAGTGCCGGTCATCTCCCTCCAGGCCTGTTCGGCCTCGTTCCGCGTAATGTCGTGGTTGCCCGGCACGAGCACGATCTCCATTCCGGGAATGCGGGATCGGATGATCCCTAGCACCTCCTCCCACTGCGCTTCCAGCTCCAGCCTGTCATCGGTGTATCCCGCGATCAGATCCCCGACGTTCACCACCACGTCGGGATGCATCAGCGAGACAGTCTCCAGGCAGGATTCGAAAGCCGTCAGATCCCCCCCGCCCGTGAGATCGCCCAGCACCGCGATCCTCGCCGGTGAGGCACAGACTGCCATCAGAAGTGCGGATATCATCAAACAGGTACGCCTTCCCGAATGGTCATCCCTTTTGCTTCATCGAGTTCATGTACTGTATCTATACCCTGAAATCCCGGAAGGGGGGACTGATGTCGAAGAGGCTTCTCGCTGCTGCAGGACTGCTGGCGTTCTGCGGGTGCTATTACGGAACGATGCAGGGTGCGCGTACCCTGGGAGACGGGCAGGTCACAATCGGGGGGAATCTCCAGATGCCTGCCTTCTTCAGCAGCCAGGACAGGCAGGAGGCCGAGAACAGCGGGGAGGACTATTTCGAGACCTACGGCAGTCTGGACTTCAGCGTCGGCGCAACCGACGACATCGACCTCGGAGTGACGGCCTACGGATACGGGATCGGCCCTCACGTGAAGTACGGGCTTCTTCCCCGCGAATCCAGGACGGCCGTTTCCATACTTGCAGGGATCAACTACGTCATGCCCGCGCAGGTCGTCAGCCCGAGGGGCTGCCTTGCCGTGGGCAGGCTCCTCGGAGAAGACCTGGAAGTCTACGGGGGTCTGGAGGCCGGCTACGGGCCCGACCTCGGGAACATCCCCGAGGACGCCGATGGCGAGCACGACTGGGACGAGGTCGAGAATACCTTCTTCGACGGACTGAAGGCCGGGATCGTCTACACCATCAAGCCATACGGCTCGGAGAGGGAGTACAGCTCCTTCGTGCCCTACAGCGTGATCTTCGAGTTCGCCGTGCCGCTGGGCCTCGAGCACGGCATGGTCATCGCCGGGATAGGAATCACCTACTAGCCCTTCCCCGGGGAAGCGCTTCCAGAAGGACGTCGGCGGGAAAGCGTCCGTCGGGATCCTGTACCACACCCTCGTGAGCCAGCAGTTCCAGCTTCAGCCACACCCAGTCGCCACCCGAGTAGCCTCCCGGGCCTCCGGCGGCCACCACCCTGTGGCACGGCAGGACGAGGCCGGCGGGGTTGGCCCTGCAGGCCGAGCCGACGGCCTTGGACGCACCGGGCCTTCCCAGGGACGCAGCGAGCCTGCCATAGGTGATGACCCTCCCCGGGGGGATGCGTGCCAGGGCAAGCTGGACCTTTCTCGAGAACTCGCCGCCTGGAGGAAGGTCCAGCGGGATTGCCGACAGAGGCGCTCTGCCGTTCGCGAAGTAGCTTGCCAGAAGGTTCCTCATTCCGCACGGAGGCATTCTGCGCACATCCCGCGAGTCGCTCCAGCGCGAGCCCGCGAGCCCCCTCGAGGTGACATCGAACTCCCATGCGCCGAGCTTCGAGGAAACGCTCCAGGTGCCGGGAGGCGGCAGGAACCCGGACATGTCAGTCATGCAGAGACGATTTGAGCCCGCCCCACGTCGTCCTCTCGAGGCCCGTGTAGATGTATCCGGGAGTAGGAGTCGCCTCGACCCATGTGGCGGCGAGATCCTCG
>JAAYTY010000098.1 GCA_012523605.1 Candidatus Fermentibacterota bacterium
AGAGCCGTTTCGGGAAGAAGCAGCCTTGCGACCAGAGCCGAGCCGTTGGTGATGGACAGAACCGGCGTGCCGCCGGCGCTGCCGCCCTCCCTGACCCAGATCCTTCCCACTCGACCGTCGAAGGGAGCCTGTACGAAGCTGTTGTCCGCAATGGCGCCGGCCTGCGCGGCGCCGGCCCTCGCCTGCTGGAGCGCCGCCCTGGCGGCCTCGTACATGGCCCTGGCGTTGTCGATCTCCTGTTCGCTCACCGCACCGGCCTCGTACAGCGTCTCGAGCCTCTCCAGGCTCCTCATCGCGCTGGCCTCGTTAGCAGCCGCGGCGGCAACCGCGGCCTGCGCCGCAGACGACCCGGCGCTGATCGATCTGTCGGTGGCCAGCCTGACCAGCCTCTGTCCGGATACGACGCTGTCGCCCTCCGAGACCAGGATCTGCTCGACCCTTCCTCCGGCGCTCGAATACACCGTTGCCTCGGAGGAGCCCTCGAGCCTGGCTGCTGCTATCACCTCTTCGGAGACGGTAGTCGGTGCGACCACCGTTACGGCTACTGGAACCGGCTCGTCCGCGATCTCCCTCTGCCGGCCGCAGGCCGCGGCCAGGACGAGCGCCATGGCTGATGCCGCCGCGATCGTTCGGTGGGGTGTCATTCGTCCTCTCCCCGTTGTTCCAGCGCCAGCACGCCCATCGCGCGGGCGAGCCCGGCCTCTGCCATCCTGAGTGAATAGAGAGCGGAGGCGTGGTTGGTCCTCGCGGCCGTGAGCGCGAGGAAGGCCTGGTCCATGTCCAGCCTCGTTATAACGCCGGCCTCGTAGGAAACCGAGGCGATCTCCGCCCCCTCTTCGGCCTGCGAGACGGTCGAGGCGGTTGCCTCTACCATCCTCCTGGCCTCTTCCAGCGCGTTACAGGCCTCTGTCAGCCTGAGGCCGCAGTACTGCTCGAGCGACCTGGCCCGCCATGCGCTCGAGAGCATGTCCGACCTGGCGGAATTGTAGCCCGCCACGTCCGACAGACCGTCGAAGATCGGTATCTGCACCGAGATCATGCTGGTCCACGAGCGGTCGTAATCCTCGGGGTCGAACCGCCAGTCGTCGCCCTGAGCGAGAAAGCCGTAGCTCGCCTGGAACATCACCGTCGGGGCGAACGAGGCCGCGGCGAGTCTCAGGCCGCCGGCCCCCACCTCGCGCATCCCATCCGCGACCGCGAGATCGGGACTGCGGGCGAGCATGACCTCCCGCGCCTCCTCGATGCTGCCGACATCGGCGGCGACGGGGACGGGGTCGTCCAGAGAGCCCTCCGGATCGAGCCCGGTGCTGTCCGGCAGACCGAGGGCCACCGCGAGGGAGGATTTCGCATTCTCCACGCCGAAGGCCGCCGATATCGCCTCCGGGATCCTTGTTTCGTAGGCCACCCTGCTCTGCAGGAGTTCGAACCTCGAGATCGTCCCGGCGGCGTATCTCTGCTCGGCCAGCGCATAGCCCTGCTCGGCGATGTCCAGGGCCTCCCGGGCCACATCAGAAAGCTCCTCGGCCAGCAGGACTCCGTAGAATGCGGACGCCACCTGCAGCACGGCGTCCTGCTCGGAGGCGATCGCGTTGTACATCGCGAGCGTCTCGGCGCTCCGGGCGAGCCCGGCGCCTGCAATGCCCGAGGCCGTGAAGAGAGGGACCGCGGCAGTCAGCCCGACGGAGGAGCTGTATTCGCTCCCCACGGGGAAGGACCCCATCCCCGGTATCTCCATCTCCTGGATGTCGTGGTTCCTCACCAGTGAACCGGATGCGCTCACCCTCGGGAGGAACCAGAGCCCCGCCGAGCGTCTCTGCCACGAAGCCGACTCGTACCCGCTCCAGGCCGCCCCCACGTCACCCCTGCTGGAGAGCGCGATCGAGACGGCTTCCTCGAGAGTGATCGAGAACGCAGCCTGTACGGCCAGGAGGACCGCCGCCGCCGCCTTCATCTCTCCTCCTTCGCCCCGCACCCGGCAAGGCCCTGCAGCAGCACGTCGACGATCTCGCCGGGAGAAGGCTTGTGCTCCCTGGAGTCGAACCCGTAGATGCCCCTCGCGAGATAGGCGTGGATGACGGAGGCGAAGATCCTGCAGGAGAGGTCCATGTCGGTCGCGGGGGATATCTCGCCCCTCTCGACGCCGAGCTCGAACAGCCTGGTGAGGAGGGAGTGCATCTCCGTCATCTCGTCGCGCAGGGACGGCAGAAGGGTCCTCAGGTTGGGATCCCAGGCGAAGGCGAGGTGCACCTTGGCCCGGCGGGGCTCGGTCAGGGGGGTCTCGAGGAATCGTTCCGCTATTCTGCAGAGGCTCTCCCTTAGTGTGCGTCCGGAAGAGATCTCGTTCCTGACGATGTCCTTCAGATCCTCCCATACCATCCGGGCGAGCGCGGTGAAGAGCCCGCGCTTGCTCTTGAAGTAGTAGTAGATGGTGGGTTTCGTTATTCCGCAGGACTCCGCTATCGAGTTCATCGAGACGCCCGCGTAGTTCTTCTCGGCCAGAGCTTCCATGGCGGCCGCGAGTATCTTCTGTCTTATATTGCTGTCACGCATGGTTCTACCCATTCTCCAGCACCTCCCAGATAGAAGGAGAATATACCAGTCGGTAGGCATGTATGCAAGCCCCGGGATGTCGTTGACTTGCCGCCGACCCCGGCCGATGTTCCATTCTGATAGTTCGCGGCGGGGCTGTTCCGCAGCCGCGCTGGTCTTCGTTATGAACAAGGAGGTCACCTGTGGGTGAAGACAGGCGGTACCCCTTCTGCGAGATCGACCAGGAGGAGTGCAAGGGCTGCGGCCTGTGTGTCGCGTCGTGCCCTGCGAAAGTGCTGGAGATCGATCAGGGGAAGCTCAACTCCAAGGGATTCCATCCCTCGAGCTACAAGGGCCAGGGCTGCCTCGGATGCGGGAACTGCTTCTACACCTGTCCCGAGCCGGGAGCCGTCACGGTCTATCTCAAGGGATACGTCCCCGAGGAGGTGAAATGATGGCCAGGAAGCTCATGAAGGGAAACTACGCCGCGGTATGCGGCGCCGCGCTTGCCGGTTGCGAGGCCTACTACGGCTACCCCATCACACCCGCCAGCGAAATAGCGGAAGCCGCCGCAGCCATATTCCCGAAGCTGGGCAGGACATTCCTCCAGGCCGAGTGCGAGACGGCCTCGATCAACATGGTCTATGGCGCGGCCGGGTGTGGAAAGCGTGTGATGACCGCGAGCTCCGGCCCCGGCATCAGCCTCAAGCAGGAGGGGCTTTCCTACTGCGCCGGCTCGGCTCTTCCCTGCGTCGTGGTGGACGTCATGCGCGGCGGGCCCGGGCTTGGCAACATCGGTCCCGAGCAGGGCGACTACAACCAGGTTGTGAAGGGCGGAGGCCACGGCAACTACCGGGTGATAGTCCTCGCACCCAATTCCTGCCAGGAGATGTGCGACCTCACGATGCTGGCCTTCGAGCTGGCGGACAGGTACAGGAATCCGGTCTTCGTCCTGACGGACGGTGTCATCGGCCAGATGATGGAAGCCGTCGAGCTTCCCGAACCGGTCACGATCTTCCCCGACAAGAGCGGCTGGGCGGTCCGGGGCACGGCGGACACCCATCATCTGATCAACTCCATCTACCTGGCGCACGACGAGCTCGAGTGGTGGAACAACGAACTCAGGAAGAAGTACGAGGAGATCGAGAAAAACGAGGTCCGCTTCGAGGAGTACATGATGGACGACGCGGAGTACGCGCTCATAGGCTACGGCTGTGTGAGCCGCGTGCTGCGGTCGGCTGTCGAGGAGGGCAGGTCGAAGGGTGCGAAGCTCGGCCTCCTGAGACCCGTCACTCTGTTTCCGTTCCCGTCGAAGCGCATTTCCGAGCTTCCCGACCGGGGTGTGAAGGGCATCCTGACCGTGGAACTCTCCACCGGGCAGATGGTGCACGACGTCAACCTCGCCCTGTGCGGAAAGGCCAGATCCGATTTCCACTACAGGGTCGGCGGCAACCTTCCTTCCGCGGCGGAGATCCTCGACAGGGTCTCCGAGCTCTACGGAGTGTGACGATGGCAAGACCAGCCGTTCTCAGGAAGCCGCTGGGCTTCGTCGGCCGCTACGAGCACAAGCCCGGCGCCGAGAAGAACAGGACGCACTACTGTCCGGGATGCGGCCACGGGATACTCCACAAGCTGATAGCCGAGGCGCTCGAGGACTTCGAGATCACCGACAGGGCGATCATGATAAGCCCGGTGGGCTGCAGCGTCTTCGCTTACTACTATTTCAACGCCGGCAACCTGCAGGTGCCGCACGGCCGCGCCCCGGCCGTCGCCACGGCGGTCTCGAGGGCTAATCCGCATGCCGTGGTCATGAGCTACCAGGGCGATGGCGACCTCGCCGCCATAGGCGGGAACCATATAGTCCAGGCGGCCAACAGGGGTGAGAACATCGCCGTATTCTTCGTGAACAACGCCATCTATGGCATGACCGGCGGCCAGATGGCGCCCACGACCATAGAGGGCATGAAGACGACGACCACTCCGTACGGCCGGAACCCGCTGACCGACGGCTATCCGATGAAGATCTCCGAGCTCCTCGACTCGCTCCATGCCCCGGTGTTCATCGCGAGAACCTCCCTGCACGATCCTGCGAACATCAGGAAGACAAGGGCGGCGGTTCGCAAGGCCATCCAGTACACGATTGAGAAGAAGGGATTCTCCCTCGTGGAAGTCCTGAGCATGTGCCCCAGCAACTGGAAGATGGATGCCGTTTCCTCGCAGGAGTGGATACGCGACGTGCTGATCCCCGTCTTCCCGCTGGGGACCCTCAGGGACAGGGGTTCCGAGGCGGTGGAGATGAAGCGGCCCGTACCGACCTTCGATCCGGCGAAGGTGAGGGAGGTGCTGGGCGTCGGCGGCGGGAAGCAGAAAGCCCTCGCCAGGCGCAGAGTCGATCCAAAGTATGCCGACCCATCCATACGGATCGCCGGATTCGGCGGCCAGGGCATACTGTCGGCGGGAACCGCCATCGCGAACGTGGGGCTGGAGTACGGCTACAATGTCTCTTGGCTGCCGTCCTACGGCCCCGAGATGCGGGGAGGGACGGCCAACTGCTCGGTAAAGATCCGTGAAGGGAGCATCGGCGAGCCGGAGGCGACTCAGCCCACGGTGGTGATCGCCATGAACAGGCCCAGCATGGAGAAGTTCGAACAGATCCTGAAGCCGGGCGGAACTCTCATCTACAACAGCACGCTGATCGAGGTGGAGCCGGGCAGGAAGGACGTCGAAACATGGGCGGTCCCGATAACGGGGATCGCCGACGGGCTCGGGAACACCAAGGTGCAGAGCATGGTCGCCGTCGGCGCCTTCGCCGGAGTGACCGGCCTCTTCGGACTGGATGACATCAAGGGGCTCCTTCCCGCGATGTTCGAAAGCGAAGCTATGGTCCTCCTCAACGAGAAAGCCGTAGAGGCGGGATACGACTACGTCACCGGAATGAGGAGATAGGAGCCCGGGGAGCCCCGGCCCTTCGGGCCGGCTCCCAGGAGGGGGGAGATGCCATGTCCCGTTTCGAATGCGTCCGAGGCCTGGCGGCCGTTCTCGCTGCAGTTCTCTCCGCGACCCGGCCGGCCATGTCGTTCGGATACGAGGATGCGATCGGGATCGGGACCGATCTTCCGGGCATCTCCCCCTCGACCCTGGCCCTGGGCGGGGTGAGGGCCGTCAGCTACGGAGAACCCGCGTGCGTGTTGCTGAATCCCGCCTATCTCTGCCGCTATTCGACGACGGGCCTGTCCGTGTCCATCGGTCCCGGCATCGCGAAGGAGCAGCTCGACGACAGCACTGGAAGGCATACCAGGGACTACATCGCCCTGGGCCAGCTCGCCGCCTCGGCGAGGATACCGCTGGGCGGCTCGTTCGCGGCAGGAGCGGGAATCGCCAGGATCACAGACCAGTCCTACGACGGCCTGCATTACATAGCAGACGATCCCGTACTGCCCGGCAAGATCACCGGCCTGGAGACCTACGGGTCTTCCGGCGGGCTCTGGGAGGCCGTCGGAGGCCTCTCGTGGAGGGCCCGCCGGTGGCTGCTGCTCGGAGCGTCGGCAGGCCCCAGATTCGGCAGCGGCAAGGGCGAGTACGAGTACGACGACTGGGAGGGGGAGGACGATTCTACTTCCACTGTCACCTGGGAGGAATCGTCCGTGGCCGTCCACGCCGGAGTCTCCATTCCGTTCGATCTCAACTCGATCGGCGTCTCCTGGACTTCCGGTTCGGACAGGTATCCGGCCAGGGTGGCGGCCGGCGCCCTCCTGTTCTCCGGCAGCGGCCTCAAGGGCTCCTTCGGCGGAGAGGTGGAGATCATAGATCCCGGCGAGGATCAGACGATCTCCGGGAGGCTGATGGGGGCGGTGTCGCCCAGCCGGCAGATGGAGCTCAGGGGTTCCTTCTTCTTCTCAGACAGGGGGAGTTCGGCGGAGAGCAGGAGCAGGCTCGGGCTCTCCTTCGGCGTGGGGCTCACGCTCGGGCGAGCCTTGCTCGAGGCCGCCTTCTCTTCCTGCAGCTCCAAGAGGGAGACTACGGCCTTCGGATTCGAAGGCTTCGAGGATGTGACCGATCGTCTTTCGGTCTTCGCAGCCGGGCTGACGCTCGCGCTCTGAGCGGCGGATTCCGGCGGGCTCCCTGCCGGGCCGGCTACAGCCAGGGTTTCACGGCGAGTGAGTAGTCGCTGAGTTCCCCGGCCGTGAAGAAGATCTCGATCTCCCTGCGGGCGGAGCCGATGGAATCCGAGGCATGGATCATGTTGTGGCCGGTGCTGACCGCGTAGTCGCCCCTGATCGTCCCGGGTGGAGCCACAGCAGGGTCCGTGGACCCGATCATGCTCCGCACAATCGAAACGGCATGCTCGGCCTCGAGGACCATCACTACGGACGGGCCGCTGGTTATGAAGGCGATCAGATCGGCGAAGAAGGGCTTGCCCTCGTGCTCGCTGTAGAGCCGCAGGGCGAGGTCCCTGTTCATCGATACCATCTTCAGCGCGGCGATCCTCAGGCCGCGCTTTTCGAATCTTGACGTGATCTCTCCCACTAGAGCGCGCTGTACTGCGTTGGGCTTGAGGATGACGAAGGTGCTCTCCACGCGCGGCCTCCTTCCGGCATGGGCGTAAGATGGACTTCGTCGGGAAGAGGTGCAACTGCGGCGAGCATGCCGCCTAGATCCTGGGGATGGATACGGTCGCGGAAAGCCCGTCCTCGCCTGGCGACAGATCGCAGGAGCACATCCGGAGGGCGAGACCGGCCAGCGCGAGCTCGGTGCCCGTGTCGAAGACGCCCCTGCACGCTGATTCGAGCGCTTCGCCCAGCGGAACGCAGGCAGCCCGCGCAGTCCTCCAGGAGACCGCGAACTGCACCAGGGGCATGCCGCTTCTTCCGGAAGGGGAAGCCATGAGCGCCTGAGTCGAGTGCCTGACCCTGATCTCCACCTGACCTCCGCAGCCGCCCGCCTCGCACAGCAGATCTAGGATCTCCGTCAGGATGCCCGGCTCGATGTCGATCTCGGGGATGTCGCCCTCAATGTAGAGGTCGGGGGGACGCCTCCCCCGCCTGACGCAGAGGTCCACGACCCTGTCGAGCACCTCGCCCGCCCTGCAGGCTCCGTCGCACGGATTGAGGCATCTGGAGAACAGACCCATGTAGTGGGACATCTTGCGGAGAGCGGACGCTTCGAGACAGGCGGATGCTATCTCGGGTCTCACCGGGTCGTCTCCCGCGAGAAGCCTCGATATGCCCTGGAGCCTGTCGCGCAGTCTGCCTATCGCTCCCGGAAGCGCCGCCGCGATTGCCGAGAGACCGGAAGGTCCCGAGAGGGGGTGGCCCGACAGCAGGTCAAGCCGCGTTCCCGACGGCGCCTTCCATGCGAATACCACGTTCGAGCCTCCCGGGATGCCCAGAGAGCTCATGACCACCGTTCCGCCCCTGCCGTCGTCCATCGCGCTGCGGCCCTGCTTGATGGCGGCCCTGATCGTTTCCACGGCGAGCTCTTCTGCCACTCCGAAGAACTGGGCGACGGTGGCTGACGCCCTCCGGCCGCCCGATTCGGATCCTGCGTCCGCATCGATGAGCTTTCCGTTGTGATCGCAGACGGCGAATCTCGAACCGGCGCCGGCGAACACCGCGGAGACCACGGCGCCGAGGCTCGTCTCGTCGAGATTCTCGATGACCCTCGCGGCGGCTCTCGTGAAATCGGCTAGCAGGGCTCCGTGCGAGACTCCGTCTACCATCAGGCTTCCGTACTGCACGGATCCCATCTGTATCGGGAAGGATGACCAGCTCTGAGTGTCCTCGTCCGACCCCAGGGAATGCCTCGCCCTGACGGCGCCGTCGGGCGAATCGATCTCGACGACCGCGCTGGCGCCCCCCGACATCCCGGATGCGGCGAGCGCCAGAGCCTCCGCGAGCTGAGCGGCCGACCTCGCGGACACCAGCCTGATGAGACTCCTGCCGAGGGAATCGAAACCCTCGTTCGACAGCGCGCCGGAGTCGCCCTCCGAGCACGGCTGTTCCGGAATGCCTGCCAGGAGCGTAACGGATTCGACGACATCTCCTTCGGCCGCATCGACGCGCGCCATTCGCCATGATGTGGACACTGCGGTGCCGTCCACCCTCCGGATCTCCCAGGAGGCGGGGGCACCCCCCGAAAGGCCTCTGCGGGCTATCCTCCTCGCCGACGCCACGCCGCCCACGGGTCCGAACAGCATGTCTATTACCATGCTCGACCTCTTCTTCGCCGTTTCTGCGGGGCATCCCGTGAGGTTTTCCATGGCCCTGTTCCAGTGCAGAACCCGCCAGTCCTCGCCGAAAACCGCCACCGGAGTGTCGAACATGGAGATGGCATCCCTGAAGAAGCGCCTCTGCTTCTCCAGCAGGTACGTCATCTGCTCGAGCTGGGAGGACATGCCGGAAGTCTCGAGCTTCGACCTGATGAGATCGGAAGCCATGCTGCCGGCGTGAAGGCTTTTCCCGGCCTCCTCCGGGCTGTCGAACCCGGCCACCAGGAAACCCCTGTTGGCGCTTCCCTGGCCCATCGGGAAGACACAGCAGCATTCAACCCTTCCCCTGAGGAGCCCGAGTTCCGGGCCTGTGAGCATGCTCCAGGGGGAAGTGTTCCAAACCGACGGCGGCAGGCGGAGTTCAGAGAAGTCATCGGGCAGGAACGCGCTCCACGAACCCGAGCAGCCGGCGAGCCTCGTGGTGCTGTAGGGTTCGAAGAGGTAGATGGCCGAGGCGGTGGCCGAGAGAGCCCTGCAGGCTTGCTCGGCCAGCCCGGTCGCGTTGGCGGGGAGACGGCTGTTCGAGATGGCCTTCATCAGGGCCGCCATCTCTTCCTGGCTCGCCCTGCAGCGATCGGCCTCCAGGATGACATTCATCTGGTCCGTGACGTCCTCGAACACGCCGACCACCATGAAACTCTCCTCGTCCTCGGAACGCACCGGACGGAATGTCTGGAGCACCGACCTTCCCGTGCCGTCCTTGTCGGTGTAGGACACCGTGACGGAGAGAGCGTCCTGTTCGCCGTCGAAAAGCCTCCGGGAGAGCTTTTCGAGCTCCGCGAAGCTCTCCCTGGGAACGATGTCGTAGAGGGGCATTCCGATGAGTCCCTCGCGCAGGTTGAAAAGCGCTCCGAAGGCGCGGTTCGCAACCAGGAGCCTGTAATCCTGGTCGAACAGCACTATCCCCGCTCTGACCGCCTGCAGGTAGGTCTGGTTCATCCTCCGCGCGGTTCGCAGTCTCCGCTCGATCTCGAATCCGTCGGAGGTGTCGAACAGGGTTCCTACGATACCCGTGCCGCCCATTCTGAAGGTTCCCTCGATGCGCTTGTTCTGGCTGGGCCTTATCTCCACCCGGACCTGCCTGCCGTCGAGCGCGCTGGCGACGACCCCGCTCCAGGACTGGAGCAGCGGAGGCGGGAGTACCGACTCGATGCTCCTGCCGAGAGGGCTTTCGTCGGGAAGCGAGAACATCTCGCTCATCGTCGAGTTCCAGAGCCTTATCATCCCGGCCCTGTCCAGCCCGAGCACCCCGGCTCCGAGATCATCCATCGGGAACCCCGTCCGGTCGCCCTGTCCCTCGACCTCGAACAGGATTATCTCGGCCTGGACTGCGAACGGGACGACCACTCCAGTCAGATTCCCGAAGGAGAGCAGGATGGGGGACTCGGGAACTCCCGAGGAGAGGACGGATGCCAGCCTCGCTGGAATGAGCCTGAGAGGATCCCTGGACTCCACCAGGCTCCGTGCCGAAGCCCCGAAGACCCTGTCGCAGTCTCCCAGAGCCTGTATTATCCCGCTGCCCGGGCGATACACGAGCCTTGCCCATGACCTGGCGGGGAATGCCGCCGCAGTGTCAGCCATCCACTCCTCCGAACCTCCCGATAGATCATGAATCTAGACTGGAGACGGGGAGCGGGCCAAGCGCGGCAGGGAGTCGGGCCGGGGGTGGCATCCGGCATCCTGGATTTCGGATAATAAGGCTTCACGAGCCCGGCGTTGACATCTCGATGCGTGTCCGGAGGTAGCCGCTTGGAAACCTATGACTTCAAAGTGATCGAGGAGAGGTGGAGACCGGTGTGGCAGGGCATGGGGCTCAATGCCACCGGCTGCAATCCGGGGCTTCCAGCCTTCTACTGCCTCGACTTCTTCCCGTACCCTTCCGGCGCCGGCCTGTCCGTCGGCCACTGCCGCAACTATGTCCCAACCGACGTGATAAGCAGGAAGAAGAGGATGTGCGGGTTCAATGTGCTTCATCCGATGGGCTGGGATGCGTTCGGCCAGCCCGCGGAGGAGTACGCGATAAAGACAGGCGTCCACCCCAGCATCGTGACCAGACGGAACACCGACACCTATCGCAGGCAGATGAAGCTCATCGAGTGCACCTACGACTGGGACAGGGAGATAGATTCCTCGTCCCCCTCCTACTACAGGTGGACCCAGTTCTTCTTCAATCTCCTCTTCGACAGGGGGCTTGCCTACCAGGACGAGAACGACCAGATGTGGTGCCCGTCATGCAGGATCGTGCTCTCCAACGAGGAGGCCGCCGGGGGCGCATGCCGGAGATGCGGTGGAGACGTGACGAGGAAGAGGCTCAGACAGTGGTACTTCCGCATAACCTCCTATGCGGAGAGGCTCCTGTCCGGACTCGACGGGCTCGACTGGCCCGAGAGCATCAAGGCGATGCAGAGGAACTGGATCGGACGGTCCGAGGGCGCCGAGGTGACGTTCACCGTCGAGAGCCCCTCCGGAGCGGTTCCCTTGAAGGTCTTCACCACGAGGCTGGACACGATCTTCGGTGCGACTTTCTGCGTCGTGGCTCCTGAATACCCCGGGCTTCCGGCGATGTGCGACCCTTCTAGGAGGGACGAGGTCGAGGCCTACGTCGCCAGGGCGGCCGCCCGCACCGACAGGGAGAGGATGTCCGCTGCCGAGAAGGACAAGACGGGGGTCTTCACCGGTTCCTATGCGGTCAATCCCTTCAACGGAGCCAGGATTCCGGTCTGGGTGGCGGACTACGTCCTCTCCGGCTACGGCACGGCGGCGATAATGGCCGTTCCCGCTCACGACGAGCGCGACCACGCGTTCGCAAGGAAATACGGGATACCGATAGTCGAAGTCGTTGCTCCCGGAGGAGTGCCGAGGGGTTCGGAGGAGGCCGCCGTCGTCGCAGACGGCATGCTGATTCGGAGCGGAGAGTTCAGCGGCCTCGACTCCGCCGCCGCGAGGACAGCCATGGCCGCGCGGGCTCTTGAAGGTGGCTTCGGCGCCCCGGTGGTCAGGTACAGGTTCAGAGACTGGCTGGTCAGCAGACAGAGGTACTGGGGAGCGCCCATCCCCGTCATCCACTGCGCGAAGTGCGGCGCGGTGCCCGACAGGAACCTCCCGGTCCTCCTGCCCGAGGTGGAGAGCTACGAGCCGGACGATTCGGGCAGATCCCCTCTCGCCAGGGCGGAGGGATGGGTTTCCACGACCTGCCCGTCATGCGGCGGACCCGCCTCCAGGGACACCAGCACCATGGCGGGATTCGCCTGCTCCTCCTGGTATTTCCTCAGGTTCGCCTCGCCGCACGAGGAGGACAGGCCGTTCGATCCCGAGGCCGTCCGCTACTGGCTCCCGGTGCATCTCTACGTGGGGGGCGCCGAGCACGCGGTGATGCACCTCCTGTACGCCCGCTTCTGGACGAAGGTGATGCACGACGCCGGCATGCTGGACTTCGACGAGCCGTTCACCGTGCTCAAGAACCAGGGCATGCTCCTGGGCGCGGACCACCAGAAGATGTCGAAGTCCAGGGGGAACGTAGTCACACCCGACGAGATGGCGGACCGCTACGGAGTCGATGCACTGAGGCTGTACATTCTCTTCATGGGTCCCTTCGAGGCGGAGCTCGAATGGAGCGAGGATGGGATAGCGGGCACCTACCGATTCCTCCGCAGGCTCTGGAACCTCGTGCTGGAGACCGCAGGGGCCGAGGCGGAGCCTCCCGACGCCGCATTCGAGAGGGAGATCAGGTACATGCTCGCAAGGACGGTGAGGAAGGTCACTTCCGACATCGATACCTTCCAGTTCAACACCGCCGTCGCCGCTATGATGGAGCTCGTGAACTTCCTCCAGACGGTCCGCGGAAGGGCCGGTTCCTCGGGTGATCTCTGGCGGAGATGCCTTCACGACCTGCTGGTGATGCTGGCTCCAATGACCCCCTTCATCGCCGAGGA
>JAAYTY010000099.1 GCA_012523605.1 Candidatus Fermentibacterota bacterium
CGTCTATCACAAGGGCCGACCAAGGCTCCCCGGCGGGACGCCTGCGAAAGCCCCGGTCCAGTTCGTCCAGAGCCGCCCGGGTGGGCAGACCCGTCAGCCTGTCCTGAGGAGCGTCGGACCCCATGCGCACCCCCGTGACTGCGGGACACCCGTGATATTAAGGCGCTTCGGCGGGACCCGGTAGTCCGGGCGTCAGAAGTCCTCCGGCTCTGAGCTCGCGGGAAGCAGGTCGCTCGACGGAGCCTCGATGCCCTCCCTGGAGCACATCTCGATGAGCCTGACGATGAAAGGAGTCGAAAGAAAGTCTGCGCGCGAGGCGCGGTTCTCGATGCCGTCCGCCAGGCGTCCGGCAAGCGCGGCGGAGGAGGCGAGGATGCCGTGCAGTTCGTCATCCCTCTCCAGGCGCTGGAGGCACTCGGCCTCATAATACATCGCCTCCAGGAGGTCGAGGGGGTCGCCGGCCGCAGGGCTCGAAAGCCGGAACTCCCTGAACAGAGCGAGAGCCTGCTCATTCTGCTCCTCGTCCACGACAGTGGCGTTCGAATAGAGCACCACGCCTCTTGCGAAGAGGAGAGCTGGCATGAACTGCGGTCTGAACTCGGCCTTCTCGAGCAGGCTCTCGGCCTCCCCGAGGATTCCATCCGCCCTCAGGGGCTCGCCGGCGGCCGAAAGAGCCAGTGCGCTCTCCAGCATGCAGCCGACCGCCAGGGGAGCCTGCCCCGTGGCCGCTGCCATCTCGACCGCCCGCGCCGCGAGTTCAGCCGCCCTGCCATGGTTGCCGCGCCGGCGCTCTATCGCGGCGACGGCCGACATCGCACCCGCCTGTCTCGGCATGCTGCCGGCCGCCTCGGCCAGCTCGAGCGCCCTGTTCGCGAGATCCTCCGCGATTTCGAGCTGGTTGAGCGACCTGTGCACGGCGGAGAGATTCATGCACGTGATCATGAGCGACTGGGCGTCGCCGACCTCGGTGAAGACCCTCAGACATCCCCGGAGCAGCCTGATCTGTTCGTCCCACATTCCCGAGTCGCCCAGCATCGCCGCGAGGTTCAGATGCACCCTGGCCCTGCTGAGGGCGTCCCGGGTCTCCTCGTAGATCGCGGCGGCCTTCCGGATCGAGTCCAGGCTCTCCTGCGAACCGGTGGCGAAGTGCTCTATGATCCCGCTCAGGTTCAGGCAGGAAGCCTCCAGCCGCTTCGCGACATTCCTATCCGCCACCCCCGGAGCGGTGTCCCTCACCCTCCGGACCAGGTTCTTCGCCGAATCGATTTCTCCGGCGAGATAGCGCACGTATGCGAACCTCAGAAGAGCCCTGGCCAGCTTCTCCGGCTCCAGAGGGGATTCGACCGCCTTCTCGAACGCCTCGGCCGCCCGGAGCAGGTCTCCGCTGTCCGCCAGCAGATATCCCTTCGCGGCCAGGACCTCGCCGAGGCGGCGCGGGTCCGACGCCTGGCCCGCGGCCGTCTCGAGCACTCTGGAAGCCTCGGCGTACTTCGCGTGCATGATGTGCAGGTTCGCCAGATCCATCAGCGCCCGGAAAACCTCCGCCTCTTCCGCCCCGCCCCAGGCCTCCGCCTGGCCGAGGAATCTCTCCAGCCAGAAAGCCTGCTCGAAGGTCGCCTGTCTGTCAGCGGCTTCTGCCGCGACCCTCGATGCGTAGCGGGCGGCCTTTCCAGTGGGCACGCCCTCGCCATAGCAGTAGGCGACCTTCCGGAGCAGCTCGGGATGCCCCGATTCGAGGATCTCCTCGAGCCGCGCGGCGAGTCTGGAATAAAGCTGCTTCCTGAGCCCGGGCGAGATCTCGGAGACGAGAACGCTTCTCACGCAGTCGTGAACGAACCTGTATTCCGGAGCTTCGCCTGGTTCCGAGCCGGTGAAGATCAGCTCGGCCCTCGACGGATCTTCCAGCGCCCGCTCGGCTTCCACCTGGTCTGTTTCCATCATGAAGGCGATGTCCTGCGCGAGGAAGCCCCCCGGAATGAGGGCTCCCATCCGCAGAGCCTCCCGCGAGACCCTCTCGAGCCTGTCCAGCCTCGACTTCACGACAAGGGTCACATCCTCGGGCGGCTCGAAGGAGTCGTCGAGCCTGCAGGACCACCTGCCAGAGTCCTGTCTGATCGCCCCGCTGTCCGTGAGCGATCTGAGAAGCTCCCTGAGATAGAAGGGATTCCCGCCGCTCGCAGAGGTGATCCTGTCGAGGAGTTCCTGCGGCACCCTGGGATCCTTCAGTGCGAGGAGCACGAGGTTGGCCGCATGTTCCCGCTCCAGCGGATGCAGGTCGATCCGCTCAACCGCTATAAGGCGCATGAGCCCCTTCATCCATTCCCATGCGGCCTTCTCGTTTTCCACGGGGCTCCTCATCCCGAACAGGAACATGATCCTTCCGCACCCGGCGGTCCGGGCAAGGAACCCTATGAGATCCAGATCCTGCGGATAGGCCCACTGGAGATCGTCGATGAAGAACACGAGAGGTCTGGCCGAGATGATCCCGCTCACCATGCGCGACATCTGCTCGTAGAAGATCCGGGCTCTGGCCCATTCGGGCGGAGGCGCCTCCTTCGAGACCGCGAGGGACGCGGCCGGGAACAGCGCGGCGGTCTCGGGAAGAACCTCCCCCACGAACTTCCTCAGGGCATCTCCTCTGGAGGGGTCCATGCCTCCCACAAGCCCGTCCAGAGGCGCAGAAAGGGTGGCGAAAGGTCCCGGACCGCCTATCTCGTCGTATTTCGCGGTAACGAAGGAGCATTCGCGATAGCTGCAGTAGTGACGCAGCTCCGCGGCCAGCCGGCTCTTCCCGACGCCCGGCTCGCCGGTGAGGAGGACGGCCCTGCTGCCGCCCTCGAGAACCTCGTCGAGAACACCGCGCAGTTTCCTGAGCTGGTCCTGGCGGTCGATGAAGTGGTCGAATGACAACCTGCCGGTCCGCCTCGACTTCTCCCTGTAGAAGGAGAACCTGTTCTTTCCAAGGGCCTTTGCCTCGTAGAGAGCGCTGTCCGCCCTGGATACCACCTGGGAGATCTCGCGGTCGGAGTCGGCCGACTCGGCGAGCCCCATGCTCACGCCAACCCGCTGGCCGTGCTGGAAGATCTCGTGCGAAACGTCTTCGAGGAAGCGCTGGCACACGTTCGCCGCCTGCGTCGCGGTGGTGTGCGGGAGTATGGCCAGGAACTCGTCTCCGCCGAAGCGGACGACCTGATCAGTCTCCCTGACGGTCCGTAGAAGCAGGAAGGATACCTGCTGGAGCACCCGGTCGCCCGCGAGATGGCCGTGTACGTCGTTTATCATCTTGAAATCATCTACGTCGGCCATGATGATCGACCAGGAAACCCCCGCGGGGCGTACGCGGAACGTCTCGTCGAGCGCGTCCAGGGCGTCCCTGGTGAGAAGCCCCGTAAGCCTGTCGATCGGGGGTCCGTCGCTCATTCCGCCTCTTTCATCGCTCGACCGTCCTGGAAGAATGATTATCACCGCAAACAGATCCTGCGGGGAGGGGACCCGGCCCGGACCCGGTCGGGAGAACCGATGGAGTCCGCCTTCGCGAGGTCTCGATCGCAGCCTCCGGGATCTCCTGTTACGCTGGGCGCGCCGTCCGCGTCTTTCGATCGCAGGCGGCGCCGGCCATGAAGGTCCGTCGCGTGAACGGAAAGCTCCACAGGTTCCGCAGGGAGGATTCAGATGAACAGGATCCTGTTCGCAGCATCGATCGGCGCCGTCGCGGTTTCGTGCGGGGGAGGGCCGTCGGAGGCGCCTTCCGCCGGGGAGTCCGTTCCTCTGATGATCGTGGACTCGATCGGTGTGGAGATGGGCGACAGCAACTACGTCTTCGGCTCGATCACCAGCATCGAGTTCGGCCCGGACGGCCTCCTTTATGTTCTCGACAGAGCCGCCTGCAACGTGAGGGTCTTCAGCAGGGAGGGGGAACTCGTCCGCGTCATATCCAGGGAGGGCGGCGGGCCCGGAGAACTGATGAGCCCGTTCGCGATGGCCGTTCTCGGAGACGGCAGGATCTCGGTGTGTTCGCCCTTCAACGGGGGGATACAGCAGTTCCTCCCTGAAGGAACCTGGGAGGGATTGAGCGCGGAGTTCACCAACAACCCGCCCCTGATGATGGAAGGCGCCGATTCGAACGCCTACGTGGCTCTGAAGCTCGACGTCACGCCCCCCTCGGAGGGCGGGCAGGAGATAACCGTCGGCGTCAGGATATGCAGATACGAGGAATCGAACGAGCCCGCCGTCGTGTACTACCAGAACTCCTTCCCCTTCGATCCGCTGAATCTCACGATGATCCTGAGGGAGTCGTTCTTCGGCTACACCTTCGACGCTCGAAGGGACGGAATGGTCGCGATGGCGCGGCGAAGCAGCGAAGCCTACGAGGTCCGGCTTTTCGATGCCTCGGGAAATCCCCTGGGAACGCTGACCAGGGACCTCCCAGTCGTCCCCAAGAGCGAGGAGGAGATCCTCGACGAGAAGACCTTCGTGGAGGGCATGATGCAGAGCATGGGCGCGAGCGGGGTGGCAATCGACTACGATCCCGACCCGGACCGCGACCAGGTCATCGGGGTTTTTTTCGACGGGGAGGACAGGGTCTGGGTGCAGAGGGGCTCGACTGACGGAGCGGTATTCGACGTGTGGAGCACAGACGGCTCCCTGCTGTTCACCGCGGAGATCGAAGGCGTCGGCACCGAGGGAAGGTACTGGGACTTCGAGCCCGGTTCGGGGGCGATCTACGCATACTCGCTGGATCCCGAGCTCTACCAGCAGATTTTCGTCATACCGATGCCCTGATCAGTCAGCCCCGGGGGTCTTTCAGGCCGCGGAGCGCATCCAGCGCCTCCCCGGTTCTGTCGAGGCGTGAAGCCCTGCCCTGGTAGAGCGGGCCGCTACCCCCTCCGCGCCCCTCCAGGATGCGCGCGGCAAGAGGGCCGGCTTCCGCAGTCCAATCAACCGGACCGGCTACCAGGAACACCCCCTCCATCCGCCCTCCCGTGAGGAGCAGCCTGCACCCGGGCCTGACCGAGAGCGCGGTGTCCGCGGCTGTTCTCAGGAACTCCATGTCGGGCTCGTCTCTGTGCAGATGTTCGACCCCGCCATCGCCCGCCGCCGCTTCCCTGCCGAGGATTCCGGCCAGCTCCGTCGAGATGGCTCTCGCTCTCCGTTCGGAATCCTTCAGCCGTTCGAGCAGCCTTTCCACCGAGTCGGCCTGCTCGGCCGGGGAGCAGGTGAGAGCGCGTGACAGCCTCCTCTCGCGCAGCATGGCCTCGCCGGTCCAGGTCAGCGCACGATTCCCGGCGAGATAGAACACCCTGGTGCCTCCGCGGAGCCGTTCGGTCGCGGTGAGCTTCACCAGCCGCACCTGTCCCGTCGAGCTGACGTGGGTTCCTCCGCAGTTGTTGCAGTCCAGGCCCTCTATCTCCACCAGCCTCATGCAGTTCACCGGATCCTTCGGCAACCTGCGGGACCTGACCTCCGACATGTCGACACTTTCGGGCGCGGCGTGCCGCCAGGTCACCCTCCTGTTCTCCAGGATCACGTCGTTGACCGCGTCCTCCAGGGGCGCAAGATCCTCGAAGGCCAGCGACGGGACCTCCAGCTCTATGTCGCTTCGCGATTCCCCCAGGTGGAATGCGGAAGTCCTCCAGCCGAAGCGGGAGAGAGCAAGACAGGAGAGCATGTGCTGGGCGGTGTGCTGCTGCATGAGATCGAACCGCCTCGGCCAGTCGAGCACCAGCTCCACCTCGCCCGAGACGGGCGCGGGCAGGAGGTGCACCACCTCGCCGCCGGTTCCGGGCAGGACTCCGGCAAGTTCGACGCCCGCCACGGTGCCCCGATCCGAAGGCTGGCCCCCCGACTCCGGATGGAAGATCGTGTCCTCGAAAACCGCGCTGAAGAGGCCGCCGCCTCCGGGTTCGCAGAAGGCGACGCGGGTTTTCAACACAGCCAGGCAGGGATCCCTGTCGAAACTGTGGATCCCTTTCATACCTCAAGCCTTCCATCGATATGCAATCAACACCCCCGTGTGGAAGCCCTATCTAGCGGATACCACCCGCCGCCGCCTCCAGTATCATGACATCGGTCATTAGCTCCACCGGAGCCCTGTTGTCCGTCAGCACCACGCCTCCCCGCGGATGGAACGGTTCCATGAGCGGTTCGAAGAGCCTGGCCGTCTCCTCCAGCGCCGGGTTCCAGAGCGCCATCGAGTCTGCCGGCGGGGGCCGGAGCGGCAGGTCGGACGCTATGAACATGAAATTGTAACCGTCCGACACGCGTGCGACATACACATGGTCGAACACCTCGGCCAGGGTCCTTCCGACCGACTGCAGGAGGGCGGAATCGATATCGATGGCATTCACGTTCATGGCCACGATCCCGCCGGGAGACAGCCGCTCCTTCAGAGCCAGGAAGTACTCCAGGGTGGCGAGATGGAACGGGATGTATATCTGGTTGCTGTAGGTGTCCGAGATGATGATGTCCCAGGTTCGCGCCGCCCTCTCGACGAAGACCCTGCCGTCCGCCACAATGAAACTCGCGTCGCCCGGCTCCGTACCGAACCATTCGTATCCGAGTTCGACCGCCCTGCCGTCCAGCTCGACCGCATCTACTGTCATTTCCCGGAAGTCCGGTTTCACGTACTCGACCAGCCAGTGAGGTATCGTACTCGCCCCCGACCCTATCACCAGGACGTCCGGGTCGTCTTCCCGGCGTGACATGTAGGGGAGGAGAAGATAGCTCTCGTAGTATGTGCTTGCCGGGCGGAGGCTGTCCCCCTCGCGCGCAACGGATTGTATTCCCCCGCCCTCGTTGACTATCAGAACGGTCGAACCGTCGCTCCTGCGCTGGACCTGGAGGTACTGGTACGGAGTCTCCTCCTCCCGCACTACGGAGGAACCGCCCCTGACGGGACCGTCGGTGAGGAGCCACACCGCCGGTGGAAGCAGAAGGAGCGCGACCACCTTGCGCGGCCTGCCCGAGAGCCCGGCCAGGCCGAGGGAGATCAGCAGCAGCGACGAAACAAGCATGGTCTCCCTGGTGCCGAGGAAGGGTATCGTTCCCAGTGCGGGCACCAGTGTCCCGGCGATACTGCCCAGGGTCGAGACAGCGGAGAGCGACCCGGCGGTGCGGCCGGTGGTCCCCTCGCGGGCGAGAAGGCGGATCACGAAGGGGCCGATCATGGCCAGGACCAGAACCGGAGGAACGAACACGAGGGCCGCGGCGGCGAAGGAGAGGGCGATCATCTCCACCGGGGTTCTCATGATTCCCGCGGTGAGTCCCGAAAACACCGCCCTCCCGGCCAGGGGTATGAATCCGGTCATCACTCCCGCGGCGAGGGGCATGGAGTACAGAAGCCTCCACGAAGGCCTGCGGTCGGCCAGCCTGCCCCCCAGCCAGCAGCCCAGAGATATCGCTCCCAGTATCACGGAGATGAGAACCGACCAGATGATCATCGAAGTCCCGAACCAGGGTGCGAGGAAGCGTGACGCGCACATCTCGGTCGCCATCACCGCGGCTCCGGTGAAGAAGACGAACAGGTGGATCCCCGTGATCCTTGCGCGCTCCCGGTCCATGTCGGCTCCGCTTCGTCCGGAATCCGTGACTGGCTTCGGTCTCCTGCTCTACTGGATCCTCTTGAGCACCGCCACCCCCGGCATCCCGATCCCGGGTGACGGGAAGTCGGCGATCACGAGGATGTCCTGCTCGGGGTAGTAGGTGTAGAAGAACAGCGTGAAGAAGTAGAGGTCGGTGTTCTCTCCGATTATCCCGTCGGCGACGTACAACCACGTGTCCTCTTCGGAGTTCGGCAGCATCCTGGCGCCCGACATGCAGAACTCGTCGGGCCCGATCCCGATGTCCGCCGATCCCGTGGGCTCGAAGGCGTTCTCCTCGATGTCGTAAAGCCGCCATGTCCCGATCAGCGCATCTTCCACCACCGGGCAGACGGCTCTCGGCGCCTCGAGCCCGGGGGCGGACTGAGCCCGCACGCCGGGGATTGCAGCTGCGAGAAGCACGAACAGAGCGTATCTCATAGGCCCTTCCTCCCGAGCTTCCTGTTTGCCGGGGAATGCCGCGCTCAGATGTCTTCCATACGGCATTCTCCGGCGTCAGGATCGAATGAAGCGACTCTCCGACGCGGTTCAGCCTTCCGAACAAGGGCGCTCGAAGCGGAACGCACCATGACCGACGGGTCGGTGACCATCCGGGCAAGGACCCCGCAGGGCCACACGCAGCGGCGGCAGCCCCGGATCCCGCGCCTGAACCGGTGCGCCGCTCCTCCTGCGAGCACCCTCTGCAGGGAATAGCCGTGGTCCTGAATCCTGCCCAGGGGGAATCTCACGTCCTCGCAGGCGAAGACCCAGCCGTCCTCGGCGATCACGCAGATCGAGTCCGGGCCCGGGCAGGGAACAGCTCCAGTCCCTTCATGAATGCGCCTCATCGTGGAAGCGGCTTCGAGCTGGACCGCCGAAAACACCCTGTCCATGAAGGCCGGGGACCTTCGGACCTCTTCGGCGTACACCTCGTCCGCCGACGCGGAGTACACGGAGAAATCAAGGGACCGGATCTCGTCTTCGACCGGGCCCGTTCCGTGCGGCGGCGAGAGGACCACCCTGTCGGCACCGATCTCTCTCCTGCCGAAGGAGACGATCTCACGGAGCGAGGCTTCGTTCGAGCGCACCGCCGTGGTCACGGTCTTGATCGTCAGCCGCCCGCCGGCCCCGTCCCTGATGCGACGCAGGCGCTCCGCCGTTCGCACGAGCCGGTCGAAGCATCCCTCGACTCCCCTGACGAAGTCGTGTGCGCCGCCGATCCCGTCGAGCGAGAGTTCTATTTCCAGCCTGACTCGCCGAGGAAGCCTGTCGAGCATCTCTGACACCCCGGAGCAGATGTTCTCGGTGAGCGTGCCGTTGGTTGGAATGCTTACGATC